>PLDT01000150.1:0-4862 GCA_003136255.1 Actinomycetota bacterium
GCGATGGCCTCGGGTCGGCGGCCACTCTTACGGGGCCGAGTGGGTCAGGGCGTCGAGGCGGCTGAGGGTGCATTCAAGGGCGTCGGTGAGGCGCTTGCGGTGACCGGTGGCTAGCAGGTCAAGCACCAGGCCGGTGAACGTCGCCTTGACCAGCGATGCCTCGCGTTCGGCGTCCTCGGGCCTGATGCCGTCAGCGACTAGGCGGTCGGCGATGTCCTCGCGCCAAAACGAGATCTGCTCCGCGCGCACATCACCGGGCAGACCGCTGACCGTGGCGTCCAGCGTGGCGGCTTCGAGACCCAGTCGCACCAGCGCCAAGTGCTCCGGGCTGCGGTTGATCCACCGCCACCAGCGCCGCTGCAGGTCCGCCGTGGACAGGTGAGGTACCTGCCGCCGCCACCGCCCCTCGACTCCTCGCTGAATCTCAGCGGCCCGCCGCAACGCGGCGACCACCAGTTCGTCCTTGCTGCCGAAGTGATGCACCAGCGCGTTGACCGACACACCCAGGGCGCGGGCAACTGGCCGCAGTGACACTCCGGCGATGCCGTTCCGGCCGAGGTAGCCGACCACCTCGTCCAGCAGCTCGGCCCGTCGTTCGAGGTCAGGATGGCGCCCCATTAGGCACGCATGCGCTGGCCCGCCGGGTCGAGCACCGGTTCGGATAGCAATCTCGCGGGGCGGCGCTGGCCGATGATCTCCACCTCGAACATCGCGCCGGGCACCGCGAGCTCGGTCGGCACGTAGCCGAACGCCAGCGAGCGCCGGCTGTAATGCGCATACGCGCCGGACGTCACCCAGCCCACCACCGCCCCGGCGTGCCAGATCGGCTCGTCGCCGACGACGTCGGCCGGTTCCGCCGGATCGGGGGTTATGTCGAAGTAGCCGAGCGTCCGAGCCGGGCCGCGGGCCAGTTCCGCGTCCACCGCGGCGCGGCCGATGAAGTCATGATCAAGTTTGAGCGACCGGTGCATGCGCGCCTGCACCGGAGTGTAGATCGGCCGGTACTCGCGCGCCCACGTGCCGAACGCCTTCTCCATGCGCAGCGACATCAGCGCCCGGAACCCGAACAGGCCGATGCCGTAGGGCTGCCCGGCCTGCCACAGCAGGTCGAACAGGGCTCGCTGGCACTCCGGTGCGACCCAGATCTCGTAGCCAAGATCCCCGGTGTAGGTCATCCGGCCGACATAGGCGGGGATCATCCCGACGTCGATCCGGCGGAACGTCATGAACGGGTAATCCTCGGTGGCCAGCGAGGCGTCGGTAACCGATTGCAGCACGTCGCGGGCGCCCGGGCCGGCCAGCGAGAGGCCCACCAGGGACAAGGCCAGCACGTCGAACCGCACCCCGTCAGCGAGGTGGGCACCGAACCAGCGCGAGTGATGCGCTTCGGCGATCTGCGAGCCGAACAGGAAGAAATCGTCTGTACCCACCCGTGCCACGGAAAACTCCCCGACGATGTGACCGTCGGGATCCAGGGCGGCGGTGAGGTTGATCCGGCCGACCCGCGGCAGCCGGTTGGTGAACAGCCGCTGCAGCCAGCCGGCGCTGCCGGCGCCGGTCACGCGGTACTTGGCGAAGTTGGAGCACTCGGTGAGCCCGACGCGTTCGCGCACCGTGGTGCATTCTTCGGCGACGACCGGGAAGGCGTTGGAGCGACGGAACGTCACGTCCTCGCGCGGCTCGGACCCCGGCCGCTGGAACCACAGGGGATGCTCGAGCCCGAAGCTCGCGCCCCATACCGCGTTGTGGGCGGCGAGCCGGTCATAGACGGGCGTGGTGTGCAGCGGCCGNNCGCACCTTGGCATTGGTGTAGGCCAGGCTCGCCCAGTTGCCGAAGCGGGCCACGTCCATCGCCCAGATGTCTTCACCCGGATCGCCCTCGACCATCCAGCGCGCGAGGGTGAGGCCAACCCCGCCGCCCTGCGAAAAGCCGGCCATCACCGCGCAGGCCACCCAGCAGTTGCGCACGCCGGGCACCGGGCCGACCAGCGGATTGCCGTCCGGCGAGAAGGTGAACGGCCCGTTGATCACGTTCTTGATCCCCGCGCTGGCCAGCGCCGGATAGTGCTTGAACGCGATCTCCAGCGACGGGGCGATCCGCTCGAGATCGGGGGCCAGCAACTGCTGGTCGAAGGTCCACGGCGTCGCGCGGGGCGACCAGGGGACGCACGCCTGCTCGTACGTGCCGAGCAGCATCCCGCCGCCCTCCTGGCGGATGTAGAGCTCGCCGTCGAAGTCCATGCCCATCGGCAGCTCGTGTCCGGTGGCCGCGTTGTACTCGGCCACCTCCGCCATGTCTTCGGTGATCAGGTACATGTGCTCCATCGCGAGCACGGGCAGTTCCAGGCCGATCATCCGGCCCACCTCACGGGCCCACAGGCCGCCGGCGTTGACGATGTGCTCGGCGTGGATCTCCCCGGCGTCGGTGACGACGTCCCAGGTGCCGTCGGGGCGCTGACGAAGGTCGCTCACCCAGGTGTGCTGGTAGATCTCGGCGCCGGCCTGCCGCGCGCAGCCGGCGTAGGCCCGGGTGACCCCGGTCGGGTCGACGTGACCCTCGGCCGCGTCGAAGAGGGCACCGATGAAGTACTGCTCCTCCAGCAGCGGGAACATCGCCTTGGCCTCGGCCGCCGAGATGATCTCCATATCCATGCCGAGGTAGCGGCCGCGGGCCTGGGCCATCCGCAGCCAGTCCATCCGCTCCCGGTCGCTGGCCAGCGTCAGCCCGCCATTCATGTGGATGCCGCAGTTCTGGCCGGAGCGCCGCTCGATTTCCCGGTACAGCCCGACGGTGTACTGCTGCAGCTTCGCGACATTAGGGTCACCGTTGAGCGTGTGCATGCCGCCCGCGGCGTGCCAGGTCGAGCCGGCGGTGAGCTCCTTGCGCTCGACGAGCACGACATCGGTCCAGCCCAGCTCGGTGAGGTGGTACAGGACCGAGGCGCCAACCACACCGCCGCCGATGACGACTACCTGCGCGGAGGATTTCATCGAAGTATCCCTGCGTGTCAATTTTCCCGGTACAGTCGTTCCGACTATAGGACCTTGCCGACTATAAGACCTGGAGGTGTCGCGATGGGCAGGCTTCTCGATCGGCTCGCGGCCGGACCGGTGATCTGCGCTGAGGGGTATTTGTTCGAGTTCGAGCGGCGCGGCTACCTGCAGGCCGGGGCGTTCGTTCCAGAGGTGGTGCTCGAGGAGCCCGATATGGTGGCCGGGCTGCACCGAGAATACGTGCACGCCGGATCGGACGTGGTTGAGGCCTTCACCTACTACGCCCACCGCGAGAAGCTGGCGGTGATCGGCCGCGAGGGCGACCTGGAGTTGCTGAACCGGCAGGCGCTGCGTATCGCCAAGGAGGTCGGCGCCGAGCACGACTCGCTGGTGGCCGGCAATATCTGCAACACCAACGTCTACGACCCGGACGATCCCGCGACACATCAGGTCGTCCGCGACATGTTCGCCGAGCAGGTCGGGTGGGCCGCCGAGGCGGGCGTCGACTTCGTCATCGCCGAGACCATCGACTATCCCGGCGAGGCCTTGCTCGCGCTGGAAGCGATCAAGGCGCACGGCCTCGATGCGGTGGTCACACTCAGTATTCACCAGCAGCCCGTCCTCCGCGGGGGCGACGCGGTCGGCGAGGCATGCCGTCGCCTGCAAGACGCGGGGGCCGACGTGATCGGGCTGAACTGCCAGCGCGGGCCCGCCACCATGCTGCCGCTTCTGGGTGAAATCCGGGCCGCGTGCGACGGCTACATCGCCGCCTTGCCGGTGCCGTACCGCACGACCGAGGCCGAGCCGACGTTCCAATCGCTCACCGACCCGAATTGCGACCTGATCCCGGAGGGGCGGCCGTTCCCGACCGCGCTGGACCCGTTCCTGGCCAACCGCTACGAGATGGGCGCGTTCACGACGGCGGCGGCTGCGCTCGGAGTCAACTACTTCGGCATCTGTTGCGGCTGCGCACCCCACCACGTCCGCGCGATGGCCGAGGCCCTCGGCCGCACGCCGCCGGCCAGCAGGTTCAGCGCGGATATGAGCCGGCACGCCTTCTTCGGGACCAGCGAACGGATCAGCCGGCATTACCAGGAGTTCGCCAAGGAGCTCTAGTCGCGGACGGCAGCCCGGGTGGCACGCAGGGACTCGAGGCTGGCACCGACGGCCGTTCGGTCAATTGTTATTCTTGGCTCGCCTGGGTGCAGGTCACCGCGGGAGACCAGCTCGACCAGGGGCTCCAGGTCGGCGGGCAGCGTGCCGTCGGCCTGGGTGAACGGGACCAGCTCGCGGACCATCCGGTAGGCGCGGCCGGTGCCCAGGCCCAGTGCGCCCTGCCCATGAGAACCACCGATGGCACGTAGGTCGATGGCCTGGGCGGCGACGACCAGTTCGATGGCCGCGACGCGGGTGCACAGGGCGACCATGTCGGCCAGGCGGCGGGCCGACAGCGGCGCCATCGTGGCCCGGTCTTCGATGCCCTCGCCCTTGACCGAGCTGGCCAGCTCGTAGGAGACCGGGTGGGCCAGGGTGCGGGCCTCAACGGTGATGGCCTGGCCGGAGGTGGCCAGCTCGGACAGCGCGTCGTCGGGCGTGGCGAAGGCGGCGGCCAGGCCGGCCGGCAGGCCCGAGAAGGGGGCCTGGAGGAGCTTGACCGCTCGCTCGTTCGCGCTGGTCACCACCGGCGCCAGCGCGATCCGGGCGAAGTCAAGGGCGGCCGCGAGCGGGCCGATGTCGAAGTTCCCGACCGACACGATCCGCCGCTCGGCGGTGACGACCACCGGGTTGGACTGGGAGGAGTTGAGCTCGAGCTGCAGGATGGTCTGGGCGTAGCCCAGCGCGTCGCGGGCCGCGCCGTGGATGTGCGG
>PLDT01000150.1:4893-9885 GCA_003136255.1 Actinomycetota bacterium
GCGGGTGATGAGCCCGTGCGCGAGGTCGGCCATCGGGCCGAGGTCACCCTGGCCGACCGAGCCGAGCCGGCGCACCGGCGGCGCGAAGCCCTCGTTCAGCAGCGTGACGATCATCTGGGCCAGCTCGGGCCGGACCCCGGTCACGCCCTTGGCGTAGCTGTTGGCCAGGCACACCATCGCGCCGCGCACCACGTCGGCCGGGGCCGCGTCGCCCTGGGCGATGCGGTGGTTCAGCACCAGGCGCTGGTTGAACTTGCGGCGCTCGGCCGGGTCGAGCACGAACGACTTGCGCTCGCCGACGCCGGTGGTCAGGCCGTAGACCGGCGTCCCCGCCTCGAGCACCTCGGCCACCACCGCGCGTGCCCGCGCCATCGCGGTGAGCGCCTCGGGCGCCAGCACGACGGCCTCGCCGTGCCGGGCCACGGCCACGACCTGCGTAACAGTCAGGTCACTTCCATTCAGGCTGATCGTCATTGATTGCTCACCCCTCTATAACTGAGCTAGGCTCGGCTGCTCTGGAACGTTCCGCCGAGAGCGGCCCGGCATCGAGGAGGCCAGCGATGGCAACGTTCCTGTTGAAGCGTCTCGGGCTGATGGTCCTGACGCTGTTCATCCTCAGCCTGATCGTATTCTTGGCCGGGCAGGTTCTCCCAGGTGATCCCGGTCGCGCCATCCTCGGGCCGTTCGCGGCGCAGAGCGCGGTGCACGCCCTGGACACCCAGCTCGGCGTGAACAAGCCGCTGATCACCCGGTACCTGTCCTGGATCGGCGGGGCCGTGCACGGCAACCTGGGCGAGTCGTACACCTACCAGTCGGCGGTCGCGCCCTTCATCGGGGCCGCGCTGATCAACTCGGTGAAGCTGGCGTTGCTGGCGTTCGTCGTGGTGGTGCCCCTGGGCATCACCGGCGGCGTGATCGCCGCGCTGAACGTGGGCCGGCCGGTGGACCGGATCATCTCGGTGACCGGGCTCTCGCTGGCCACCGTGCCCGAGTTCGTGTCCGGGATCGTGCTCATCGTGGTGTTCGGCATAGGGCTGAAGGTGCTGCCGGTCACCGCCGCGGCAGGGCCGGGCGCGAGCGTCGGGAGTCAATTTCGGCATCTCATATTGCCGGCTATACCACTCGTCTTTGTTCTATTCGGGTACATTGCCCGTATGGCCAGGGCGGGGACCATCGAGGCGCTGAACGCCGACTACACGCGCACCGCGATCCTGAAGGGCCTGCCGCGGTTCACGGTGATCCGCCGGCACGTCCTGCGGAACTCGCTGCTGCCCACCATCACGGTCATCGCGACCCAGACCGGGTACCTGATCGGCGGCCTGGTGGTGGTGGAGACGCTGTTCAACTACCAGGGGGTCGGGGACCTGATCTTCAAGGCCGCCCAGGGCAAGGACTTCCCGATGCTGGAGGCCGGGATCCTCGTCATCGGGGTGGTCTACGTGCTGGCCACGCTGGGCGCGGACCTGCTGCTGATCGCGCTCAACCCGCGGCTGAGGATCGGGGGCGGCAATGACTGACGTCGCCGCCGATCCGCTGGACCCGGCGGGTACCACGCTCGGGCCCGGCTCTGCCGTGGCGGTGACCGCCGCGGCCCGGGCCACGCCGGCCCAGTGGAGCCTGCTGGTCCGCAAGGCGACGTTCCTGGCCGGCGCGGCCATCATCGTGTTCTGGGTCGTCTGCGCCATCTTCGGGCACGCGATCGCGCCGTACAACCCGCTGGCCCAGCAGCTGCTGGACGTCAACACCGGGCCGTCGGGGGCGCACTGGTTCGGCACCGACCCGCTGGGCCGGGACGTGCTATCCAGGATCATCGTCGGCGCCCAGGACATCTTGATCATCACCCCGCTGGCCACCATCCTGGGCACCATCGTGGGCACCGCCCTCGGCCTGGCCATGGGCTACTTCGGCGGGGCGTTCGACCTGATCGCCGGGCGGCTCGTGGAGTCGGTGCTGGCCCTGCCCAGCTTCATCATCGCCTTCCTGTTCCTGGTCGCGGTGGGCCATTCCACGACCACGCTGATCGTGGTGATCGGCTTCGTGTTCACGCCGCTGATCGCGCGCACGGTCCGGGCCGCGGTACTGGCCGAGCGACACCTGGACTATCTGGCCGCCGCCCGGCTGCTGGGCGAGAACCCGGCCCGGATCATGTTCGGCGAGATCTTGCCCAACGTCATGCCGGCCATCCTGGTCGAGTTCACGGTCCGGCTGGGCTACGCGGTGTTCACCGTGGCCACGCTGTCGTTCCTGGGCTTCGGCATACAGCCCCCCACCCCGGACTGGGGCGCGGACATCGCGGCCGACTACGTCGGCCTGACCGCGGGGTACTGGTGGCAGGTCCTGTTCCCCGCGCTGGCCATCGCCTCGCTGGTGATCGCGGTCAACCTGATCACGGACGCGATCGAGCAGGTGCTGGCGTCATGAGCTCCCCTGATGCCTCGCTGGCGTTGCCGACGTCATCCGACGCCGAGCTGGCCCTGGCGGTACAGCACATGGACGTGACCTACCGGGTGCGGGGGCAGGACCGGGTGGTGCTGCGGGACGTGTCGTTCAGCATCGGGCGCGGCGAGTCCTACGGGCTGGTCGGCGAGTCCGGGTCGGGAAAGTCCACGGTCGCGCTGGCCCTGGTCCGGTACCTGCCCCGCAACGGCCGGGTCAGCAAGGGGACGATCAGCATCAACGGGCTCGACCCGCTGTCGATGGGCAAGGGCGCGCTGCGGGACCTGCGGGCCCATACGGTCTCGATGGTGTACCAGGAACCCGGGCGGGCGCTGAACCCGTCGCTGCGGGTCGGGCGGCAGATCGCCGAGGTGTTCGAGCTTGCGGGCCAGTCATCCGGTGACGCTTCTGAGTCCGCCGAGAACATGCTGCGCAAGGTGCAGATCTCCGACCCGGGCCGGGTCATGCAGCGGTACCCGCACGAGCTGTCCGGCGGGATGGCGCAGCGGGTGGTCATCGCGATGGCGCTGGCCGTCTCGCCCTCGCTGCTGATCCTGGACGAGCCGACCACCGCGCTGGACGCGACCGTCGAGGCCGAGGTGCTGGACCTGGTCGCTACGCTGCGTTCTGAGTTTGCGACTTCCGTGCTGTTCATCAGCCACAACCTGGCCGTGATCGCCAAGATGTGCGACCGGGTCGGGGTGCTCTACGCGGGCGAACTGATCGAGCAAGGCCCGGCGGGTGCGGTCTTCGCGGATCCGAGGCACCCGTACACGGTCGGGCTGCTGCGCTGCATCCCGCGGCGCGGGCAGCGCAAGGACGCCGACCGCCTGGACACCATCCCCGGTTTCCTGCCCACGCCCGGGAGCGGCCTGACCGGCTGCATCTTCGCCCCGCGGTGCGCGCTGGCCCAGGACCGGTGCCGGACGGCGGCGCCGCCGTTCTTCGCGGTCAGCGACGTGCGGACCTCGCGGTGCTACTTCCACGAGCAGGCTCCGGACCTGCCCCGGGCCACCCCCGCCTCGATCCCGTCGGCTTCCGGTGCCGACGGTGCTGATGGTGTTTCCTCGGCCGATGGTGGGCCCTTGGTGGTGGTCGAGGGGTTGTCCAAGACGTTCGGGGGGAACATCCGGGCCCTGTCCGGGGTGGACCTGTCCATCCAGCGCGGCGAGACGCTGGGGCTGGTCGGCGAGTCGGGTAGCGGGAAGACCACGCTGGCCCGCGTCCTGCTCGGGCTGATCGCGCCGGACCAGGGCTCGGTGGTGACCCTGCACGACGCGCCGCTCAACCCGGACGCGCGGCGGCGGCCGCGGTCGGTCCTGCGCGCGCTGCAGATCGTGTTCCAGAACCCGGACTCGGCGCTCAACCGGCGCCACACGGTGCGGGCCCTGATCAGCCGGCCGCTCTCCCGTCTGGCCGGGCTGTCGGGTGCCCGGCTTCGCGACCGGCTGGAGCAGCTGATCACCTCGGTGCGGCTGGAGGACCGGCACCTGTCGCTGCGACCCAGCCAGCTGTCCGGCGGGCTCAAGCAGCGGGTCGCGATCGCGCGCGCGTTCGCCGGCGGCCCCGAGATGGTGGTCTGCGACGAGCCGACCTCGGCGCTCGACGTGTCGGTGCAGGCCGCCATCCTCAACTTGCTGGCTGACCTGCAGACCACCGAGCAGGTCACCTACCTGTTCATCTCGCACGACCTGGGCCTGGTCAGGTACCTGTCGGACCGCATCGTGGTGCTGTACCTCGGGCGGGTGATGGAGGTCGGGCCGTCCGAGACGGTGTTCGCCGGGCCGCATCATCCGTACACCGAGGCGCTGTTCTCGGCCGTGCCTTCGCTCGACGGCGAGCGCCCGTCCCGCATCCGCCTGACCGGCGAGATCCCGTCGGCGGCCGATCCGCCGAGCGGCTGTGTGTTCCATACCCGGTGCCCGCGCCGGCTGACGACCGGCATCTGCGAATCCACCGAGCCGCTGCTGCTCGAGGGTGAGCCCGGTCACTTGATCCGCTGCCACATCCCGCTTTCTGAACTGCGAACCATCCAGCTAAATGAATCCGTCCCGCATCAGGGAGGCTCCTCGTGACACGTAACATCGACCACCGCCGGCTCGGGCGCTTGCGCCAGGGCCAGGGTGAAATCGCCAACCACATCATCGACGAGTTCGCCGCCGGGCGGTTGTCCCGCCGCGACTTCATCCGCCGGGCCACGGTGGTCGGCATTTCCGTTCCGGTGCTCGGGTCGGTCCTCGCGGCCTGCGGCAGCTCAGCGTCGTCGTCGGGCTCGTCGGCCTCGTCGTCGGCCTCGTCGTCTAGCTCGGCGGCCGGCGCGCCCGGCGCGGTGATCCGGGCCGGCATCACCACGCCGACCGCGGCGATCAACCCGATCACCGTGGCCGACCAGGGCGGGCTCGACATGCTGGCGCAGACCGGTGAGTACCTGACCCTATCCGGCCAGACCCTGAACCTGTCGCCGGTGCTCGCGGAAAGCTGGTCGGCGAACTCCTCCGCCGACGTCTGGACGTTCAAGATCCGCCAGGGCGTCAAGTTCCACAACGGCGCCCCGCT
>PLDT01000613.1:0-8877 GCA_003136255.1 Actinomycetota bacterium
CCGGCCAGGTTCTACAGCTTCACCGACGCCGAGGCGAACACCAAGGAGCAGATCCAGAAGGCCAGGTCACATCCATGGATCTCGCCGGACGTTCCGGTCAGGGGGTTCGTCTTTGACGTCCACACCGGTCGGCTCAGCGAAGTGTTCGCGGATCGGTAAACCGTCACTGGTCAGTAAGGGCCCGAGCGTGCCGAGGATGGGACGTCAACGCTGAATCCCGAGGACCCACTCGTCGTCGCGGATGATCTCTGATGTCCCCTTCGGGCCCGTACCGGTGACGGTCAGACCCGCGCCGCCGATCACGACGTCGGTGTGCACGGCCGAGCGGTTGAGCCCGATCTCGTACCTCTCCTCGTTGCTCATCGCCAGACCGTCGACCACCGAGAACGGGAAGCTTTGTCCCCACGCGACGTGGCAGGCGGCGTTCTCGTCGAACAGCATGTTATGGAAGAGGAGGCCGGCCTTCGCGACCCGCGAGTCCCGGTCAACGAGCGAGACCTCACCGAGGCTGCGAGCGCCCTCGTCGGTGTCGAGCTGAGCCCGCACCGTCTCGGCGCCCGAGGTGGCGGTGACGTCGGTGATGCGCCCTGCGCCGAACGTGACCTTCAGGCCTTCGACCACCAGGCCGCCGATGATCACCGGTTTGGTCAGGCTGATCACGCCGTCGGCGCGGCGCCGGTCGGGGCTCGTGAAGACCTCCTCAGTCGGAATATTCGGCATGTACGTGATGCCATCCGGGTCGCCCAAAGAGCCGCCGGTCCATCGAGCGTTCGGCACCAGCCCGACCGTCAGATCCGTATCCGCGCCGTGGTAGCGCACCTCGGTCAGGTCCAGAGCGTCCAGCGCGCGGGCTCGGGCGGCCAGTTCCGCGGTGCGCTCCCGCCAGCTGGCGACCGGATCGGGCTCGTCGAGGCGCATCGCCGTCGCGACCGCTTCCCAGAGGCGTTCCAGATCTGGTTCGCCGAAGACCTGTTGCGCCCACCCCGGATTGGGCGCCGGGACCACCGTCCAGCGCAGCTGCTGCCCGATGATCGCCTCCCGGTAGGCCCTGGCCTCTTCGAGCGGGAGCGCGGCCGCCTTCGCCGGATCGACATCGTCGAGCAGGTGCGGGTCAGGATCGCCGACGAGCGTGATGCAGACGCCCCGCTCGGCCGCCCACGCCCTGGTCTGCTCAATCACCCACGGGCGTGTCCTGGTCAGCCTCTCGATGTCCGCGTGGGTGAGCTGCGAGCGCCGGATCGGGCCGTCTGACCAGTCGACCTCGACCCAAGAGGCGCCGGCCACGTACGCGCGCTCTACCACCGCACGGGCGATCTCCAGGTGAGCGATATCAGTACGAAGCAGGACGAACGACCCGGGCTGCACGTTGGCCCCGACCCGGACGACCAGGTCAGCGAAGCGTTCGAGACGATCGTTGGCAGGCATGCCGAAATGGTAGGGCACGACTGTGGCCGATACCGTTGGGGTTGGCCGCCACGTCGGCGACAATCGCGTCATGCCTGACTTCGACGACGGACGCGACGAGACTGAGATTCCGAGCGGGACCACGGTGGAAACCGACGTGCTCATCGTCGGCTCCGGCCCGGCGGGCGGCGCGGCGGCACTGGCCCTGTCCACGCTCGGCGTGCCCAACATCATGATCACCAAGTACCGCTGGACCGCGAACACGCCGCGGGCGCACATCACAAACCAGCGGGCGATGGAGATCTTCCGCGATCTCGGCATCGAGGACCAGGTGCTGGCGGACGCGACCCCGCACGCACTCGTCGGCGACACGGTGTTCTGCACGTCGATCGCCGGGGAGGAGATCGGCCGGATCCGCACCTGGGGCACGCACCCCGCGCGTGAGGCCGACTACCAGCTCGCCTCGCCCTGCCTGATCTGCGACATCCCGCAGACCTACCTGGAGCCGATCCTGGTCAAGAACGCCGCCGCTCGCGGCACCCAGGCCAGGTTCTCGACCGAGTACCTGTCGCTCGCGCAGGACGACGAGGGCGTGGACGTCAAGGTTCGCGACCGGCTGACTGGCGCCGTGTACACGATCCGCGCGAAGTACCTGATCGGCGCGGACGGCGCGCGCTCGAAGGTGGCCGAGGACATCGGCCTGCCCATGGAAGGAGCCATGGACATCGCCGGCTCCATGAATATCACCTTCAAAGCTGATATTTCCGCACACGTGCAGACCCGCCCGTCCGTCCTCTACTGGGTCATCCAGCCGGGCAGCGACGTCGGCGGCATCGGCGCCGGCCTGGTCCGCATGATCCGGCCATGGAACGAGTGGCTGATCGTCTGGGGCTACGACATCAGCCAGCCCGCGCCCGTCATCGACGACGAGGCAGCCACCAAGATCGTCCGCAACCTGCTCGGCCTCCCCGACCTTGACGTCGAGATCACCGGCACGAGCCTGTGGGGCAACAACGAGATGTACGCGACCCGCCTGCAGCAGGGCCGCGCGTTCTGCGCCGGGGACGCCGTCCACCGCCATCCGCCGTCCAACGGCCTGGGCTCTAACACGTCCGTGCAAGACTCCTACAACCTCGCCTGGAAGCTCGCTGCCGTGCTGCGCGGCTACGCGGGCCCGGGACTCCTTGAGACCTACTCGACCGAGCGCGCCCCCGTTGCGAAGCAGATCGTGCGCAGGGCCAACCAGAGCAGCCGCGAGTTCGGCCAGTTCTTCGAGGTGCTCGGGCTGACCGACGCCGAGACCGAAGAGGAGATGCGCCAGCAGATCGAAGAGCGCAAGGCCAACACCCCGCAGGGCGCGGCGAAGCGAGCGGCCCTTGTAGCGGCGATGGAGCTTAAGAACTACGAGTTCAACGCGCACGGAGTCGACCTCGGTCAGTTCTACGAGTCGGCCGCGATCGTCGGAGACGGTTCGGCGAGGCCAACCCCGACCCGCGACCCAGAGCTGTACTACCAGCCGTCCACCGTGCCCGGGTCGCACCTGCCGCACGCCTGGGTCGGCGATGCCACGCACAAGGTCTCCACCCTGGACCTGGCGCCGTACACGAGGTTCACGTTGATCACCGGCATCGCCGGCGACGCCTGGCAGGCGGCCGCAGCCAAGGTCAGTCACGACCTCCGGATCCCGCTGGAGACCGTCATTATCGGCCCTGGCCGGAAGGTCACCGACATCTACTACGACTGGGCGCGCGGCCGCGAGGTCGAAGAGGACGGGGCCTTGCTGGTCAGGCCGGACAAGTTCATCGGCTGGCGCTCAGCGACGCTACCGGACGACCCGGAGCAAGCGCTGCGCACCGCGCTGTCCTCGCTGCTGGGACAGCAAGGAGCGCCGGCCCGGCCGTAGTCTGGCCGACATGACCATTCAGCGGATGGACAACGTCGCCATCGTCGTCGCCCTGGCCGAACAGATCGGCTGACCCGAGCCTGCTGCGGGGGCGCCGGGCGCATACTGGGGACATGGGCCGGATCATCGGGATAATCCTCGGCGCGATCCTCGCCGTCTGGCTTGCCGTCACGGCCGCCGGCGGGATCTTCGCAACGTTCAAGACGTTTCTCATCGTCGGGCTGATCGCGATGGCCGTCTTCATCGTCGTGTGGCTCATAGCCAGAGGCACTCGCCGCGACTAGCGCAGCGCAGCGCAGTCAGCCGATGCGGCCGCGCCGCGGATTCAGCGCGCACGGGCAGAGGACTGTGCGCAAGCGGAAAGTACGCTGCGCGCTCCGACAAGACGTGATCGGCCCGGCTTCCTAGCCTCGTGAGAACCGTCAAGGTGGCTGGAGTCGAAGGGAATCTCCCATGTCGAACATCTCACCGGAGGGTGCCGTCAAGGTTGCAGTGACGGTCGACGACTTCGTGCTCTGGGACGGCGTGCCGATGCCGGACAGCATCACGCCGCTGGGCATCACCAAGTCGATCGCCGCCACGCTCGCCGACCACGGCCTCACGGGCGTATACGGGTTCTCCCACACCCATCGCCTCGATTCGGACCCCAGCCTGATGGCCGCGTGGGAGGCCTGGGTCGAGGCCGGGCACCACCTGGGCAATCACACGCACCTGCACGCCCCGCTGCGGTGGATGTCGGGGGACCAGTACTGCGCGGACATCGACAAAGCCGAGGGGCTCATCGGCAACCTCATCGCGATGGCTCCCGAGCGCTACTTCCGGTACGCGATGGACATGGCCGGCGAGACCGAGAGCAAGCGCGGCCGGGTGGAGGACCATCTTCGGGCGTCCGGTTACCGGAACGCACCGATAACCGCGTGGTTCGGCGACTTCACCTGGATCATCCCCTATTACCGCGCCGTGGTATCTGAGGACGAGGACGCCAAGCGGATGTTGCAGGAGACCTACGTCTCTTCTGCGGTCGGCCAGCTGGCAGCACACGCGCAGCTGGCCCGGCGGCTGTTCGGTCAGGACATCCCGCTGATCTGGCTGATCCACGGCACTGCCATCGCGACCGACACGCTCGGCACGATCCTGAATGCGTTCGTCGAGAGCGGTGTCGAGTTCGTTCCGTTGCCAGAAGCAATGTCCCATCCGGCACACTTCGCGATGCCGCCGTGCAACTCCGAGTTTCTCCGCAACCATCTTCAGCGGTACGCGATCGCGGCGGGCATCCCGGAGCCGCACCTGGACCCGGAGCTATTCGGCCGGGTCATCGCCGCCGCGCCGGTCGAGGGCTACGACACCGTCACGGTCTTCGAGCAGAGGATGCTCAAGCCGCTCGCGCAACGTGCCGGCGCGGCCTACGACTGGACATGGTGAGACACTGAGGGCGGGCTCTGGGAACCGCTCGTACAGGCGCCGGCGCTATCCTGGCGGCGAGACTCGGGCGAGTGAGGTCCGTAGTGTACGCACTTGACGCATACCGCTGCAGCGATGTGGCGATGACCGATCGTGCCGAATGGTGGAGTGAACTCGTTTCCTCGATCCATAGCCGGATGGCGTTCCGGATGCGCGCCGACTACCGGGGGCGCATCGAGCACCAGCACACCGAGGCCTACCAGCTGGTGCGGTGGTGGGGCGACGAGGAGTCCATCAAGCGCTCGGGCACTGACGTCCGGCGACATCCGCACGGGGCCTACGAGCTGCTGGCGCCGGTGACAGGCTCGATGGTAATCCGGCAGGCCGACACCGCCCTCACGCTCGAACCCGGCGGCCTAGCGCTCGCCACCCTCGATGCGCCCATGGATATGTGGCACAGCGACAATTTCTCGTGTCTTGCCCTGGTGATCCCGCGGGCCCGGGTGGATGCCCGCATAGGCGGACTGCTGACCCGCACCGTCGGGCTGAACGCCGAGCGCGGCATGGGGCGCATCGTGGTCGATCTGCTGGCCAGCTTGCGCAGCCAGGCGCACACGATCGACGGATTGGGCTTCGATGCCGTCGCCGACCGGGCCGTGGACCTGCTGTGCCTCGCCTGCGGAGGGGCGCTGCTGCCGCCGGTGTACGAGACCCAGGACGACCTCGTCGGCACGATCCGTTGCTTCGTGCGCGCGAACGCCCATGATGTCTCACTGACCGGCGCGGCGGTCGCAGCAGAGCTGGGCTGGTCGTTGCGCCAGATCCAGGCGCGGCTGCAGCGCATCGGGACGACGCCCTCGATGCTGATCCGGGAAGAACGGCTCGAGCTCGCCCGGCTGAGGCTCCAGCAACCCGGCTGGGACCACCGCACCGTCGCTAACGTCGCCCGCTCGTCAGGGTTCAGCAACGCGAGCACGTTCAGCAACGCCTACCGCGAGCGGTTCGGCGAGCGGCCCACCGATACCCGCGAGCGCTGCCGCGCGCATCACGCTTCCCGTCGTGCGGTGCTCCCCGGGGAGTGGCGATGGTGACCGCCCGTGAGCTGGTGCTGTCGCGCCGGCCGCAGGGACGGATCGAGCCGGGGTGCTTTACGCTCGTCGAGCGGAAATTGCCAGCGCTCTCGCCGGGCCAGCTGCTTGTCCGGGCCGACTGTTTCAGCGTGGACCCGTCGATGATCCCGCGGCTCTCGGTGGACACCTACGCGGCGGCCTTCGACCTCGGAGCCGCGGTGGAGGCGAGGGCTGTCGGCCGAGTCGTGCAATCTCGCGCGGATGGGTGGTCGGAAGGCGACTGGGCGCTCTGCTGGGGAGGGTGGCGTGACTACGCTGTAGTGGACGCCAGTGAGGGGATCCGCATCCAGCCGCGTAGCGGTCTGCCGCCCCACACGTGGCTGCATGTCCTGGGCGCTCCGGGACTGACCGCCTACGTCGGCCTGGTCGACGTCGCGCGGATGCAACCGGGCGACCGGGTCTGGGTATCGGCCGCAGCCGGTGCCGTCGGCTCGGTGGCGGCCCAGCTGGCGAAGGCCCGCGGTGCCTCGCTGGTGATCGGATCCGCCGGGGGCGCCGAGAAGGCGCGCTACCTCACCGACGCACTCGGGCTGGACGCCGCCGTAGACTACCGCGCCGGTCACCTCGCCGAGCAGCTGCGCGGGGTTGCGCCCGACGGCATCGATCTCTACTTCGACAACGTCGGCGGCGGCCACCTGGAGGCAGCGATCGACCTTCTGCGCACGGGCGGCCGGGCCGCTATCTGCGGGATGATCTCAGGCTACGGAAAGCCGCCCGGACCCGGGCCCGGGAACCTCCCGCAGCTGATCATCAAGCGCCTTCGACTCGAGGGCTTCCTGGTCCTCGATCACCTGCACCGGCGGGCCGCATTCGAGGAGGCAGTACTCCCGCTAGTGCAGGACGGGACACTGCATTCCGACGTGACGATGTTCGACGACCTGGAAAGCGCGCCGCAGGCCCTCCTTTCGCTGCTCGATGGCGCGAAGCTCGGCAAAGCGCTGGTCCGCCCGTGAGGCGGGTCCGGGCGAGGGCTGCGACGCGGGGACCTCAGCCGGGGAGGTCCGCCGACCGCTTTTTGGCGAGCTGGCCGTGCAGCACGCCCGTGGCCTGGCCGACTTCGATCATGTAGCCGTCCGGGTCTCGCATGTAGCAGCGGATCTCCGCCTCGCGGTCGATCGGCGGCGTGACGAACTCCGCTCCCTTGGACTTCCATTCCTCGTAGCAGGCCTGGATGTCAGCGACCCGCAGGTTCAGGAAGATCGAGGTGGTGTCGCCTGGCTCGTAGTTGACCACCGAGATGCCTGGTTTGTCGGGGGTGGGCGGCCCGCCGGGATTCATCAGGATCCACGAGTTGGACAGCTTGACGATGCACGGGTTCTCCTCGAGGACCACGGTGCCGCCCAGGATGCGCGAGTAGAAGTCCCGGGACCGCGCCACGCTGCGGACGGTGATGAACAGGGTCACGACGATGCCCTCGGCGGGCGCCGGCAGGTTGGCGACGTCAATGTAAGGCGAAGGTTCTGTCATGCGCTAACCGTTCCCTGGGTCGGGACGGCGCACACGCGCCGTGACCCGGCCCGCCCGCATGCTCGGTCCCGCCGCGGTTCCCTCGCCCCTTTTTATCCCGAACGGGCCGTGGCGGCTCCAGTCCCAGAGCCGGCTTATGGCCAGTTCGGCGTCCCTTGACGAGGGTGTCCAGCTTTGCCCGGGCGATCCGCGGATAGACCCGGCCGCGCCCTGAGGACGGAGCAATCAGCATCGTCGGCGCCACGGGTCCTCAGCCGAGGAATGATTCGATCAGGGGGACGAAGGCTGCCTGGTCCTGGAACAGGAAGGCGTGGCCGGCGTCGGGATACAGCGTCAGCTTGGCGCCGGGGATCAGGCGGGCGAGGGTGTGGCTGTTGGCGAGCGGGTCGAGCTGGTCGGCGGTGCCGTCGGCGATAAGCGTGGGGACGGCGATGTTGGCGGCATGCTGGCCTGCAGGGTCGGTTCCGGCCCACCACTGGTCCACGGCGTGGCCTTGGGCGGTCACGATGTCGGCCGGGGCAGCGGGGGCGGCTGGGTAGCTGGAGGTCGCTTCGATGTAGGTGTATTGCGCGGCGGTCTGGCCGGCGGGGAACAGGACGGCCATGACCTTTTGCTGATCGCCGCTGTTGAGCGCGTTGATCGCCTGCTGGGATGGGCGTACTGTCCTTCCGTTGCCCGGGTAGCTGGCGCACAGGATCAGGCGGTTCACCTGGCCTGGGTGGAGCACCGCGAGGGCCTGGGCGATCATGCTGCCCATGGACCAGCCCAGGACGTCCGGCCGGCCGAGGCCGAGGGTGCCGATGAGGGCGCTGGTCTGGTTGGCCATCGCGTCGATGCTGAGTGGCCCCGGCAGGGCCCGCGTCCCGCCGATGCCGGCGTTGTCGAAGATGACGACGCGGTGGTGCTCGGCGAGGGCGTCGACGAAGCGCCGGTCCCAGCTTTCCATGGTTCCGCCGTAGCCGGTGATCAGGACCAGGCGCGGCTGGATGGTGACCCCGTCCTTGTCGCCCGCGATGGCGATCGTGGCCGTCCGGCAGCGCGCCAGCGCCTGGTTGAGGCTGCGCCACTGCTGCTGAGCCTGCGGGCCGCTGGTCAAGGCCTCGGCGAACGCGGGGATCGAGGTGCCTTCCACGAAGGCCGCGGTCGCATGCGTCAGCCCCGTCGGGCTCGCGGACACACTGGACAGGCATGGCGAGGTGCTCGTGATCTTCGGGTTCACGGGCACCGCCGACCATCCGGCCGGCAGGTCGGCAACCGACAGGAGGCGGCCCTGGAGCGGGGTGGCCTGGCTGGACCCCCGCATGCCGATGTCAGCACAGCCGTCATCGCTACCACGGCTAGAGCGGCGGCAGCCCGGGCACGGCATGGGACCCGTCCAGCGGTCACCGCAGGGGCGGGACGGGCCGCTCGCGCTGCGAGGCGTGGCCATCGTGCCCGGCCGCCACTGTCGTCGACGGTACTCAGCTTCATCTCGGTTTCCTCTCCTTTGTCCATGCCGGATTCATCGGGGACACAGCGTGATGCCCAGGCGATCCAGCTCGCCGGCTTCGAGCAGGTTCCGGATGACGCTTG
>PLDT01000445.1:0-3066 GCA_003136255.1 Actinomycetota bacterium
GTCTGCGATCGGAAGATCGAGGTCCGGCCGTTCCAGTGAGTGACGTCGAGGAGGCGATCACCCGGGCCCACCACGACGAGTGGGCGCGGGTGGTCGCCGCCCTGACCAGGCGCTTCGGTGACCTCGACCTCGCCGAGGAAGCGGCCGCCGAGGCGTTCGCGGCCGCCGTCGAGCGGTGGCCGGCCGACGGTATACCCCCCAACCCCGGCGCCTGGCTGACCACCACCGCCAACCGCAAGGCCATCGACCGGATCCGCCGCGAGAACAAGCGCGACGACAAGCACAGGCAGGCTCAGATGGTGTCCGACGACGACCCGTCCGAGCCTGCCGGCGCCATCGACGACGACCGGCTCCGGCTGATGTTCACCTGCTGTCACCCGGCGCTGGCGATGCAGACCCGCGTAGCGCTGACGCTGCGCATGGTCGGCGGCTTGACCGTGCCCGAGATCGCCCGCGCCTTCCTGGTGCGGGAGACCGCCGTGGAGCAGCGGATCACCCGCGCGAAGGCCAAGATCAAGGCGGCTCGCATCCCCTACCGCGTGCCGTCCGCCGAGGATCTGCCGACGCGAGTCTCCGGCGTGCTCGCCGTGCTGTACCTGGTGTTCAACGAGGGCTACCTGGCGACCGGCCCCGACACTGATCCCGTACGTCACGGCCTGACCGCCGAGGCGATCCGGCTCGCTCGCCTGATCCGTGCCCTCCTGCCGGAGGATGGTGAGGTGGCCGGGCTGCTGGCGCTGATGCTCCTCATCGAGGCCCGCCGCGCCGCCCGGGTCTCGGCCAGCGGCGAACTGGTCGCTCTCGACGAGCAGGACCGTGGGGCCTGGGACGCGGCCCTGATCGCCGAGGGGCACCGGCTGGTGCGCGAGCGCCTCGCCGCTGCCGCCGCCGGGGTGGCTCCCGGCCGCTACCAGATCCTCGCCGCGATCAACGCCGTGCACACCAGCGCCCGAGACATGCGCGACACCGACTGGTCGCAGGTCCTCGCCCTCTACGACCAGCTCGTCGGCCTCGACCCCTCGCCGATCATCGCCCTCAACCGGGCCGTCGCGGTCGCCGAACTCGACGGCCCGCAGGTGGCACTGGCGGCAGTCGACCGTCTCCAGGACCAGCTGGCCGGCTATCACGCCTACCACGCCACCCGCGCCGACCTGCTGCGCAGGCTGGACCAGAGCCAGCAGTCACGCGCGGCCTACGACCAGGCCATCGAACTGGCGGGCAACACCGCCGAGACCGCCTCCCTGACCCGCCGCCGCGACCAACTGCAGTAGCGCCCTCCCGACCCCCTTCTCCGCTGTCGCCGCCGTTCGTCTCACAGTGAGTCACGCCGTGCTTCCAGCCGGAATTAGCGTGACCCCAAAGCGGGCTACCGCGATGATCCCTACCGTATGGGAGGCTCCGTTGAAGGCGCTGGTCTACCACGGCCCCGGCGAGAAGTCCTGGGACACTGTCGAGGATCCGGTTCCGGCCGAGCCCACGGATATCGTCGTCCGGATCGACACCACCACGATCTGCGGCACCGACCTGCACATCCTCAAGGGGGACGTGCCCGCGGTCGTGGACGGCCGCATCCTGGGCCACGAGGCGGTCGGCACCGTCGTAGCGGTGGGCTCGGCGGTGACCAGCCTCGCGGAAGGTGACCGGGTACTCGTGCCGGCGATCACGTCGTGCGGGCGGTGCGCCTACTGCAAGCGCGCGATGCCGAGCCACTGCCAGGCGGTCGGCGGCATCGGATGGATCTTCGGGCATCTGATCGACGGCACCCAGGCCGAGTACGCCCGGGTTCCGTTCGCGGAAACCAGCGTGCACCAGGTGCCCGAGGGCGTGACCGACGAGCAGGTTCTGTTCCTGGCCGACATCCTGCCGACCGGATACGAGGTGGGAGTCAGGAACGGCCAGGTCAAGCCGGGCGATGTCGTCGTGGTCGTCGGCGCGGGACCGGTCGGCCTGGCCGCGATCCAGACCGCGTCATTGGCCGGCGCCGCCAGCATCATCGCGCTGGACCTCGCCGAATCCCGGCTCGAGCACGCGCTCCGCTTCGGCGCCGACGCCACGATCAATGCAGCCGACCCCGCCGCTGAGGAGCGGGTCGCGGCGCTGACCGGCGCGGGACTCGGCGCCGACGTGGCGATCGAGGCGGTCGGGACGCCGGGCACCTTTGACGTCTGCACCAGGGTGGTACGCCCCGGCGGGGTCATCGCCAACATCGGCGTGCACGGCGCACCCACCACACTGCACCTCGAAGAGCTGTGGATCAAGAACGTGACGATCACCACCGGCCTGGTCGACGGCACCACCGTGCCGCTGCTGCTGCAGCTGGTCCGGTCGGGGAAGATCGCCGCCGAGATGTACGGCACGCACGACTTCGCGCTGCACGACATGATGGCCGCCTACGACACCTTCGCCGAGGCAGGAAAGCACAACGCGCTCAAGGTCGTCATCAGGAGATAGCGGCGAGCCAGCCCCTCAGCACGCAGCCGCCGGCACCGGCGTCCCGCTAGCTGTCGCATGTCACGATGGGAACATGGATGCGGTGAATCTGGACGTGATGCTGGCGCGTTTCGCTGAGCAATGGTCGCCGAAGAAGATTGCCCAGGTCAACGACTACGACGTCCGGATCGTGAAGATCCAGGGCGAATTCACCTGGCACCGGCACCCCGACACCGACGAGTTCTTCCTGGTCCTTGACGGACAGCTCACGATTCAGCTGCGAGACCAAAACGTGGTGCTCGGGCCGCGAGAACTCTTCGTCGTCCCCCGTGGCGTCGAGCACTGTCCGCAGGCCGATACCGAAACCGCGGTGCTGCTGTTCGAGCCCAGCACGGTCATCAACACCGGCGATGCCGGCGGAGAACTGACTGCCGAGGTCGAGGAACTCGCGTGACTGCCTAAGCGGAGTTTTCGGGCAACCTCGCTGCCGCATGCCAGGTCCGGACGCGTCCGCCCCGGGCCGTCGGCTGACCCGTGAGGCCACGCTGCCGCTGACAGCGGTCGCTCCGTCCGCCCGGCGTCAAGAGCCGGGAGGATTTGGGCTTGCGGGAGCGGTTTGTGCATCATAGACCCCCC
>PLDT01000619.1:0-3720 GCA_003136255.1 Actinomycetota bacterium
ACGCTCGCTGCTCCCGACCCCGACACGACCAGCAGCTTCCTGAATGTGCGCGTCGCCGACATCCAAGAGATCTACGAAGACTGGAGTTCCAAAGGAGCCCTGTTTCTGACCCCGCCCATAGATCGCGGCCCAGAGCTTCGCTGCTACTTGCGCGATCCCGACGGTCACCTGATCGAGGTCGGCCAGACAAAAGCTGGCTTCCTGGAGGAGCGTCGCTCGTCGGACTCTGCCGAGGCCCCCGTAGACAGTGGGACCAACGAGCCGGCACCGTGAGCGTGCACCCGCGGCAAGGTCGCCCGAAACAGCGACCGGTCTAAGGTTCTCACGTCGAGCTTCGGTGGAGCGCGGGACTAACGAAGCGGCACCGTTAGCGACATTGCCAACGAGGGGGGGGGTTCTACGGCCCCTTGGAGCGACACGAAGAGCCAGGGGCGACTCCGGACCAGTAAAAGTAGTCGCCAGACCACTCAGCGACGAGGACATCGTCCAATCGCAGATGCCCGTCGACCTCTAGCATCGGCGCTGGGAGGTTGCCCGGCACTTCCGCCAACAGCTCGCGCCCCAGAACGATGTCGCAATGGGCCACCGCGCTAAGGGCGGCTGAGCGCTGTGGGCCACAGCGCTAATGGCGGGGAGAGGCGGGGCGGCGGGCTGAGCGCGGCGGGGTAGTGCTCCGAGAGGGTCGGGGGTTGCTGAGAGGATCGGGCATGGATCTTGAGCTGACGGGCAAGCGGGCGATCGTGACCGGCGGCAGCCGGGGGATCGGGCTGGCGGTGGCCCGGGCCCTGGCGGCCGAAGGCAGCCACGTGGCGCTGGTCGCGCGGGACGCGGCCGTGCTGGCGGCGGCGCGGAAGGCGGTCGACGCGGTGCCGAGCGCGGCCGGGTCGGGGCGGCGGGTGATCGCCGTCGGGTGCGACACCGGGGACGACGAAGCGGTGCGGGACATGATGGCGGCGGTGGTGGACGGGCTCGGCGGGGTTGACATCCTGGTCAACGCGGCCGCGCGGCCCAACACCGGGGCGGTGGTCGGCATCGACGGGTTCGACCCGGCCGAGTTCGCCGAGCAGGTCAACGTGAAGGTGCTCGGCTACTTGCGGTGCATCCGGGCGGTGGTGCCGCTGATGCGCGGGAACGGCTGGGGCCGGATCATCAACATCAGCGGGCTCGCCGCCCGGTCGTCCGGCGCGATCACCGGGAGCGTGCGCAACGTGGCGGTGGCGGCGCTGACCAAGAACCTGGCCGACGAGCTGGGCCGGGACGGGATCAACGTGACCGTGGTCCACCCGGGTTTCACGCTGACCGAGAAGACGGCGGAGACCCTGGCCGGACGGGCGGCGCGGGCCGGGCAGTCCGTCGCCGAGGTCGAGCGGCAGCTCAGCGCGTCGGTCTCCATCGGCCGGATAGTCACCGCGGACGAGGTCGCGGCGGTGGTGGCGTTCCTTGCCTCGCCCCGGAGCGTGGCGATCAACGGCGACGCGATCAGCGTCGGCGGCGGCGCGGTCGGCCCGATCCACTACTGACGATCGTGATCGGCTCGCCTACGCGGGGTCCATGCCGAAGCGGGACATGAGCGCGCGTTCCTCGTCCGGCGACGGGGCTCGGGACGGTTCCAGAGCTCGTGCAGGCCGGCGAAGTAGCCGTCCATGGCGGGAGTGTGGATCACCAGCAGCCGGGCGGGCTCGGCGCTGGTGTTTCCGAAGGTGTGCGCGGTGCCCCGCGGGACCAGCACGAACCCCTCGCGCCCGACGGTGAGCTCCTCGCCCTCGACGATGATCGAGACCCGCCCGTCGAGCACGAAGTACGCCTCCGAGCAGTTCGTGTGCCGGCGCGCCGGCGGACGGCGGCCGCCGGGCGGCAGCGTGCGCTCCATCAGCGACAGGTCGCCGCCGTCGAGCTCGGCGGTGGCCTTGAAGAACATCTCGCTGCCGCGAGCGGAGTAATGCGCGTGACTTTCGCCGGGACCGAGAATCACCGCGGCCGCCTCCTCACGTTAACGAGATCGGCTCTCGTCCTCGCGCTCAGGCGGTGATCGCGACGGCTGTCGGGAACGCGCCGACCGTGGTCGGGGGGAAGACGTAGCCGGCCGGGAGGGGCCGACCCGGGCGGCCCTTCGCGGTGTCGATCGGGGTGACCGAGTCGGCGCCGAAGCTAGCGGCATAGAGGGTGCGGGCGCCGGGCCCGAAGGCGGCGGCGACGGGGAACGGGCCGACCCGGATAGGCCGGCCGGGGCGGTTGGTGAGCGTGGCGGTCGGGGTCACCGTGGCGCCCAGCCAGTTCAGCACGTACGCGGTCCGGCCGTCGGGCGCCATCGCGATCGCGATCCCGGTCGGCCGCGGTGGCGATAGGGGTCACCGTGGCCGAGCGGTCGTCGGCGACGTAGACCGTCCTGCCGTCCGGGGTGACCGCCAGGGCCCGCGGGGCGGCGCCGACGCGGATGGACCGGCCCGGCTGGCCGGTGCCGGCCGCGATCGCCTCCAGGGTCCGCTCTAGCGGCTGGCGGTGCGGATGGCGTGGCGGCCGGCCGATGCCGAGGACGCGACTCAGGAGATCCTGATCGGGGTCGTGGCCGGGCTGGCCTCTTGGCGCTGCGGGGCGGAAGCGACCCGTCCTCCGTCGACCGCGAGGGTGACGCCGTGCACGAAGCTGGCATCGTCGCTGGCGAGGTAGGCGATCGCGGCGGCCATCTCCTCGGGCTTGGCGGGGCGGCCGGCCGGCGCCTGCGCGGCGAACATCTCCATCATGTCGGGGTGTGCGTCGCTCGTCGGGGTACGGGTCGGGCCGGGAGCGATGGCGTTGACGCGGACGCCGCGCGGGCCGTACTCGGCCGCCCACGCCTTGGTCAGCAGTTCGATGGCGGCTCGGCTCGCGCCGTACATGGCCAGCCCCGGCTGCCCGAAGCTGGCTACCATGGTGGAGGTGCTGACGATGGCGCCCCAGCCTCGCTCGGCCATCGCCGGCGCCAGGGCCGCGACGAGGAAGAACGGGACCTTGACGTTGACCGTGAACGTCTCGTCGAACTCGGCCTCGGTGGCCGAGTCCGATGGCCCGCCCAGTGCCACGCCGGCGTTGTTGACCAGGATGTCGACGTGGCCGTCGCCCGCCGCGACGGCCCACCGGGCCAGCTCGCGAACCGACGCCACGTCGGTCAGCGCCGTCAGGTGGTAGGCGGCGCTGCCGCCGGCCTTCTCGATCTCGGCGGTGAGATCGGCGGCCCGCTGCTCGTTGCGCCCGGTGACGAGCACGTGGGCGCCGCGGGCGGCGAGTGCCAGGGCCGTGGCCCTGCCGATCCCGCTGGTCGCGCCGGTGATGAGAGCTGTCTTGCCCTTAAGGTCTGTCATGTCGTTGCCTGGTCCTTCTCTGTGTCGGTCTAGGAGAACGCGGGGGCGTAGTCGCGGGCGAACTGCTGGTAGGAGCGGGCCGGGCGGCCGAGGATCGACGGGACGTCGTCGCTGAGCCATGCGGCGTCGCCGCCCGCGATCAGGGTGAAGGCCTGGGCGTTCATCTCCGCGACCGGNNCCTGCCGAGCAGCTTCGACAGCACGGCGGCCACGTCGTCGTTGGTGATGAGCTCCGGGCCGGTGAGGTGGTAGGTCCTCCCGGCGTGCGGGCCGGGGGACGCGGCGATCTCGGCGGCCACCGCCGCGACATCGCGGGCGTCGCCCATCCCGACGCGGCCCGCGCCGGCCGAGGAGCCGAAGCCGTCCGTCTTGGCGATCACCGG
>PLDT01000128.1:0-2944 GCA_003136255.1 Actinomycetota bacterium
CCGTCTGACTGGCCGGCCTGTCCGCAAGGGGGGCTGCTATGCGGCCAAGGGCGCCAAGGGCCCTTGATAATCGCGCGCCGACCTGCCTTGCCTGGGATCGATGACAGTTCGATGCTCGTCAGTTCGGGTGTGCAGATCAGGCCATCCTGTCGTGTGGGCAACCGGCCAGAAGCAGCCGTCAGGATACACGCGCACGTCGGGTAGTTTGACTACCGGTGTACTCTATGTATATGGTCTGTAACGGAAAGCGATTACCGCGCGTGCCGCCATGGCGTACGGCACAGACCTGCTCAGGCGTTGCAGGCTTGGCGTGTCAGCAGCCTCCCCACCCGAGTCATCACGTCGGGTGCTTTCAATGGAGGCTATCTCGGTGTCTTCTACACCGGCAGGAAGGCAGGAAAGCCTGAAGCCCACCGACATCCTTAGCACGACGCCGCACCAGCACTCGCTGGCGGCATAGCTGAGGTCGCTGGATCCAGCCACGCCCTCCGCCAGTCGTACGACAGTACCGACGGGGACGAGGACTAGGCAGCCGACCATCAACGGGACGGCTTGGGCCGCGTCGTCGGTGTGAATCAACGCGTCTCCGTCTCTGTCTCAAGAGAGGATTCGCGAGATCAAATGTCGATCGTTGAATGTGATTTTCTACTTCAGCCCCGTCTGGACAGCGGATGACCCGGTCCACGGTCAAGCGAAGGCCCATCTCAGGCTCGTGGAATCGATGGGCGATGACCGGGGCCAGCGCCGGACTGATGGCGCTCATCGTCGTAGTTACGATTGGTTCCCTGGTGACGAGCAATGCGGCCGGGACGAGCGCCCTTGCTGTTCGTACCGCCACCGCGTATGAGCACGCGGCAACCGCGATCGCCGCCGAGGAGTCGCTCGAGCGGAAGTATCGCCTCCAGCCCGGACCGGTTCCGAGGGCAGGCCATGCAGCGGCAGAAGCCTCCCTCGAGCAGGCCATACGACAAGTGGCCGTCCTGGGTGACAGCGCCGATCGAAACCTCGCGAAGGTGGTGCTACGCGAGCACAGCGCCTACGTCGCAGCCAGTGCACAACTGTTCCTGTCAGTCGATCGCCACGATCCGATGGCCGTAACGAACGCCATAGACGCCCGAACTGTCGACCCAGTCTTCGGCGTCATGGAAGGCCAGGTCTATGCCGCGGCCGCGCTACACGAATCCAGGGCTCTCAGCGCGACGGCGTCGGTCCGCGAAATTGGACGTTTTGCGCTCCTCGTCGATCTTGCCACGCTGCTCGCGGCAATCGGCCTGGTCGTCGGCGGATCGGTCGTCGTGACCCGCTACCACCGGGACCTCCAATCCGAAAGTGAACATAACCGGTATCAGGCCCTGCACGACCCGCTAACGGACCTTCCGAACCGGACCCTGTTCCAGGACCGGACCGGTGTAGCTCTGCGCACCGCCGCTCGCTCGGGCGACACCGTGGCTGTGTTGCTCTTGGACCTCAATCGTTTCAAAGAGGTCAACGACACCCTCGGCCACCAATACGGTGATCACCTCCTTCTTCAGGTGGCGGATCGGCTCAGGGGCTCACTGCGCGACTCCGACTCTGTGGCCCGCCTCGGTGGTGACGAGTTCGCGATTCTTCTCCCCATTTCTGGATGGGAAGGGGCACTAGCGGCCACGCAACGCGTCGGTGCCGCCCTGCACGACCCGTTCTCGATGTACGACATCGCTCTCGACGTCGACGCCAGCATCGGAATCGCCATCGCCGAACCCGGCGACGACGTCGAGACACTTCTGCGCCACGCCGATGTAGCCATGTACGAGGCCAAGACCGCTCACTACCCATTCGCCCGCTACGAGGCGTCTCGCGACGACAACAATCTCTCCCGCCTCGTCCTCCTCGGAGACTTGCGCCGAGCCATCGCCACCGGCGAGTTGACCTTGCACTACCAGCCCAAGATCAGCACTAGCACCGGCATGCTGAGCAGTGTCGAAGCCCTCGTCCGCTGGACGCATCCCGCCCTGGGTTTGCTACAACCCGACGAGTTCATCCCGCTCGCTGAGAACACCGCAATCATCCATGCGCTCACGACCGAGGTGCTGCGCCTCGCGCTAAGCCAAGCCCGAAAGTGGGCCGACGCAGGACGCTCGATCCCCGTCGCGGTGAACATCTCCGCACGCTCCCTGCTCGACCCGAGATTCCCGGCTCACGTACAGGAACTTCTGGACGCCCATGGCGTCGCGCCGCACCTATTGAGCCTTGAGCTGACCGAGACAGCTGTAATGACCGACCACGGTGTCGCCCTCACCGTCCTTCAAGCCCTCGACTCCATGGGCGTATCGCTGAGCATCGACGACTTCGGCACCGGTTACTCATCCATGTCGTACCTCAAGACCTTGCCGGTCAAGGAACTGAAGATCGACCGCTCCTTCGTAATGGGCATGGCGAACGACCCCGAAAACGCCGTAATCGTGCGCTCCGCCATCGACCTGGGGCACAACCTTGGAATGACCGTCGTCGCAGAAGGCGTCCAGGACAGCATTACTCGAAGCGACCTAACCGATATGGGGTGCGACCTCGTGCAGGGGTACCAGATCTGTAGGCCGATCCCAGCCAAAGAACTCGAGCTGTGGATCGAGACCTATCTCGTTACAAACCCATCTCCGCCCATTGCTATGAGAAGGTCCACAGGCATGGCCAGGGAGGTTCCCGGTAACGGCGAATTAAAGATTGTGATTGTCGCGGGACCGCTCTCGGGGATGAGCGATCGCGCTGACGGCATTAACGAGGACGTCTGGATGCGCGCCGATGGCGGCAGCCATCGCAGCGCGCAAAGACGGTCTGGCTTAACCGACTGAGGTCACTGTTTGGACTCCCGTCCGGGTCGGCATCGGCCTCTGGTCATCAGAATATTAGCTTTGCTAACGATATCCGCCGGGGAGCCAAACGGGGGTAGCTATTCAGCCTGTGAGTC
>PLDT01000175.1:0-25105 GCA_003136255.1 Actinomycetota bacterium
CACGCGCCGTTCATCGTGTTCCCGGACGCCGACCCAGCCCACGCGGCCCGCGGCGCGTCGCTGGTCAAGTTCCTGAACACCGGCCAGGCCTGCATCTGCCCGAACCGGATCTTCGTGCACCGCTCCATCGCGGCGGAGTTCCTGTCCGTGCTCGCCGACCGGGTCGGCCGCCTCAAGGCCGGCAACGGCCTGGACGAAGGCGTCACCATCGGCCCCCTCATCGACGACGGCGCCCTGGCCAAGATGGACGAGCACGTCAGCGACGCGGTGGCCAAGGGCGCCACGCTCGTGTGCGGCGGCCAGCGGCTGACCGGCGAGGCTTACGACGCGGGCACGTTCTTCGCGCCGACCGTGCTGACCGACGTCACCCCGGAGATGGTGATCTACCGGGAGGAGACGTTCGGCCCGATCGCCCCGGTGATCTTGTTCGACGACGAGGACGAGGTCATCAAGATGGCCAACGACACCGACTACGGCCTGGCCGCCTACCTCTACACCAAGGACATCTCCCGGGCCATCCGGGTCAGCGAGGCGCTGCGGTTCGCCATCGTCGGCGTCAACGACATCAACCCGACGTCGGCGGCGGCGCCGTTCGGCGGGATGAAGGAGAGTGGCCTGGGCCGCGAAGGCGGCCAGGAGGGCATCGTGGAGTACCTGGAGACCAAGCTGGTGGGGATCAGCGTCTCTTGACAACCGAATGATCGGAACATATAGAAGGAGCCGCAATGGCAAAGACCAACATCTCGGACGCGATGCAGGGCGTGGTCGGCGGTGAGCTCGGGCGCCTGACCTCGTTCCCGATCACCGACTCCGACATCAGGCGGTGGGCGGTGGCGATCTACTACCCGGAGGACCCGCCCCGGCTGTTCTGGGACGCGGACTACGCGGCGCAGACTTCGCACGGCGGCCTGGTCGCCCCCGAGGAGTTCAACCCGTTCGCCTGGATGACCGCCGGAGGGCCCAGGAAGGCCACCGTCGGCCACGACCCGGACCTGACCGAGATAACCCTCGGCATCGCGGGCCCGGGACTGAAGTTCCAGCTCAATGGCGGTTCTGAAGTCGAATACGGAGTCCGCATGCGGCCCGGCGACGTCGTCACGTCGGTGCGCAGCCTGGCCGGCTACTCCGAGCGGGAGGGCAGGCTCGGCCTGATGCTCTTCACCACGTCCCAGGACGTGTGGACCAACCAGGACGACCAGGTCGTGAAGACGACCACGTCGACCCTGATCCGCTACTGAGGACACGGGAAGGGATCTGGCAGTGACGCAGGCAACCGTAAGTGAACTAGCCGTCGGTCAGGAGATACCGGAATTCCAGCGCGCCACCGGGCTGCACAACTGGAACCGTTACGCCGCGGTCAACTACGAGTTCGTCGACATTCACATGGACGACGAGGCCGGCCAGGCGGCCGGCTACCCCACCGCCTTCGGCATGGGCAACCTGCAATGGTCATACCTGCACGCCATGCTGCGCCAGTGGATGGGCGACGACGGCCGGATCCTCCGGCTCGGCTGCCAGTTCCGGGCGGCCAACACCAAGGGCATGATCGTGACGGCCCACGGCAAGATCACCGCCATCCGCGAGGAGGGCGGCGAGACGATCGTGGACCTGGAGATCTGGACCGACAATGACTCGGGGAAGATCATGGCCCCCGGCACCGCGACCGTCGCGCTGCCGCACGGCTGACCGCGGGTTAAGCCGCCCGGTCTGCTGACCCGCAGGTAAAGGTAGGCCCCGTGGAAGCGTCTCCGGTGCTGTTCGTGCATGGCTTTGCTTCCTCGGCGGAGCACAACTGGCGGCAGCCAGGCTGGCTCGACCTGCTGGCCGAGCTCGGCCGGGAGACCATCGCCGTGGACCTGCTCGGCCACGGCCGGGCGCCGCGCCCGACCGACCCGGCCGAGTACGCCTCGGTCGAGGACCGGGTGGCCGCGGAGATCAGCGGTTACGAGCAGGTCGACGCCGTGGGCTTCTCGGCCGGAGCGTACGTCCTGCTGCGGCTGGCCTCAGCTTCGCCCGGGCGGTTCCGCCGCCTGGCCTTGCTCGGCATCGGAGGGAGCGTACTGACCGGGAGCGGCGACGGGGCAGCCCCCATCATCGCCGCGCTGGAAGGCGAGCCGGACCCGGAGAACATCGGGGGCATGGTGTTCCGCCGCCTGGCCGACGGCTCGGGAAACGACCGCGCCGCGCTGGTCGCCTTCCTGCGCCGGCCGCAGCGGCCGCTGACCGCCGGTGACCTGGCCCGGATCTCATGCCCGGTGCTGGTCGTGCTGGGCGACAAGGACCCGGCCGGGCCGGGGGAACCGCTGGCCGCCGCGCTGCCCGACGCGCAACTGGTCACGCTGCGGGGCGTCGATCACTTCGGCACCCCCTCGGACGTGCGGTGCATGCAGGCCGTGCTGCGTTTCCTGGATAGCTGAACGTGGGGTTACGGCAGCTGACCCGCGGTCAGCTTCGCGAACGCCAGCTCGATATCGGACTGGTAGCTCAGCAGCACGCGCAGTGAGTCGGCGACCAGGCCCGCGTCCATGGTCTCGGCGCCCAGGGACAGCAGCGTCCTGGCCCACTCCAGGGTCTGCGCCACCGAGGGGCGCGCCTTGATGTCCAGCTGGCGAAGCGAGGCCACGATGGCCGTGATCTGCTCGGCCAGGTGCTCGGAGATCCCCGGCACCCTGGTCCGCACGATCTCCCGCTCCCGCTCGGGGGGCGGGTAGTCCAGGTGGAGGTACAAGCACCGGCGGCGCAGGGCCTCGGAAAGGTCCCGCGAGCTGTTGGAGGTCAGGAACACCAGGGGAATCTGGCGGGCCGACACGGTGCCGAGTTCGGGGATGGAGACCTGGTAATCGGACAGGATCTCGAGCAGCAGGGCCTCGGCCTCCATATCCATCCGGTCGACCTCATCGATCAGCAGGACCACCGGCTCGGGTGACCTGATGGCCTCAAGCAGCGGCCTGGGCAGCAAAAAGTCTTCGGTGAAGATGCCTGCCTCGAGATCCGCCCAGCTCCCGGCCCCGCGGGCGACGCCCACGTGGTCGGCCAGGATGCGCAGGAGCTGCTTGGAGTAGTTCCATTCGTACAGGGCCTTGCCCTCGTCGAGGCCCTCGTAGCACTGCAGCCGGATCAGCCGGGCCCCGGTCATCGCGGCCGTACTCTTGGCCAGCTCGGTCTTGCCCGTCCCCGCCGGGCCCTCGACCAGGACCGGCTTGCCGAGCCGATCGGCTAGGTCCAGTACGCCGCAGGCGTGCTCGCCGGCCAGGTAGCCCACGCCGCGCAGCAGGGCGCCGATCTCCTCGGCGGAGCCGAACCACCTGGGGCGCACGCTGGGTCCCGCGGGCCTGATCTCGGTCGTATCCTTCGACATTATGCAAAGTATTATCTCATCAATGACCGGGGAGTACCACTCGCGGCCAGGCCAGGGCAGCAGGCCTGCTCGCCACCGGGTACGGTTGGCGCTCTTGACCCGCGAGGGCGGGTCTCGGTAATTTGAGATGGATCAAATTATTTCCTGCAGACCCAGATTCCTGAAGACCTAGACCGAGGTGTGCGTTGCCGAAGATCGTCGTTCTGGTTAAGTTCACCCCCGACCTCACCGCCGACCGCAGCTTCCTGCCCGACGGCACCCTCGACCGGGCTGGGACGCCGGGCCGGCTGTCGGAGCTGGACGAGCACGCCGCCGAGCAGGCGCTGCGGGTCAAGGAGTCAGCCGACGGCTGGGAGCTGGTGTACCTGACGATGGGGCCGGACGGGGCCTCCGACGCGCTGCGCAAGGCGCTGTCGATGGGCGGCGACGGAGCCGTGCACGTCAAGGACGACGCCCTGCACGGGTCGGACGCGTTCGCGACCTCGCTGGTGCTGGCCGCCGCGCTCAAGCGGGTCGGCTTCGACCTGGTGGTGGCCGGGATGGCGTCGACCGACGCCGGGATGGGCGTGGTACCCGCCCTGCTGGCCGAACGGCTCGGGGTGCCGCAGGTGACCTTGGCCGGGCGGCTGTCGGTCAGCGGCGACCAGGTGGAGATCCTCCGCGATTCCGACACCAGCTCGGAGACCGTGATCGCGCGGCTGCCCGCCGTGGTCAGCGTCACCGACCGGACCGGTGAGGCCAGGTACCCGTCGTTCAAGGGAATCATGGCGGCCAAGAAGAAGCCGGTCGAGACGTTGAGCTTGGCCGACCTGGGCATCGATCCTGGGCTCGTGGGCCTGGCCGGGGCCCGGACGACGGTGCTGACCGCCACCCGGCGCCCGGCCCGGACCGCCGGGCAGCTCGTCAAGGACGACGGCGACGGCGGCAAGGTGCTGGCCGAATTCCTCGCCACCCAGCGCTTCATCTAACCCGATCTGCCGCGCCCTCGCCGGAGCCGGATTCAGCCAGAAGGAGACTCATGCCTGCAGTCCTCGTGGTCGTCGACGCCGTGGACGGTTCGGCGCCCAAGCCCACGCTCGAGCTGCTGACGCTGGCGCGCCGGATCGGCACGCCCGCCGCGGTGGTGTTCGGCCAGGAGGCCAGCCAGGCGGTGCCCGTGCTGGCCGAGTACGGTGCCGCCGAGGTGTACCTGGTTCCTGATCCGCAGGTCCTGGACCATCTCGTGGTGCCGAAGGTCGATGCGCTCGAGCAGATTGCCGGGCAGATCGGCGAACGGGACCAGCTGGCCGCCGTGCTGCTCACGGCGAGCCCGGAGGGCAAGGAGATCGGGGCCCGGCTCGCGCTGCGGCTGGACTCCGGTCTTCTCACCGACGCGGTCGACGTGCAGGCCGGGGACGCCGAGTCCGGCCACGCCGTGGTGGCCACCCAGTCGGTCTTCGCCGCGTCCTTCACGGTGACCTCGGCGGTCACCACCGGCGTGCCGGTGATCACGGTGAAGCCGAACGCCACCACGCCGGTCCCCAGCCCGGTGGAGCCGGCCGTGCACGAGGTCGCGGTGGAGCTGTCGGCCGCGGCGGCGACCACGACGGTCACCGACCGCACGGTCAGGGAGAGTTCGGGGCGCCCGGAGCTGACCGACGCCTCGATCGTCGTCTCGGGCGGGCGCGGCCTGGGCGGCGGCGAGCACTTCGCCTTGATCGAGGGCCTGGCCGACCTGCTCGGCGCGGCCGTCGGAGCCTCGCGGGCGGCCGTGGACGCCGGCTGGTACCCGCACAGCAACCAGGTGGGCCAGACCGGCAAGACCGTCTCACCGCAGCTCTACCTGGCCATCGGGATATCGGGCGCGATCCAGCACCGGGCCGGCATGCAGACCTCCAAGACCATCGCCGCGATCAACAAGGACCCCGAGGCGCCGATCTTCGACCTCGCCGACTTGGGCATTGTCGGCGACTTGCATAAGGTCGTTCCGGTCCTGACCGAGGAGATCGTCCGCCGCCGCGGCTAACCGGCGCCCTCAGCGCTCGGCGGTCAGCCAGTCGCGGAGGATCTCCTCGTTGTGCTGGCCCGGGTGCGGGCTGGGGAAGCGCACGTACGCCCGGGGAACCGCCATGTGCTGGAACGGCCCGGTGACCCAGGTGGTGACGTCGGTGTTCGGGATGCGTAGCCGGGCCAGCCCGTCATGGGCCCAGATCCCGGCGTCGGCGAACAGGTCGGCGATCTCCGCCGCGGCGGCGGCGGCCAGCCCGGCGGCCTGCAGCTGCCGGGCGCCCTGGGCCGGCGTCAGCGTCTGCGCCCAGGCGGCGATGACCTTCTTGAGCTGCGCCACGGCCGCCTCGGGTGGCGGGCCGTTCTCGCCGAGGCTCAGCTCGGGCGCGCCGAGCAGGCGCACCGCGGCGTCCCAGTCGGACGCGTCCTCGAGCTCGACGGCCAGCCACGCGTCCTGCCCGGCGCTGGCGAACACGCCGGACAGGTAGGAGCCGGGAACTTCGTTCGGCTCCGGCCAGACGTCCCGGCCGGTGGCCAGGGCCTGCAGGAACAGCGGCGCGAGCATGACCCCGCCGGCCTCGGCCTGGGCGATCTCGGTCTGGCTGCCCTGGCCGGTACGGTCCCGGTGGGCCAGCGCGGCGAAGATGGTGACGAGGACGTGCGCCACGGCGGTGTAGTCGAACTGGGAGCCGTGCGGTGACCACACCCGGGTCAGGCCCATGAACCCGTTCACGTTCGACCCGTAGGCCATCGCCGCGGCCCGTGGCCCGGTGCGCCCGTACCCGCTGACCGAGACCCAGATCAGGCGGGGGTTCATCTCGGCCAGGACCTCGGGGGTCAGGCCCCAGCCGGCCATCACGCCGGTGGCGAAGTTGTCGATCAGCACGTCGGCCTGGCGCACGAGCTGGCGGAAGGTCTCCAGTCCGGCCGGGCTCTTCATGTCCAGGGTCAGCGTGCGGCCGCTACGAGAGTACGAGGAGAACACCACGCTGAACGCTCGTCCGGCCGGATCGATCGCCTTGGGCAGCCCCGGGATGCCCGGCAGCCGGAGCGGATCGGGCCGATCCGGCGATTCGATCTTCACCACGTCCGCGCCCAGCTCGGCCAAGGTGGTGGCGCTGACGTTGCCGGCGATGGCCGTCCCGAACGAGAGCACCTTCAGGTCACCCAGCCGCGGCCCGCTGGGCAGCGACCAGGGCTGGCCCTCCCGGGTGGCGGCCCACCGGCCGTCCAGCAGTTCCTGATCGTGCTCGCCGAGCAACGGCGCTTCCCGCCGGTAGCTCAGCAGCGGCGCGGAGGAGTTGAAGGGACGACCCGGGGCACGGAACGGCCCGGTCCGGGGTCGGTCATGCTCGGCCCAGAAGCCGCGGCTAGCCAGCTGCGGATCCCGGGTGACCTGCAGGACGGTGTTCACCGGCGCACACGGCACGCGGTGGATCATCGCGAGGTCCCAGAATCCCTGCATGGTGAACGGCGCGAGCAGCTCCCTGACTCGCGGGGCCAGCTGGTCGGCGCGGGCGAACCGCTCGACCCGGTCCCGCAAGGCCGGGTCGAGCAGGTCCTGCGGCCGGCCTACGATCTCGAGAAACCCATCCCAGTGCGGCGGGTTCCAGATCAGCATCTCGATCTGACCGTCGCTCACGTCCCAGATGCCGGTGGGCGGCATGGCCGCGCCACGGTTACGGGACATGATGGAGCGGCCCGCGATGGTGTAGTAGCTGACCGCCGTCGACTCCCGGTAGGCGAGCAGGTCGTGCAGGTTCAGGTCGATCACCTGCCCGCCGGCCTGCGGCCGCTCGCGCAGGGCGACCATGATGGCGAAGGCCGCGTGCGCGGACAGCTCGTCGTAGAACGGGAAGGCGGGGATCACCCGCGGCGGGCCCTCGGCTGGCCCGATCGACCACATGCCGCCGCTGTCGGCGTAGGCGGTCAGCTGCGTCGCGCGCCGATCGCGGAAGGGTCCGTCCAGGCCATACGGCGTCAGGCAGCAGATGACGGTATCCGGCCCGGCCCAGGACAGGCTCCGGCCGTCCCGGTCCCAGCCCGGGACCGGCTGTTTGGCCGACGGGGCGATCACCACGACGTCACAGCCGACGGCCAGGCGGCCGAGCTCGGCCTCGCTGTTGGTCCAGTCCAGCTGAACGCCACGCTTGTTCGCTTGGTAGTACGCGAAGGTCAGGCTCGACTCCGGGCCGGTCACCCCGTCCGCGAACGGGGGCCGGCGGCGCTGGCGGTCGCCGCCCGCGGGCTCGACCTTGACCACGTCGGCACCCAGGTCCGCGAGGATCTTCGTGCCGTACGCGGACAGCTCACCGCCCAGGTCCAGGACGCGGACTCCATCCAAGGGCGAGGTCACCTTGGCCTCCTATCGGATTAGGCGGCGAGCGCGTCGGCGATGCGCTCGCGGTGGTAGCGCTCGTCGCCGATGTCGAGCTCCCAGTGACGGCAGCGGCGGGTGAACAACTGCACGTCGCAGTCGAGGATGAAAGCGATGCCCGCGTGCACCGCGTGGGCGCGTTCGGGGGCGAGCCGGGCGGTCAGGCTGGCCTGGGCCTTGGCTTGCGATACCGCCTTGGCGGCCGGGAGCCCGGCGTCGAGCAGCCCGGCCGCGTAGCGGACCATCAGCGAGGTCAGGTGGGTGTTGATGGCAATGTCCGAGCACAGGTACTGCACGGCCTGGTAACGCCCGATGGCCTCGCCGAACTGGGTCCGGCGCTCGGCGTAGTCCACCGACAGCTCGAGCAGGCGCTCGGCGGCACCCTGGATCTGCGCGGCGCGCAGCACCGCGGCCCGGTCCAGGACGGGCTCGAGCAGCTCCCACCCGGCGTGGGCCCGGCCCAGGAGGGCCTGCGGTCCGACCCGCACCGAGTCGAAGGTCGTGGCGTAGAGCGGGTAGCCGGCCAGGTTGGGCAGCCTGGTCAGCTCGACGCCGGGCGCGGCGGAGTCCACCAGGGCCAGCGTGATGCCGGAGGCGGCCTCGGACGGCGGCGCGGTGCGCGCGGCGACGATCAGCTGGCTGGCCGAGTTGGCGTAGCCGACCAGGATCTTGCTGCCCGCCAGCCGCAGCGCGCCGTCCGCCTCGAGCGTGCCGGGCATGGTGATGGACTCGGGGCCGAAGCCGGTGTCCTCCTCGGCCAGGGCGGGGGTGATGATGCTCGTGCCGTCCATGATCGGTTCGAGCAGGTCACGGGCTACTGGGGTGTCGGCGGCGGCCAGCACGCCGGCTCCGATCACGGCCGACTCCAGGTGCGGGACGGGCGCGAGGGTGCGGCCCATGGCCTGGTAGATGACGCTCAGCTCCAGAGCGCCACCGCCGACGCCGCCCGCCGACTCCGGGTGCCCGAGCCGGAGCCAGCCCAGGGTGGCCATTTCCGCCCAAAGCTCGGGGGCGAATCCCGCCTCGGAGTCCTCCCAAGCGCGGACCGCGCTGATCGCGCTGCGGGCTTCGAAGAACCGGCGCGCGGTGTCGGCGAGGTCGATTTGATGCTGCTCGAGATCGATGTCCATGGTTGTCTCTCTACCTCGGGAGGCCGAGGCCGCGGGTGGCCAGAACCATCCGCTTGACCTGCGGGGTGCCGCCGGCGTGGTTGCGGATCGAGGTCCTGAACCACGCTTCCGGGCCGCCGTTGGCCACGTCGATCGGGGCCCAGCGGGAGCCGAGGGCCAGCTGGCCCACCCGGCCCGCGACGAGGTTGGTGAGCTCGGCGAACCGGGTCATCGCCTCCTTGGCGACCACGGTCCCGATGGCTCCGGCGAACGCCGGCGGCCGCTTGCTCTGGATGTTGGACAGCGACTCGTAGGTCAGCAGCCGCTCGGCCTGCACGAGCAGGTCCATCTCGGCCAGCTGGTCGCGGACCACCGGGTCGTCGATGAGCCGCCTGCCGTTGCGCCTGGCCGTCTTGCACCAGGCCACCATCTGGTCCAGTTTCGCCTGGGCGTCCATGTAGGCGGCCCCGATGTTGCCGCCGTAGAACCCGCCCATGATCAGGTCCCAGCCCCGGCCCTCGGAGCCGATCATGTTCTCGTGCCGGACGCGGGCGCCGTCGAGGAAGGTGTGGTTCTGCCGCCCGCCGCCGATGTTGGGCAGCGGGCCGAACGAGACGCCGGGCTGATCGATGGGCAGCCCGAAGATGGTGATGCCGCGGTGCCGCGGTGCTTCGGGGTCGGTGCGCGCCGCGCAGTAGAGCATGTCCGCGTGGGTGCCCCAGGTGGTGAACGTCTTCTGCCCGGAGATCACCCACTCGTCCCCGTCGCGGACCGCCCGGGTGCTCAGCGAGGCCAGGTCCGATCCGGCCTCCGGCTCGGTGTAGCCCTCGGCCCAGAGCACCTCGGTCCGCTGGATGGGGGGCAGGAACTTCTGCTTCTGAGCCTGCGTGCCGCCGCGGAGCAGGGCCCCGGCGGCCAGCCCCCAGCCGATGGTGTTGACCAGCGGCGCGTCGCGGTAGGTGAACTCTTCGGAGAAGATCAGCTGGTCGATGGGCGGCCTGGCCAGCCCGCCATACTCCTTCGGCCAGGTCAGCCCGATCCAGCCCCGGGCCGAGACCTTCCTGGTGAACGCCGTGGCGAAGGCCCAGAAGTCCTCGTCCTCGCACCACTCGGTCGACTTTTCCCAGCGGGCCGGCAGCTCGGTGTCGAGGAAGTCCCTGACCTCGTCCCGCCATTCGTTCTGGTCCGCGGTGAGCTGCAGCTCCATGACCTCTCCTGCCTTCGGGTTACCAGGCGGTCGCGGCGGTCTGGCCGTTACTTATAGAATTATCGAATCTTTGGCTGTCCGTCAACGGNNCCTGGCCCGAGGTCCTCGACGTGGCCCGGACCGCGCTCGAGGTGCTGGCCTCGGCGGCCGGCCTGTAAGCCGTCAGCTTGCCGGCCTGTCGCGCTATTCGATCCGGTTATGTACCGCTATGTCGTAACTTAATCTTGAGAAATTCCGGGCGCCGACCATGATCTGATCATGGCTAGTTTTAAGTCATATTTAGCCATTTCACGCCATGATTATGAAAAGGCCCGACCCCAAGGGCGTTTCCTAAAGTTCCTCACTGCCCGCCCTTGCTAATCAGGGCGGCACCCAGCAGACGGCGGAGAGCGTTATATATGCAAACCAAAGCCGCATAACTAGACAACCTATATCAGGTCACCAGGCCTCCCCGCTTGCGGCGCAAATTTAACGAATCGATCCACTTGGTGTACCATGACAGAAATAGCCTGGGAAGATTTCTTACACGGCCGCATGAACGTATGCGCAGCCCCGGACCAAGCGGCGATGCCAACACCAGGGAAGCAGTCATGGCTCAGACAACGATTCAAGATATTTTGCCCGCAAGTGGCGGGATACCTGCCCAACTATTCGCGGCGCTTATCAGCGCATCGGATGACGCCATCGTAGCCAAGTCACTCGCCGGGGTGATAGCGAGCTGGAATCCGGGTGCCATGCGCCTATACGGGTACACCTCGGACGAGGCGATCGGCCAGCCGATGACGATGCTATGCCCCCCAGAGCGGCAAGACGAGATCGCGGACATCCTGACGAAGATCAGAAACGGCGAGCGCATCTCGCACTACGAGACCATAAGGCAGCGTAAGGACGGCACCACCTTTTCCGTGTCGGTATCGGTATCTTGCATCAACGATGAGTACGGGAACACGATCGGCGCGGCCTCCATTGCCCGGGACATCACCGAGCAGAAGCAAGTCCGTACGGCGGAAGGGCTCGCCCAGCGGAACCTGGATATCGAGCGGGCGAACCAGAAACTTACGGACTTCACCTACCTGATCTCCCACGACCTGAGCTCCCCGCTCCGGGCACTTGCGTTCTACAGCGGCCTCCTGATGGAAGAGTGCGCGGACGATCTCGGCGAGAACGGCCGTGGCTACGCCGAGCGCATCGCAACCGTCAGCGAGCAAATGTCCACGCTCATCGAGAACCTGGTGCTGCTCTCCGACCTCGCGCGAGCCAGCATGTACCTGCAGACCGTCGACCTCAGCGCCGAGGTCGACGACATCGCCCGGGATCTCCAGAGCGAGGAGCCAGGTCGAGACGTCCAGTTCATTATCCAGCGCCCAGTCCGGGTCCGAGCAGATCGCACTCTCATCCGCACGGTCCTGCAGAACCTGGTAGGGAACGCCTGGAAGTTCACCTCTCATCGGGACACCGCGCTGATCGAGTTCGGCATGACATCGACCGGAGACGCCCCCGTCTGCTGCTACGTGCGCGACAACGGCGCCGGCTTTGACCCCCTCTACGCGAGCAAGCTGTTCCGGCCGTTCCAGCGGCTGCACGCGACCAGCGAGTTCCCCGGCACGGGCATCGGCCTCGCCAGCGTCAAGCAGCTCGTGGAACGCCACGGAGGCCGGGTATGGGCTGAGGGCAAGGTAAACGGAGGCGCGACCATGTACTTCACCCTTAACGCCGAAGAAACTGATCGAGCGGCCGGGCCAGCCGGAGCGGCCGGAGCGGCGGGGGCAGCCGGAGCGGCGGGGGCAGCCGGAGCAGCCGGAGCAGCCGGGCCAGCCGGCGAAGCCGGAGCGGCAGGACCAGCCGGACCAGCTGGGGCGGCGGGAGCGGCAGGACCAGCCGGACCAGCTGGGGCGGCGGGAGCAGCAGGACCAGTCGGCGCGGCTGCATTATCTCGTCATCCTCGCTGAACGGTGACCTTGGCCGAGTCCGCCGAGTCAAGGCCACCCGTTCCGCGGTCGCCGGGTGTATCACCCTGGAACCCGCCAGAGGCGGAACTTCCTCACATTGCGTTACATCGAGGCCGCGGGAGCGGTCATCTGGTCGAGCAGGTCACGGGTCCGGGAGATGCGGGAGTCCAGGTCGGTGAGGAAGCCGTCGATAGCCTGCCGCTTGGCGTGGACGGTGGCGCGCAGTTCCTCCTGCAGCCGCAGGCTTTCCGTGAGCAGCCCCTGGCGGTCGGCCGCGCTGGTGTCCTCGTGGTGCCAGGCCTGCCTGATCTCCGCGAGCCGGTCTTCGTTGCGCAGGACGACGGCGATCTCGTCGAGGTTGAGCCCGAGCAGGGTTTGCAGCTGCCGGATGCGCGCCACCCTGGCCAGATCGTCCTGGGAGTAGCGACGCATGCCGCCGGGCGTGCTGGCGCAGGGGGTGAGCAGGCCGATCTGCTGGTAGTAGCGGAGCGCCCGTTCGGATGCGCCGGTGCGTGCCGCCGCGGCGCCGATGCCGAGCAGCTGGCCCGCGTCGGTGTCCTGACCCGCAGCGGCGTCCTGGCCCTCGGTGGTGTCCTGGCCCGCTCCAGTCACGGGGTCACCCGCTCCCGCGGACGGGCGTCCCGCCCGATAGACCGGGCAGGTCCGCCTCCTCGTCCAGGCCCACCAGCCCGGCCGTCTCGGCGGCNNCGGTCGCGATGGCGGCGAAGGTGAAGGCCAGGTGCATGCCGTGCGCGAAGGGCTGCTCGATCAGCTGCGGGAAGAACGACCGGCCGGTGATGTAGGTGACCTGGCGGGCGGACATGTGCTGCAGCGCGCCGGTGGGGCCGAGTAGTTCCCTGATCGGGTTGTAGCCGAGGAACGCGGAGAACAGGCTGCCGATCGGCGGCTCGTTGGCCACGAGGTGGGCTGGGCCCGGGGCCACGCCGGCGGCGGTCAGCCCCTTGTATAGCTGAGCGGGCAGGCGCGCGGCCAGGCCCAGCGTGACGATGGTGAAGAACAGGCCCATGGACAGCACGGTGGCCGAGTTCTGGAACGTGTTGAGCATCCCGGCGCCCACACCGCGCTGCTCGGGCGGCAGGCTGTTCATGACCGCCGCCTGGTTGGGGGAGAAGAACATGCCCATGCCGACCGCGAACAAGAAGATCAGCGCCGCGAACCAGATGTAGCTGAAGTTGATCGGCAGCAACTCGAGCAGCAGGAAGGCCGCGCCCGACAGGAGCAGGCCTACGGTAGACAGCACCCTGGCTCCCCACCGGTCGGAAAGAGCGCCGGAGACCGGGCCGACCAGGAGGAATCCCACGGTCAGCGGCACCAGGTAGATGCCCGCCCACAGCGGGGTCTGGCTGAAGCTGTAGCCGTGCTGCGGCAGCCAGATGCCCTGCAGCCAGATGATCAGCATGAACTGCAGGCCGCCGCGGCCCAGTGCGCCGAGCAGGCCGGCGATGTTGCCCAGGGTGAACGCCCTGAGCCGGAACAAGCTGAGCCGGAACATCGGCTGGGCCACCTTGGTCTCGACCCAGCCGAACAAGACGAGCACCGCGATGCCACCGAAGACCGCGGTCAGCACCCACGGGTTGCCCCAGCCCGTCGGGCTCCCGCCGTAGGGCAGCAGCGAGTACACGATGCCGGTCAGCAGCGCGATCAGCCCGGCCGCGAACAGCGCGTTGCCCAGCCAGTCGATCTTGGCCGGAATGCGCACGCCGTTGTCGTGCAGCTTGAGGTACGCCCACACCGTGCCGAACAGGCCGAACGGCACCGACACCAGGAAGACCAGGCGCCACTCCACTGGGGCCAGCACGCCGCCGAGGATCAGGCCGAGGAACGACCCGGCCACCGCGGCGATGCCGTTGATGCCCATCGCCTTGCCCCGCTCGTCAACGGGGAAGGCGTCGGTCAAGATCGCGCTGGAGTTGGCGAACAGGAACGCCCCGCCGACCCCCTGGAAGACCCGCATGATGATGATCCACAGCGCCCCCGGCGGCCCGGTGAGCCACGTCACCGACAGCAGGATCGAGAAGAACGTGAACACCGCGAAGCCGAGGTTGTACATCCGCACCCGGCCGTAGATGTCGCCTACCCGGCCCAGGCTGACCACCAGCACGGCGGTGACCAGCACGAAGCCCATGAACACCCACAGGAAGTAGCTGGTGTTGGCGGGGGTGAGCGGGTTGAGGTTGATGCCGCGGAACAGGTCCGGGAGGGAGATCAGCAGGATCGACTGGTTGATCGTCACCATCAAGATGCCCAGCGTGGTGTTCGACAGGACGACCCACTTGTAGTTCCTGCCCAAACCTCCGTCTGCCGGGTCCTCCTGCTGCGCTGGTGCCCCGGCCTCCATGCAAGCTCCTCTCGAGATCCCGACTCTAACTCTGACGTTAACGTTATCTTTGCCGGAGAGGAATTGCCAGCGCCCGGACCGGTGAAACGGAGGCCGGGCTACAGTTACAACAGGTGGCCGTCGGCCGGGAATGTCCGGCCGGAAATGTGAGGTGAGGTCGCGATGAGCGAGTATGGGCTGCGGCTCGGATCAGCGGACGTGCGGTCCGCGGGGCCGATCACGTTCGGACCCGCGGGGATCTTGTTCCTGGCCGACAACGGCTCGGCCACGGTGTTCGCGGTGGACGTGGCCGATCCTGGCCCGGCGGCCGACCCGGAGCCGTTCGACCTGGCGGACGTGGATGCGCGGATCGGTTCCTATCTGGGCTGCGCGGCCAGCGACGTCGACATCCGGGACATGGCGGTGCACCCGGTATCGCACAGCGTGTACCTGTCGGTGCAGCGCGGCCGTGGTGACGCCGGCCAGGCGGTGCTGGTGCGGATCGGCGTGCCCGACGGCACGGTTACCGACGTCCCGCTCGACCAGGTACCTGTCGCGCAGACGGCGATCGGCGACGCCCCGGCCGAGGATGATGAGCGGCAGGACGTCACGCTGCCCTCCGGCGACCAGGGCGAGGAGGTCACGTACGGCGGGCGGACGATCCGCATCCTGCGGCGCCCGATCCGGACCTCGACGGTCACCGACATGGCCTACGTCGACACAGACCCGGGTGCGCTGCTGGTCGCGGGGCTGTCGAACGAGGAGTTCTCCTCCNNGCGAGCATCCTGGCCAGCTACACCTGCACGCCGGTGGTGCATTTCCCGCTGGCCGGCCTGGCCCCGGGCAGCAAGGTGGTCGGGCGGACCGTCGCCGAGCTGGGCTCGATGAACCAGCCGCTCGACATGGTGTCGTTCGCCGACGAGGGCGAGGAGTACCTGCTGGTGGCCAATTCCTCGCACGGCCTGATCAAGATCGCCTGCCGCGACATCGACGGCCAGGCGGCGCTGACCACGCCGCAGGAGCCAGTCGGCGTGCCCAGGGAAACCAAGGACCTCCAGGGCATTACCCGTCTGGCCAACCTGAATGGCGGCTACGTGCTGGCCTTGCAGGTTGACGGGGACGGCCGGCGTCACCTGCGTTCGCTGAAGAGCGCCTCGCTCTAGTGAGCCGGGTCGCCGCGGCCAGCATCGCGTGGTCGCAATGCCGCGGCGCCGACTGCGTCCGGCTGAGCGGCCTCGCTGCCGGACCCAGCCTCGCTGCGGGGCTGAGCGGTCTCGCTACCGGGCCGGGCGACCTCGCTGCCGGGCTGGGGGTCGAGGTCCGCCCGGAGCTTGGCGTGGTCGCGGGCGGGTTCCCGGCGATGGCCGGGCGACTGGTCCACGACGGGGACGACGTGTGCTTTGTGCCGCGCTTCCCGTTCGTGGACGGCACCAGCTACACGATCGCCGTCGGCGGCACGACCGCGGCCGTGCTGACCCGTCCCCGGCCGCAGCCGCCGGCCACCACCCAGGTGCTCGCCATCTACCCGACCGCGGCCAAGGTACCGCGCAACCTGCTCCGGTTCTACATCTGGTTCTCGGCCCCGATGAGCGAGGGCTACGCGGGCGGACACGTCAGACTAGTCGATGCGGCCAGCAACGAGCCCATGACGGGAGCGGTGCTGCCCGTCGGCAGCGAACTATGGAGCGCCGACCGCCGCCGGCTCACCATCCTGCTCGACCCCGCCCGGATCAAGCGGGGCCTGACCGCCCAGCGCCAGGCCGGTTACCCGCTGCGCCGCGGCGAGCCGTTCCGGGTGGTGGTGGACGACGGGTTCCGCGACGCGCTCGGCCGCGGTCTGCGTGGTGCGGCCGAGCGCCGCTATGCGGTGGGCGCCGACGAGCGGCGGCGCGTCGACCCTGGCGCGTGGACCCTCTTCGCGCCGTCAGGCGGCACCCGCGAGCCGCTGGAGGTCCAGTTCGGCCGGCCGCTCGACCATGGCCTGCTCGCCCGCTGCCTGCGCGTCGCCGGACCCGACGGGCAGCCGGTAGCGGGCGGCGCGGAGCCGGGCGCCGGTGAAGGATCGTGGCGGCTGACCCCGGGCCGGCCATGGGCGCCCAGCGGTCACCGGCTCATCGTCGACCCGGTCCTGGAGGACGTGGCCGGAAATTCGGTCAGCCGCCTGTTCGACCGGGACCTGGCCCGTCCCGAGGACCGGCCCGGCCCGGACCAGCCCGTCGCCGTGGCCTTCTGCCCGCGGTAACCGGCTGGCGGTCACGGCGCAGCGTACAGCCGCTCCGGCTGGTCGCGGGACAGGTAGAGATCCCAGTACAGCTCGGCGATGGTGTCGGGCTGGGTCTCGGGGCCGCCCGAGCCTATCCAGACGTCCAGCGGCACGTGCGCGGCGTACACGCCGCGATCGGCCAGCGCGGCGTTGAGGGCCAGCGCGTAGTTGCGTAGCCCGGCCCCGGCGATGGCGACGTTGCCCATCGGCGGCATGGGCACGGCGGACGACGCTCCCGTGGTGAACAGCAGGGTGCCGCGACCGCGCTCGAGCATGCCGCCCAGGACGGCCTGCACGGCGGTGATCGCGCCGTAGACGTAGAACTCCACCTGGGGCTGCACGTTCTCGGCGGTGGCGTGCAGGACGTCGGTCATGGCCAGACCGGGTGGCGCCCCGTGCGGAGCCGGGGAGTACTCGAGCACGTCGACCGGGCCGAACCGGTCGGCGGCGGCCGCCAGGGCCGCCGTCAGCGTGGGGCGGTCGAGCACGTCACCGGCGAAACGGGCCGCCTGGATCCCGCTGGCGGCCAGTTCGGCGACCAGCCGGTCGAGCTTGTCCGGCGTCCGGGAGATCAGGGCGACGGAGAAGCCCTCGCGGCCGAACCGGCGCGCGATCGACAGCCCGAGACCCGGGCCGGCGCCCACGATGGCGATGACGGACATGACCGTCCTCCCTGAGGCAGGGCCGCGTCGGGGCGGCGGAACTTGATCGAAGGCCAGGCTACCCGCGGTCGGGCCGTTCGTTCTATAGTTGTATAGATATCTAAGTCACTGCCTCCGCCGATGAGAGAGGAAGACGGGCATGATCGATCTGGGACTGGACGGGGCGCGTGCCATCGTGGTCGGGGCGGGTTTCATCCCTTACCGGGCCGGGCACGGCCGGGGCAGCGCGCTGCAGCTGGCGGCGGCCGGGGCCACGGTCGCCTGCGTGGACATGGACGAGGGCCGGGCCGGCGAGATCGCCGCGGAAATACAGCAGGCCGGCGGCAAGGCGTTCCCGGTGGTCGGGGACGTGCGGACCGAGGCCGAGGCCCAGCGGATCATCGACGAGGCGGTCGCCGGGCTGGGCGGGGTCGACGTGCTGGTCGACGTGGTCGGCGAGGCGATCTTCGCCCCCTCCCACGAGCAGACCGAGCAGGACTGGGACTACCAGATGACCAAGAACCTCAAGCAGTTCTTCTTCGTCCTGAAGGCCGTCATCCCGCACATGATCACCCAGGGCACCGGCGGGGCGATCACCCAGGTCACCTCCGTGGACGGCTTGTCCTCCTCCAAGTACCACGTCGCCTACGGCGCAGCCAAGGCCGGCGTCATCTCCTTGATCAAGACCTACTCCGACGAATACGGCAAGTACGGCATCCGGGTCAACTGCGTCGCCCCCGGCAACGTGGGCGGCAGTGTCTGGGACAAGCCCGACGTCCCGTTCGGCCAGGACGTCGTCAACTCCCTGGCCCCGCCCCGCCCCATCGACATCGCCAACGGCGCCCTGTTCCTGTCCTCCGCCCTCGCCGCCCGCGTCACCGGGCAGACCCTCGTCGTCGACGGCGGCGCCACCACCCGGTCACCATGGGGATTCACCGACGAGACCCTGGACCACTTCAAGGCCGGCTGGCGCGAAGAGCGGAACTGAAGCGGTCTAGGATCGTCCCGCAACGGAAGGCATGGTGGTGCAGATGTCTACGCCCCGACCGCATTCACCGGCGGACCTCGCCCTGGCCCCGGTGCTGATCGAGCTCGAGCGGAACCTGGCCCGGCTGCGGGCCAGTGACGACCTGGAGCTCTCGCTCGAACTGGACCTCAACGACCAGGAGTTGTTCTACCACGGCCCGGCCGAGCGGGCCGGGCGGCTGCAGGACTTCGCCACCCGGGAGGTGGACCTGCACGGCTGGTCGGTCACGCCGACGCCGGACCTGTACGGGCTGGCCGTGACGCACGGCGAGTACACGGTGTCGCTGATGTTCGGCCAGCGCCTGGTCGAGTACGTCCAGGAGGGCTTGGCACCGGGCGCCTAGCGGCGGGCCGAGCCGCATGTTACGGCCATCCGGACGAGGCCAATCGTTATCGATCATTTTTGATACTCATCTATCTATCGATGGATCGACGGATTAGGATTCTCCCTACCAGCGAGGTAAGGGAGCTTCGATGAAGCGGTTTCACCCGCTATGGCGCCGCCGTAGATCCGTCCCGATCGCGGTCGGGGCCGTGCTGGCCCTAGGGCTCGCGGCCTGCAGTTCCAGCAGCTCGTCGACTACCGCCGCTAGCGGCGGGAGCTCGGCCCAGTGCTCGAACATCCCGGCCGGCCCGATAAAGATCGCCAACATCCTTCCGCTGTCCGGGCCGACCGCCACGTCGGGCCAGTTGGAGCAGACCGAGTCGATCTTGGAGGAGAACTACTTCAACGCGCACGACAGCATCTGCGGTCACAAGGTCCAGATCACCAACTACAACGACGCGGGTAACCCGGCGACCTCGCTGAGCATCGCCCGCCAGCTGGTCGGCCAGGGCGAGACCATCATCGGGCAGGACTCGCTGTCCTCCCCGCAGAACGAGATCCAGCCCTACCTGATGCAGCAGCACGTGCTCGTGGTGGCCAACAACGGCGCTTACGCACTGCTCAATCCGCAGACCAACCCCTCGTTCTTCAGCACCGGGCCGTCCAACGCCCAGTACGCCCAGACGATGGTGAACTGGGCCAAGTCGCACAATGACAACGACATCGGGATCTTGTCCGACGGGACCTCGTTCAGCGTCGAACTCGCCGCCGACGCCCAGGCGGACGTCAAGGCCGCCGGGCTGACGTTCATCAAGACCATCACCTACTCCCCCACGGCCATCGACCTGACCACCCAGCTCACCGAGGCCAAGGAAGCGGGAATCAAGACGCTGTTCCCGACCGGGTTCACCGGCATCCCGGCGATGGTCTCGGGGATCAAGCAGATCGGCTGGTCACCGACGATCATCGGCTGGGGCGGCCTGTACGACTACGACGTGACGGCCAGCCAGGTCCCGCCGGGGACGGTCGACGGCTGCTATCAGTCCTACGCGCCGGGCCAGCCGACCTCGACGCTGCTGACCCCGGAGAACGTCGCCCTGCTCAAGGCGGCTCAGGCCAAGATCGGGCTCAACCCGGCGACCTCGGGCATCATCATGGCCTACAACTTCCTGCTGGTGATCAAGCAGGCGATCGAGACGGCGAACAGCCTGGACGGGACCAAGCTCGCGGCCGCGATCGAGCAGATCAAGAACCTCCAGCTCGATATCCCCGGCGTCCAGGATTCGTTCTCTGCCGCCGACCACACCGGCTGGCCGGACGGCGCGCTGAAGGAGTGCACGCTGAAGCAGGGGCCCTACGACATCTTGTACGGGGCCAGCTGACCTAGCCGCAATCCTGTCCCGCCCTGTCCCGCCCGCGACGCCCAGCCCACAGCCGGGGCGTCGCGGGCACAGGTCCTGGTCAGACCGCCGGGGAAACCTCGACCCAGCCGTTTTTCAGCACCGTGTCGCCCTGCGAGGCGGCCTCGAAGGCGTAGGCCCGCAGGCCGCCCGCGGTCGGGCCCACGTCGTACACGGACACGTCGATGTCATCGCCCGGGTAGGCGTACCGGCTGAACCGGACCGCGACGCGCTTGATGCGGCCCGGCTCGCCGCCCGCCGCCAGCGCGACCAGGGCGCGGCTGGCGATGCCCAGGCTGCAGGCCCCCTGGTTGAACTTGCGGGGCCGCCCGCTGCGGATGGCCGCCTGGTCGCTGACGTGGATGGTCGAACGGTCGCCCGAGGCGCCCGCGTAGCGGAAGGTCTGGTCGTGGGTGGTGGGCAGGCTCATCGTGCCGACCTTCCGGGCCCGGGCCTGCTCGGGGAAGGTGTGATCGGGCATGTCCGGGCCCTGGTTCCCGCCGGTGGCCTGGCCGGTCATGATCGAGGACCAGTACTGCTCGACGACCACCTGCCCGTCGTCGTCGACGCTCATCAGCCGGGTGAACACGTTCATCCCGGCCTTGCTGACCACGACCGCATACCGGTCCGCGGTCGTGTGCAGGGCCATCCCTGGCGAGATCGGCCGGCGGATGTACAGGTCGTGCTCGCCGTGCCCGCCGCCGCGCCCGCCTTCCATGGCTTCGGCCGGCAGCTGGCCCAGGCTGCGCATGGCGTCGAACACCGGCACCACCGGGTAGGTGGGCGGCACCGCGCGCCCGTCGCGGTACAGCGGGTTATCGTCGTTGATGGCTAGGGCGAAGGCGGCGATCTCGCCGGGATCGCAGTAATTGACGAACGGCCCTGACGGCTCGCCCAGCGGAACCTTGGAGCTATCCATGGTGGTCTCCCGGGGACTACATAAGAAAGTTATACGTCTTTCGAAGTCTAACCGCGGAGCGGGCCGCCGCCAACGGGCGCGGGGCCCTGTGCGGTGGCCCGGACGGGGGCGGTGACCGGCTCCTTGACACCACTAGGGCACCATTAGTTTGATGGACGGCGAACTTTACTCCGGAAACGGCGGCCGCATCCGCCCCCTGCGTCACGTGGAGTCCTGATGGCGATCGGCACGGTACGGGTATGACGGCTCAGCTGCCCGGGGCCGCCGAGCTCGGCGACGAAGAGGCCAGCCTGGCCGGGGAGATCGGCGCGACCTTCGACCACGTCGCGGTGGCCGGCCGCCGGATCCGGGACATGCTGGCGCTGTGGCGGGACACGCTGGGCGGGCGGTTCGTGGTGGGCGCCGACAACCCGGCGATCGGCTGGCGCGCGGTCCGGCTCGAGCTGGGCGGGGTCTGGTGCCTGGAGCTGATCGAGCCGCTGGCCGGCTCGGCCTTCCTCGACAGCTACCTGCGCCGCCGTCCCGAGGGCGGGGTGCACCACGTGACGTTCCTGGTCGACGACGTCGGGGCCGCGTTCGAACGGTTCGCGGCGCGCGGCTACGAGCCGTTCGGCGCCGATGAGCAGGGGTTCCAGATGTTCGTGCACCCGCGCCGGGCGGGCGGCGTGCTGCTGCAGCTCATGCGGCGGCACGCGGCGCACGGGACGGCTGACCGTGCGGCCATGACCGTCGAGGACGTGCTGGCCGGCCGGGGCCACAACGGTACCGGCGTGCCCAGTCCCTGAGCGGTCCCAGTCCCTGAGCGGTCATAGGACGGGCCGGGCTGCGCCGGCCGGGGTGCTCCCCGGGCGCACGAAGGGCCCGAGAGCCGCGCCGACCAGAGCAGCGGAGGCGGCTACGGCCATGGTCAGGTGCAGCCCGGCCATGAACGCCGCGTGGCTGGCTTGCGTGATGGCCTGCGCCACGCGGGCGGACGAACCGGCCGGAACCGGGGCCAGGCCCTGGGAGATCACGGCCGAGGACCGAGCCAGGGTGCGGGCTACCCCGGGCGGCACCCCGGCGCTCAGCAACCGGCTCAGCAGCCCCCCGGCCACCGTGGCCCCGATGAGGGAGCCGCCGACCGCGGTGCCCAGCACTCCGCCGAGCTGAATGGCCGTGACCTGGATGCCGCTGGCCAGGCCCGCTTCGTCCACCGGCACGTTGCCGACGATGGCGTCGGTGGCCGCGGTCACGACCAGCCCGATGCCCATCCCGATGAGGATGAACGGGGGCCACAGGTGCAGGTAGCTCGAGTCGACCTGCAGCGTGGCCAGCGAGAACAGGGCCACCGAGGTGGCCAGCAGCCCGCCGGTGATGGGCAGCCGGGGTCCGAACCGCTCGGTGAGACGGGCGCCGATGTTGCCGGAGAAGGCGAACGCGACCGTCAAGGGCAGCAGGCGCACCCCGGCTCCGACCGGGGTGTAGCCGTGCACGCTCTGCAGGTAGAGGCCGATAAAGAACAGCACGCCGAACAGGGCGAAGAAGTCCAGGAGCACGATCACCACGCACAGCGAGACCGAACGCCCGCTGAAGATACCCAGCGGGACCAGGGGGTCCGCCGTGCGGTGCTCGATGACCACGAAGACGGCCAGCACCACGGCCCCCAGGGCGATCAGGCCCAGGGTGCGGGCGCTGCCCCAGCCCCAGGCCTGGGCGTTGACCAGCGCGTAGACGACGGCCAGCAGCCCGACGGCCAGGCTCACCACCCCGGGAATGTCGAAGCGGTGCCGCCCGCCCTGCCGCGATTCGCGGAGCACGAACAGGCCCAGGACCAAGGTGGCCGTCCCCACCGGGACGTTGATGTAGAACACGCTCTGCCACGAGATGTGCTCCACGAACAACCCGCCGACGATCGGACCGGCAGCGGTGGCCACCGCCGAAGCGCTCACCCAGGTCCCCACGGCCCGGTTGAGCTCCCCCTCGCCAGGGAAGGCGGCCCGCAGCAGCGCCAGCGTGTTGGGCAGCAGCAGGGCGCCGAAGACACCCTGGACGCCGCGCAGCACGATCACCGCGTCGGTGGTGCCCGCCAGGCCGATGGCCAGCGATGCCACTGAGAAGCCGGACACGGCGACGAGAAATACCCGGCGCCGGCCGAAGTGGTCCCCGAGCTTGCCGCCCAGGATCAGCGAGACGGCCAGCGCCAGCAGGTACGCATTGGTGATCCACTGCAGGTCGGCCAGCGAGGCGTGCAGGTCGCGGCCGATGTACGGGTTGGCCACCGCCACCACCGACCCGTCGATCGCCACCATGACCACCGCCATGGACACGACGACCAGAGTCATCCAGGGCCGGCTCCGCAGCTGGCCAGGAGCCACAGCCGTGGCGACGGCCTCCGTCACGCAATTCCCCTCTTGGGCCGNNCAGGCGGCTAACCGCTGACGGCCTCGAACCAGTGCAGGACGGGCGGGTTGACCGCGAGGTCCATCGCGGGCGTCATGTCGATCCGGCCGTCGACGGAGGCGGCGCCGAGCGCGGCCATGGCGCCCGCCACGTCGTCGGTGTCCATCTCCCACACCGCGAGGTAACGATGGGCCGGCGGGGCGCCGACCCCGGGAACGTCCGCGACCCGGTACCGGTGGACCGCCGTGACGGCCGGGATCGCGGCCCGGACCTGGGGAACGTGCGTGCCGTCGTACCAAGCGTTGAACTCGCTGTCGCTAGCCTCGTCGACGGGGCTGGACCACGCCATGAACATGGACTTCGCCATCGGTCCTCCTCAGGGAGCGCGCACTCATTGACAATTTGACAAACGTCGACTCATGCGTCACGCTAACGCCTGGAACTGGGGTAGGTCAACGGCGCTACTTCCGTAAAGAGTGTTCAGGGTAGGTAGATGGCGGCGGAACCGGACGCGGGCAGCGGCAGCGGCGAGCGGGCTTCGGGCTGCGTGGGCCTGAAAGGAGCCGGTGCGCCGGCCGAGGGCACGGCCGTCGGCGCCGCCCAGCGCTACGCCTGGCTGGAGAACCTGCTCCCGCCGGTGGAAGAGGTCAGGCCCGGGCTGTGGTCGATTCCGGTGCCCTGGCCCGGCAGCGGGCTGCGCTACACCCTGGCCTACCTGGTATCCGGACGGACCGGCCTGGCCCTGATCGACACGGGGTGGCCGACCGAACAGGCCTGGACGGCGCTGTGCGACAGCATCGCGGCGACCGGGCACGATATCACCGACCTGAAGTACATGCTGGTCACGCACGCGCATTCCGACCACCTGGGCCTGGCCGCCCGGGTCCGCGAGGCGTCCGGCGCCCTAGTCGGCATGCACCCGGCCGAGGGCGCGACCCTGCGCCGGGCCGAGTCGCAGGCGCGCCGGGTGGGGATGTCGGAGTGGCTGGGATCCCGCGGGGCGCCTGACGAGCAGGCCACCGAGGTGGCCGCCATGATGACCGGAGCGGTCCGGGTGTACACGGAACTGGCCCGGCCCGACTTCGATGTCGAGCACGGCAGCCTGCCGCTCGGGGCCGGGACTGCCCTGCGGGCCGTGTGGACGCCCGGCCACACGCCGGGTCACCTGTGCTTCTACGACGAACGGCAGGACGTGCTGCTGACCGGCGACCACGTGCTGCCGAGGATCACGCCGCACATCGGTCTCCCGCCTGGCTCTGAGGGCGACCCGCTCGGCGACTACCAGGCCTCGCTGCGGGCGCTGGCCCGGTACACCCCGGCCGAGGTCCTGCCGGCGCACGAGTACCGGTTCGCCGATCTGGGCGCCCGCATCGAGACGCTGCTGCGGCACCACCGGACCAGGCTGGCCGAGATCGAGCACGCCGTCGCGGCCGATCCCGGCCTGTCGACCTGGGACGTCTCGACGGTACTGACCTGGTCGCGCGGCTGGGACCAGACCCTCGGCGGCGCCCGGCTGAGCGCGGTGAGCGAGACCTGGGCCCACCTGCTCCACCTGCAGAACCACCAGCGCGTCATCAACCAAGGCTCCGACCGAGACTCCTGGGTGCCGGGCCCGCGCTGCTCGGCCGCGGACTGACCGCCCGGCCCGATGATCGAGGTGGGCGCGAGGAGCGAGGCGGACTTACCGGGCGCCTGGACGGCAGGACAGCACGCCGGACGTTCGCCACTGGCCCCGGTTGCTGTGCCCCTCGACCATCGCGTTCGTCGGGCTGACCGATAACTCGCCCTTCTGCCGGACGGTGGGCCTTGACATCAGCCGCTCCGTTAG
>PLDT01000255.1:0-21636 GCA_003136255.1 Actinomycetota bacterium
CGGCGATCTGCGTCCGCCTCGACGGGATCCCGCTGGCCCTCGAGCTCGCCGCGGCCCGGCTGGGCTCGCTGTCGGCGCCGGAGATCAACGCCCGGCTCGATCAGCGGTTCCGGCTGCTGACCACCGGGAACCGGACCGCCCTGCCGCGCCACCAGACCCTGCGAGCCCTGATCGACTGGTCCTACGACCTGCTCAGCCCGCAGGAAAAGATCGTGTTCGGCCGGCTCTCGGTCTTCGCCGGGGGCTGGACCCTGGACGCCGCCGAAGCGGTCGCCTCCGGCGGCGACGTCGCGGACTGGCAGGTGCTTGACCTGCTGGCCGCGCTGGTCGGCAAGAGCCTGGTCCAGGCCGAGGTAATCCACGGGTCCACCCGCTACCGGCTCCTGGAGACGATCCGCCACTACGCCGCCGAACGCCTCGCNNGGCGAAATCATCGAGGCGCTCAGCGATCTGCTCGGGCGCCCCGACGCCCGCCGGCCGACTCGCGACCGAGCCCGGGCCCTAGTAGCGCAGGGCCACCTGCTCAATAACTTCGGCCGCAGCCCGGCGATCCCCTCGATGGCGCAGGAGGCCATCACGATTGCCCGCGCCCTCGCCGATGACTATGTCGCCGGCGATGCCCTGTGCGTGCTCTGCTGGTTCACCTTCCTGACCGGCGATCTGCCCGCCGCGCTGGCCATGGTCGACGAGGCCGTCGCGCTGGCCAGGTCAGCCGGGAGCCCCCATCTGCTTACCGCCGCTCTCGGACACCGCGCGGCGTTCAAAGGGGAGTCCGGCGACCGGGACGCAGCCTCCGCTGACCAGCAGGAGGTCCTCGCGCTTGCGCAGGCGGCCGGAGATAACTACGTACTCGTCATTACCCTGCTGAATCTGGGTGTTGACCAGGTCGGGGCCGGGGAGCGCCCCGCTGCCGTGGCGTCCTTCCAGGAGGCGCTGGAGGTCGCGGAAGCCCATGGCTACCAGCACCTGGGCGCTGCCCTGGCGTTGAACCTGGGGCTTGTCCACCTCATGGACGCAGATGCCGCCAGCGCCCGCCGCCTGCTCATCGGCGTCCTGGACACGGCGCGAACCACCGGGGCGAAGACCTTTGTCCACGTTGCCATCCTCGGCCTCGCGGTAGCCATCAGCATGGACGGCGACCCCACCGTCGCCGCCACCCTCTACGGCGCCGCGGACCACCAGTACGAGCAGGCCGGACAGGCCTTCGATGCCTTGGACGTGGAACTGCGCGCCGGCGCCCATGCCCGACTGCTCGACACGCTCGGGGAAGCCGCACTCGATGCCGCGTGCCGGCGTGGCCGCACGCTCAGCCAAGCCGACGCCATAGCCCTGGCCGTGGGCGCGGCCCAGCCAGATCCGGAGCCTGCGCCCGCCGTGTCCGTTCCAGCCGTCCACTACGCGGCGACGGACAGCCCGGCTGGCCCGCTGTCGGCACGAGAGCGGCAGATCATGGCGCTACTGGCCGGCGGAGCGAGCAACGCCAAGATCGCGGAGACGCTCTTCGTCACGCCCAACACAGTCCGAACGCACCTGGACCGGATCAGGGACAAGACCAGCGCGCGCAACCGCGCCGAACTGACCCGCTACGCCATCCAGGCGGGCATCGAACCGGTCGTCCCTTCCCCTTGATACGGGCCGGTCAGTCATCTCGCGGATGAAGCGCTTGACGAACACCGAACGCCTCAGGGAGAGTTTGTTCACGGCGGCGACCGGTCGCCGAGCTGTGGAACATCCGCCCCAGCCGGGGTTCCATTGGCGAAGGGGATTCGCCCTCTCGGTCGTCAATGTCACAGGCCATCTTCTGACACAACGTCGCTGGGGACGAGGGTGTCAAGGGGAGGCTTGTCCATGACCAAGGACGCCAGCTTCAAGAAGGTCGTCCGGCGCCACGCCGAGGAGACAGGACAGCGCTACACCGAAGCACTGACGGATCTCGAGGGTCTCGGTGCCCGAATGCACCACGAGCCAGTTCCTGAGCGGCTACTCGCTCATCTCCGGGATCGCTACGGCATTGACCCGGTCGCGGCGACCAAGCTCAGCGTGCACAAGACCTACGTGTTCCGCATCGACCGCAATGACGGCAGCCCGTGGGTCGCCCGCGCGTTTCCCCCCGCTCGGCCGCGTGCCGGGGTTGAGGGCGACGCCGCGATCCTCAGCTTCCTGGAGCGGCACGACTATCCCGCGGAGCGCCTGGCGGTCGACGACGCGGTATCTGACTTCGATGGCAGCGCGGTCCTCGTGACGCGGTTCGTTGAAGGCGTCCAGCTCCCCGGCGGCGCCGCGAAGTTCGCCATGATGGGTGAGCTGCTCGGACGGCTGCACGCGCTGCCGTACGACGAAACCGCCAGCCGCCCGGGTGGAGCGAGTGGTGAGGACCCGAGCCATGAGGGCACGCCGGGTCAGGACCTGCTGGCGGCCCTGTCGTTTCTCGGCGCCGTCGACACGAAGGTCGCGGCCGCCGAGCGCGAGCGATTTGACCAGCTCCGCGACCAGGTGCGCTCGGCCGACGACGGCCACGGCCTTCCGGAGGGCTTGCTGCACGGAAACCTCCTCCACGCCCCCGATCACGCCGTCTTGAGCGAACAGGGGCCGGTCGCGATCAACTGGAAGGCGTCCGGGCGCGGACCGCGCCTCGCCGACTTCGCGTACCTGATCTGGGGCACGGGTTCGTGGAACCCACGCCGGCCGAACCAGAAGTGGATCGACGCTGCCGTCAACGCCTACCGCCGACATGTCGAGCCGACCGATGACGAACTCGACCGGCTCGAGGCGGTCATGTACATCCGGACGCTCTACCTCGCCTGTTTCGGCTACCGACGCGCCCTCACCAACGGCTCGACGTTCAACGAGTGGGGCTTCATCGAGCCACCCGAGTACTTCAGCTCCACCGCGGCTGCGGTCCGAGCCGCGTTCCGCCGGTAGGTCGTCGGTGCGGCAAGGGAACGACGGCGGCGCGCCCGTAGAGGTCCCGGAGGACATCGTCGAGCGGATCCGCGCGCTATGCCTGGCGCTCCCCGAGGTGACGGTACGAGTCGACGGTTCACTGACCAGAGCGAGATCGACGGCGCGGTCGTTCGACATCCGCCGGAGGTCGTTCTGCTTGCTCGTGGCATGGGAGGACTCCACTGGCAAGCTCGTCCCGCTGCTCGTGTTGCGTGTCGGCCCGGACGAACGCGAGGCGTTGCTATCCATTGGCTACCCGTTCCTCGCCTCGCGAGCCGGCCATGATCGCATCGTGGTGGTGCTCACCGACGAGACGGACTGGGAGGAGATCCGTGAGCTCGTGACCGAGAGCTACCGGATCCTCGCGCCGAAGAAGCTCGTCGCACTGCTCGACGAGCACAGCGACGTGAGTCCTTACGACGATCCGTTAGATCCACCCAGCCTGTCGCGCCACGAGTAGCGCCGCCGAGCCCAGAAGGCCAGCCCGAACGTCAGAACTCGGCGCCACTACACGCGGTCACTGTCGATTACCAGGACGGGTTCACTGCCCGGGCGCCAGCACCGGGCTGTTGTGATAGGCGGCGATCAGCCACTGGCCGCCCCGCTTCTCGAAAACCCAGGTCGCGTTCACCTTCCTCGTGTCCGGGACCTCGGTCTCGGCGCCGAACAGGATGCCGGATTCGCTGACGACGATCGCGGCGTCCCTGCCGACGAAGCGGAGGCTGAGCCGCTTGTTGTAGGTCGAGCTGTCCTTGAGTGGCCCCTCGAAGGCCAGGGCCATGTTCTCGCGGATCACCTCACGGCTCTCGCGGAGCGAGCCGGTCATGATGGCGGTCGCGTCCGCCGTGTAGTCGGCGACCATGGCGTCGGCGTCGCCAGCCTCCCACGCCTTGTAGGAGTCAACCAGCACGGCCTGGATGGCGGCCTCGTCTTCCGCACGACTGTCTGACATCGGATTCTCCCTCGTGATTGGTTCGCCCGGGGTATTCCGGCGAACTCGTCAGTACATACCGGCGGCGGGGCCGGAACTCATCGCGCCCGCGGTAAAGAGGTGTTGAGGCGGGCTCGACGCAGAGAGGTTGCCGTAGCAGTGGCCGCGTAAGTCCCTAGGCGTCGAGCACGGCGGCCAGACCGAAAGACGCGAAGACCTCGGAATCCTGGAACACCGAATTCCGGCTGATGCCCTCGGCGGTGACGGTGAAGATCTGGAGCGTGTGCAGTTCGTATCCGCCACCGACGCGCCGATAGGCGGCGAACCCGGGCTGGCCGTTGGCCGCGACCGCCTTCAGGCACCAGTCCGTTCCGGCCGCTCCGAAGACCCACTCCATGAACAGGCCGTAGTTGCCGGGCCCGGTGAACCAGTTGAGCATCGGCGGCATCTCCATGAGCACGTCCTCGGTGAGCAGCCGCTTGAGACCCTCGACGTCGGCGCGCTCGAACGCCTTCATGTAGCGATCGACCCAGGCACGCTGCTCGGCTGCGGACGGCTCGCTGAGACCTTCCTGCCGGACCTCGGCTTCCTTCACACGGGTACGCGCCCGCTGCAGGGAACTGTTCACCGATACGACGGTAGTGCCGAGGATCTCCGCTGCCTCGGACGCGGAGAAGCCGAGCACGTCACGCAGGATCAGCGCACCACGCTGCCGCGCCGACAGGTGCTGCAGGGCGGCGGCGAACGCCAAGCGCAAGCTGCTGCGGTCGATCACGGCTCCAGCCGGATCGCCCGCATCCAGCAACGAGTCCGGCAAGGGCTGGAGCCAGGCGACGTTCTCTCCCGGGACGAGCGGCCCGAGCGGGTCCGACGCGGCCACCATTCCCGACGGCAGCGGCCGGCGGCTGCGGACCTCCAAGGCGGTCAGGCACGCGTTCGTCGCGATCCGGTAAAGCCAGGTGCGCATTGAACTACGAGTCTCGTCGTACTGCTCCCGCGCCCGCCACGCCCTCAGGTACGTGTCCTGGACCAAGTCCTCTGCGTCGTGAGCCGAGCCGAGCATCCGGTAGCAGTACGCCAGCAGCTCCGTCCGGAACGGTTCGACCAGGCGATCGAAGCCTTCTACCTTCGTGGTCACGTCCACGCCCTTCTCTGCTCCTATCGAGACCACCATACCCCCGGGAAAGGAGCGGATATGTAAACAATTTTGAATTGTACTTCTGAGCTGGTCTTAGCGTAGGGAAACTTGGTTACCCTTCGTCGTGTTGCCGGGCCAGGAGGGCCCCGCGGCAGTCAGCCGGCCTGCAGGACAAAGAAGATGAAACACAGGAAGGCCTGCTTGTCCACGAGGACGTCGGGGAACAGCTCGCGGGCGCCTGGTGCGGGGGGTGGTTCGCTGATGACCGCTATCCGGAAGCCGGCCGCGGTGAAGGCGTCGGTCATCGCGTGCAGCGGCCGGTGCCAGAAACTCATCACAGCGGTCTGGCCGCCCATGGTCCACTGTGCGGTGTGGTTATAGGTCGCGAAATAGTCGGGCTTGCGGCCGGCCTCGCGGTGCATGAGGTTCACGGCGAAGGGATGGTCGACGGACACGATCAGCCGTCCGCCGGGCTTGAGCACGCGCCGTAGCTCGGCGAGGGCCGGCCCCCAGTCCTGCAGGTAGTGCAGGACCAGGGATGCGGTGACATCGTCGAACGTGTCGTCGGGGAACGGTAGCGTGCTGCCCAGGTCGGCTACCTGCAGGTCCGCGCCGTCGCCGAGCCGCCGCCGGGCCAGCCTGAGCATTCCGGCGCTGTTGTCGATGCCGGTCACGATGGCGCCCCGGTCGCGCAGCGCCGCGAACAGGGGGCCGGAGCCGCAGCCGGCGTCGAGGATCCGCCGGCCGGCCACGTCACCGGCCAGATCCAGGATCGCGGGGCGCGCGTAATAGCCATTGATGAGGTTGGCCTCAGTTTCGGCCGAGTACGCCTCGGCGAAGCTGTCATAGTCGTTGGCCACGGCCCGGTTTTGCGGCTCGGCAGAACCCTCGGGAACGGAAGGCACGCGGCCCATCGTGTCAGACCTGGCCCGTCCCGTTATCGGTTTGGGCCGGGGCCGTGCTGCTCTCGTGTGCTGCTCGAACCAGTGGGTACTCAGGCCGCCGCGGCCTACAACGCGCAGCGGTGCCCGGTCACGACGCTCCTTCAGCGACTGGCGCCGGAACCGGGCGCGGCACGGTCAGCCAAACGGTCCTGGCCGCGGCGAGCACCTGGCCGCCGGGCCCGAGCAGCGCCGACCCGGCCAGCAGTTTACGGCCGTCCCGCCCGTCCGGCCAGGCGATCACCAGGCACTGGTCGCCGGCCATAGGCAGCCCGGCCAGGCTGGCCGTCATCCGGCCGAGCAGGATGGCGGTGTCCCGGGCTAGGCCGACGGCCTCGGCGGCGGCGATCCCGCTGGGACAATCAAGCGCCGCCCAGGCCACCTCCGGCCGCACCCTCCCGCCGGCGTCGGTGACCGACGGGTCCGGTGTCCACGGCGCCGCCCACACCGCCCTGCCAGCCAGCGGCCCGGGGAAGATCCGCAGCCCGTCGCCGGGCCCGCGGGCCGTCCCGCACACAAAGCAGTCAGGGAACATCGGGTCGGTGTAGTAGCGCGCGCCGCCGGCCACCGCACGCGCTTCGGCTAGCGAGACCGGACCCGGTATCTCTAGTGCCGGGCCGTCCGGCGAGCCGGTTGCCTCGGCGATCAGCGTGCCGTCTTGGTAGATGCGGACTGAGCTTTCGCTGCCGCGTTCGACGGCCATGGGCGTGGCCAGCGGAGGTGGCCGGCGCAGCGTCACCGTCACCGGGCCATCGACGTGCGCGGCGATCCGTCCGCAGACGTAGCCACCGTTGCCGCTGCCCGGGGGGCCGCAGAAACGGGACGCGATAACCAGGGGATCTGTCGTGCCGGTGTCCGAGGTGATTACTGGGCTAGGTTTCATGTTGCCTGCCTCCTGTCGTTTCCTCGCTTGGCTAAGACCCAGGCGATCGACGCCGGAACGAGGGCCGGGGGATCAGCGCCGGCACGCGGGCCCGGTAATCAGCGTAGGTCTCGCCCAGGCCCGGCTCGAATAACAGCCGGCGCAGTAAAGGAACCGTGCAGGGCCGGGCAGTACGATGCCGACCCCGGCGATGGCCGGCAGAAACGCCGATGACGTCGATGAGCACCTGCGAGAAGCTGTTGATGATGGCCGCTCCCTGACCGGCTCGTCAACATTCACGTCACCCGCTGAATCCGCCGCAGGTCTAGGACCTGATCAGCTCACGCCGAAACCTACGGGGTCGTCCACCCGCCGGCGAACAGGCGGTGCGGACAGACGTCGACCGGGCGACGAGCCGCGACGCGAGCGCCGAGCGACATGAGTATCCGACCGAATATTGTCCTGGTCCACGGCGCGTGGGCCGACGGCTCCTGCTGGACCGACGTCATTGAGCGGCTGCAGGCCGACGGGTATACCGTCACCGCGCCGCAGTTCCCGGAGTCCTCGCTGGCCGATGACGTGGCCCGGCTGCGCCAGGTGCTAGACCGCCAGGACGGGCCGACCGTCGTCGCCGGGCACTCCTACGGCGGGCAGATCATGACCGCTCTGGGCACGGACGCNNCCGCGCTGGCCCATCTTGACCTCGACAAGCTGGGTTTCGCGTGGCTGCCGGAGGACGACTTCGTCAGCCACTTCGCGGCGGACGTCGACCCGGTCAAGGCGCGGGTGCTGCATGCCGTGCAGCAGCCTCTGTCCGCGTCCACGTTCGAGGACGTGATGGGCGTCCCCGCCTGGAAATCACACCCATCCTGGTTCCTGGTAGCTGAGAACGATCAGGCCATCCCGCCCGACGCCGAGCGGCAGTTCGCCAAGCGCATGGGCGCCACTACCGTCGACGTCCTCACCGGCCACCTAGCGATGGTCTCCCACCCCGACGACGTGGCGCAGCTCATCAAGACGGCCGCTGAAGCTGTCCAGCCAGCGAGTGACCGGTAAGAAGCTTAGCCAGATCGGTTGTGCACTCTTCCCGGCGCCGGACGGTCCGGCGCCGGGCTGGGTGCCGTTGTCTTTCGGATCATGTCCTGCTCAAGCGGGTCGTCAGCTCACGGGCTCGGCTGATACCGCGTTGGCGGCCAGCAGGACGGCCTGGCCGGGGACGATCTTCAGGTCGCCCAGGCTGGTGTGTGATCCGCTGCCGGTACCGAAGCTGGTGGCGCCGGCGGTGAAGGTGAACGCGTTGCCGGTGGTGTCGGCGTAGACGAAGGTGCCGGCCGGGTCGGCGACGGCCAGCCCGCCCGATGATCCGGACGGCAGCGACGCGGGCGTCTGCCAGCTGCCCCCGGCCAGGTGCCAGGAGTAGGACGAGCCGAAAACGGCGATCGCGTTCCCGGCCCCGTCGATCGCGGTGGACACCGAGCTGGAGGGCAGGCTGGACAGTACCGTGGGGCCGCTCCAGGTCCCGGACGGGGACCGGGTCAGCGCTTCGGTATGGCCCCCCGCTACCGTCCAGGCGACCGACGCCTGCCCGGCGTTGCTGAGCGCGACCTGCGAGGTCCCGATCGGGTTGTAATGGTTAGATCCGGCTCCGGAAGCGAGCATGACCGGGGCGGAGAACCCGCCGGTGACGGTACCGGAGACGGCCCACAGGTTGTTGAGGCCTCCGTTGAAGGTGATGACCGCGCCCCCGTCAGGACTGACGGCCAGGCTCAGGCTATGCGCCTGGCCCTGGTCGGCTTCGATCGACAGCGTCGTGGCCGGCCGCCAGCTGCTGCTGCCAGCCAGGAGAACCGCGTCGGTGACATCACCGGGGTTGGTGGACCAGCCGGCGATGACGTTGCCGGCCCCATCTGTGCTGATCACCAGCCCGCCGTCGGACTCGGCCAGGCCCAGACCGGTGCTGAGGGTGACCGGCGCGCCCCAGCTGCCGCCGGCCGGATGCACGGCCGCCTCCACGACGGCGGTGCAGGTCGAGCACGGCCAGTATCCCCAGACCGCGACCGTCTGCCCGGCCGGGGTGACCGCCACGGCGATGCGGTGCCCGGAGCTCGGCGTGTTGCCGCCCGGGCCCAGGTCCGTCGCCTGCCAGGTCTTCCCGTTCGTGCTGGTGCACACCTGGACATGCGTGGTGCCGTCGGAGGCCGTGAAGGTCCCGCCGGCCGCCATGGCCCCGGCCTGGCTGACCGCCACCGAGCTGCCGCACGACCCCGGCAACGCGACCGGCGATGACCACGTAGCGGCCAGCGCGGGCAGCACGGGTGAAATCCCGAACACGGCCGCGCCCGCCACCGCCACCAGGGCGCCTCGCCCGATCCACCTTCGTGACCGGGTACGCGATTGAGCATGCTGCATGATGTCCTCCTCCTGACATATGAGACCGCTCGCCGCGTACGGCCACGGCCAGGACGAAGACACAGACAGGATGCTCATCGCTAATCCCATGACGCCTCCCCGCTACCCCGGCTCGGGCCGTCGCGACAGTCATCCCGGCGGGGGCGCACAGCGAAATAGTGCGGCCTGCCGCCTGACACCCCTAGCACGTACCGGCCGCCCGGCCGGTTCAGACCCGGCGGTGAACACAAGACGGACTTCTAGACACTTGACATTGCTTCGATCTATCTCGGGCCGCGCCGCAGAACGGTCGGGAGCACCACCGACAGCGAGCCTGGGCCCGTCCGCGTCGGCAAGCGCCGCTTCGGCCAGGCTGCCGTGTGAACCGCTGCCGGCGCCGAAGCTGGTGGCGCTTGAGGAGGACATGACGCGAAAGACAACGGGCGCCCTCGCGGTGTAGCGGAGGTGATCCTCGCCGATGCCGACGGTGCAGTGCTTGGCGACCTTGGGGCGGGCTGCGCTGGCACGCCAGGCTCGGGCCGATCCAGCTGTTCTGCGCGCGCGCCGCCAGGATCTGGACCGCTCACGGTGCTGCTGTGGCGGTAAGGATTTCGTCATCCCATCCGGCCGGTGAACCACAGCCGTCCTGGCTCCGTGTTACGTGGTAAGGATCGGTCTAGCTGGTCGGCGGGCGCTCTCACCGCGGTATGCCAGCCTCATTTTCGTGTGCAGTCCCGCAAGGGGCTGACCGGAGGAGGATCACGGTGAGACGAATACCGAAAGCGGCGCTCACGCTCGCGGCCATGATGAGTACGGTGGCGGCGCTGGCGGTGGTGGCCGCGGGCCCGGCGTCGGCGGCTTACCGGCCGCCGAGCATCCGGCAAGTGTGCGGCGGCACCGAGGAACTCAGCGTATGCGTGCTGCCCCCCGGAGTCACCACCTCGCCGAACAGCTACTCCGCGGCCATCGCGGTGACCAAGACTGGCATCACCGGCGCCACCGTCACCTTCGCGGTGACCGCGGGCAGCTTGCCGCCCGGCCTGACCATGCCCGCCCAGGGCGGCTCTGGCACCGTCATCAGCGGGAACCCGACTAAGGCCGGAACGTACGGCTTCACCGTCAAGGCGACCGACGGGGGCCTGACCGCCACGCTGGCCTACCAGATCACCGTCACCGTGCAGGGCCTGCCGGACCAGCTGCTGTGCACCGCTGCCAACGGCAGCTTCCTGATCAGCGGGGCCTGCGTGCTGCCCGACGCCGTCCTCGGCCTGCCCTACGCCGGGCACCTGCCTACCAGCCACCAGGCCGGCGGCACGCTCAGCATCGTCTCCGGTGCCCTGCCCCCGGGGTTGTCCCTGCCCGCCACCTTCACCGGCTCCGGCGAGACCATCAGCGGGACCCCCGCCCAGGCGGACAGCGGCAACACCTACAGCTTCACCGTGCAAGGCACCGGCGACCAGGGCCAGCCGCTGTATCAGCCCTACCAGATCACGGTGGACCCGAACCAGCCGCTGACCGTCGAGCTGCCCGCCGGCGGACCAGGTGGTACCAGCTCGCCAGTTCTCTTTCCGGCACCTGCCGAAACGGCGTATGCCCAGGACTTCTTCTCCACCGGCGGGGCCGCGCCCTACACCTGGGCCCTGACCGCCGGGAAACTCCCGCCCGGCCTCACCCTGCAGACCGACCCCTGCTGCGGCCCGAGGTACGCCAGCAATGAGCTGGCCGGCACGCCGACCACCGCCGGCACCTACACCTTCACCATGCAGGTCAGCGACTACAACGGCCAGCAGGCAACCCAGCAATTCAGCCTCACCATCGACCCCATGCCGCCGCTCCAGCTCAGCGGGACCGGTCCCTGCTGCACGGCCGGCACGGTCGGCGCCGCCTATCCCGCCATCGCCTTCGGCGCCACAGGCGGCCAGCCGCCGTACACGTTCTCGGTCGCCGCCGGGCAGGTCCCTCCCGGTCTGAGCTTCAGCTCGGGAAACCCCGGAACCTACAACAACAACGTCCTGTCCGGGACGCCCGCCAAGGCAGGCACCTTCGCCTTCACGATGAAAGTGACCGACAACCTCGGCGACACCGCGACCCAGGCGTTCAGCATCACGATCGACCCGTAACCGGATGCTCGCCGGCAGCGGGTCACGAACGGCGCTCTAACCCGCCCGGCGGTGACGGATGATCGCTTGCCAGTACAGCGATAGCCACCCCCGGAACACCCGGCCGTGACCCAGGAGAGCGGGTCACGGCCGGGCCTGGCGTTCACCTGACTGGCGACCTCAGCAGCCACCATGCCCCGGACGCCAGGCCGGCGCCCACCCGGAACGAAGCGGGTCAGCGGACGTGACGTCGGTCCCGCTCCGGGAGCCCGGTGATCTCGGCGGCGGGATACGGGAACCGGGAGGTCGTGCGGGGATATCAGCCGAAGCGGCGGACAGCCTCAGACGGTCTCAATCGTGGCCGCATCGCGCACGGCTCAGCCGCAACACCGCGCTGATGGACCTGGCCGCTCAACTGCCCGCAACCGGGGCCAAGCGAAGGGCCGCGGTCAGCCGCCGTGGCTGCCGATGAGGTGACCCACACCGAACGTCACCGCGATGGCCAGGCCGCCGAGGGCGAGCTGGCGCAGGCCCGAGCGCAGCAGTGGGCGGCCGGTCAGGCGGCCGACCACCATCCCGCCGCCCGCCAGCGCGATGGCGGTCAGCGTCAGGGAGGCCCACAGCACGTGCAGGCCGGTCAGGTAGGGGAACAGCGGCACCAGCGCGCCGAGGGAGAAGGCCAGCAGGGATGCGGCGCCGGCGATGAGCGGGGAGGGCAGCTCTTCGGGGTCCACGCCGAGTTCCTCCCGGGTATGAATGCGCAGGGCCGTGTCCGGGTCGGCCGACACCGCGGCGGCCATCCGGGCCGCGGTCTCCGGGTCGGCGCCGTACTGCCGGAAGTAGCCCGTCAGCTCTTCCTGCTCGGCTGCGGGGAACTGGCTGAGCATCTGGCGCTCCAGCAAGACCTCGGACTGGACCAGCTCGTTCTGGTTGGTCACCGAGATGTACTCCCCGGTTCCCATCGAGAACGCCCCCGCCACCAGCGCCGCCACCCCGGTCAGCATCACGGTGTGCGCCGGGACGCCGCCGCCGCCCAGGCCGGAGATCAGCGAGGCGTTCGTGACCAGCCCGTCCACCGCGCCGAACACCGCCGGGCGTAGCCAGCCGCCCGAGACGTCGCGGTGCCCGTGATACCAGCCCGCCTGCAGCGCCGCCGTACCGGTCGCCTGCGACGGCCAGTCCTCCTGTGTCACCTGCCAGCTCCTCCCTCGCGGTGCCGCCATCTGGGAGCCAGACAGCCTGCAGGTTAACGCATCACCCTGGCCCCGCTGGTTGCTTCCCGGCTCCGCGGCGCCAAGCGAGCCGGCCAGGGCTTGGCGGCCGGAAACAAGGCCGGAACCGGGGCTGAACCGGATGGCCGGCACTGACGTGTCTGTAGTGGATAGGTATGGCCGCTGGCCGCTTCCGGGCGCTCTCACCGCAATCCAGCCAGCACTGGACATCGGCCGTTTCCCGCACGGCCAGAGGCGAGGTTGGCATGTGCACGCAAATCAAAGATCCCGGTCATCACCGGGACCGCCCGGGCGAACCGGCCGCTGTCGCGATCAGGGTGAGCGCACAGTACTCCTGAATCCGGGTCCCTTTCGGGACGCCCGGAGTTCAGGGCCGCGCGTCAGCCGCCGGCGCCCGCGGGCCTCCGTATGGTCCCCCCCTCCCCGTGGGCCAGCAGCCGGCTGACTGCCTGGCCGTGGCCTGCCAGGCCCAGGCCACGGCCAGGCCCCGTTCGCGTCCCGGCTACGGCCGGGAGGACAGATAGGAGAAACACGTGAGACGAACGACCAGAGCGGCACTGACCCTGACGGCCATGGCGAGCACGATGGAGGGCAGCGTATGCGTGCTGGCTTCCGGAGTCACCACCGCACCCAGCAGCTACTCCGAGACCATCACGGCCACCAGGCGTGGCGCCGCTGGCCCCACCGTCACCTTCGCGGTGACCGCGGGCAGCCTCCCGCCCGGCCTGGCGATGTCCACCCAGTCCGCGACGGCCACCGCCATCACCGGCAACCCCACCAAGACCGGGACGTTCAACTTCACTATCAAGGCGACCGACGCGAACCTGACCTCCACGCAGGCCTACCAGATCACCATCACCGTGGCAGGCCCGCCGGACCAGCTGGTGTGCCAGCCGGGCAGCAACGGCGGCTTCCTGGAGAGCGGGACTTGCGTGCTACCTGACGCCGTCGCCGGCCAGCCCTACCAAGGGCACCTGCTCACCAGCCACCAGGCGGGCGGGACGCTCAGCGTCGTCTCCGGGACCCTGCCCCCGGGCCTGTCCCTGCCCGCCGCCTTCACCGGGTCCGGCGACACCATCGGCGGGACCCCGGCCCAGCCGGGCGTCGAACCCGGCTACACCTTCACCGTGCAAGGCACCGGCGACCAGGGCCAGCCCCTGTACCAGGTCTTCTCGATCACCGCGGACCCGAACCAGCCGCTGGCCGTCGTCCTGCCCGGCAGCGGGTCAACCCTGGTCCCGGGCACCGTCGGCCAGGCCTACGCACAGAACTTCTTCCTCAGCGGCGGGGCCGGGCCCTTCACCTGGGCCGTGACCGCCGGGAAACTCCCGCCCGGCATTGCGCTGCAGACCTTCTCCGACCCGCGTGACGCCGACAACGAGATGGCCGGAACGCCGACCGCAGCCGGCACCTACGCCTTCACCATGAAGGTCACCGACTACCTCGGCCAGCAGGCCACCCAGAAATTCACCATTACCATCCAGTCTTGACGCCGAGCGCAACCGGGCAGTTCACCAGCCTGGCGATCCGCGGCCACGGCTGGTGTCTGCCGCGGGTCGCGGTGGTGTCCTGGCCTGATCGAGCTGCCCGGCACCTGGCCGGCTGCTGGTGAACCAGGCAGGGATCTGGGTTCGTGAGGTGAAGGCGAGCTTGGCCAAGATGCTGGCGGTGTGCCGGGCGACGGTGGCGAGACTGATGGACAGCTCTTCCGCGATGGCCCTGTTGCTGCACCCGCTGGCCACCAGGCCGGCGATCTGATATTCCCGGCGGGTCAGCGGGCTGGGCGAGGCGTCCGGCCCCTGGCCAGTCTTGAGCAGGGTCAGCGCCGGGCTGTCATCCGCCGCTGCCGACGGCTGGGACGGGTCCACAGCCAGGGCGATGGCAGCATCGCTGCTCAGAGCCTGTCCCTGCGCCCAGAGCCGGGCGACGGCCGGCTCGCCGAGGCGGCGGGCCGGGGCTAGGTATGTTTCGGCGCGGGCGCCGCGCAGCGGCGGCAGTCCGGCGCTGTCCCGCAACGCGGCGGCCGCCGCGGCGAGCTGCACGGCCTGACCGGGCCGGTCCTCGTGCACCGCCAACGCCGCGAAAGCCTCCAGCCCCCGCGCGATGCCGGTGCGGGACCCCGTGGCCCGGCTGAGCTCGATGCTCCTGGCCAGCAGGTCCCTGGCCTGCCCGGCCGCGCCGAGGTCCAGGCTTACCCGCCCCAGGCCGGCCAGGCAGCGGGCGATCTCCGGCCGCGCGCCGATTTCCTCCAGGATAGGCAGCGCCTCCACGTACCGACCGTGCGCCTCGCCCGGATGCCCGCTGACCCTGGCCAGGTCGCCCAAGCCCAGGAGGCCGCGGGCGGCCCCCCACTGCTGGTCGATCCGGCGCATGACGGCGACGGAGGCGCTGCCCAGCTGACGGGCTTCGCGCAGCTTGCCCGCCCGCGCTGCGATTGTGGCCTTCGTACCCAGGCCGTAGCCCTCGTTCCACCCGTCCTGCGCAGCCTGCGCGACCGACAGCGCCTGGTCCACCCGGGCCGCCGCCTCATCTGTCCGCCCCGCATGCAAGGCGGCCTCGCTGAGCACGTTCAGCGCAGCCGCGGTCCAGAACCGGTCGCCCGCCTCGCGGCACAACTCCAGCCCCGCTCCGGCGAGGGTCCCGGCCGCGGCGGGGTCGCTGGACAAGATGAGCTGAGCTCGCGCGACCAGGGCAGCGCCCCGCACTCGAGGAGACAATGCAGGCATCTCCAGGGCCAGGAACGAGTCCAGCCATTCGCCGCCTTCGGCGAAGGTGCCCCACACGGTCCAGCGCGGACTGACCGCGACGCAGATCCGCAAGCCGACCTCCGCGTCGCCGCGCTCCAGGCACCAGGCCAGCACCCGCGCCACGTTGGGTGAGTCCGCGTCATACCTGAGCGAGCAGGCCACACGTTCCGGCCACGGCACCGGGACCTGCGCCATCCCGACCGCCAGGCTCTCCTCGGCGATACGCAGAACATAATCGCGCAGCGCAAGCCGGAACCGTTCGCAATCCCCGCCATCAGCGAGCCGGGCCGCGGCGTACTCCCGGATGGTGTCCAGCATCCGGTAGCGAGCCTGGCCGAGCAGTTGCGGCTCGACGACTACCAGCGACTTGTCGGCCAGCGCCGTGATCAGGCCCAGCATGTCGCTGGCCGCGATACCAGCACCGGCGCAGACCTGCCCGGCCATCTCCAGCGACCACCCCGCGAACACCGACAGCCGCCGGAACAACATCCGCTCGGGGCCCGTCAGTGTCTCATAGCTCCACCCGATCGCCGCGCCCAGAGCGCGCTGGCGCGGCGGAGCTGCCCGGTCACCGCCGGTCAGCAGCTCGAACATGTTGCCCAGGAAAGCGCTGATCTGCTCCGCCGACAGCACCCGGACCCGGGCGGCCGCCAATTCGATAGCCAGCGGCAGGCCGTCCAACGCCCGGCAGATCGCCGAGACGGCCGCAGCGTTGTCCGGGCCGAGGGTAAACCCGGGGCGGGACCGGGCGGCCCGGTCAGCGAACAGGCGCACGGCCTCATCGCCATCCCAGTCCCCCAGAGCCTGGCCCGTTCCCGCGCTCCCCATAGCCAGCGGCGGTACCCGCCATACCGTCTCGGCCGCGACGCGCAGCGGCTCACGGCTCGTCGCTACCAGCACCAGCCCCGGGCAGGCGGTCAGCAGAGCCTGTCCCAGGTCGGCGCTCGCCTTGATCAGGTGCTCGCACGTATCCAGGCACACCAGCAGCCGACGGGGCCGCAACGCCTCGGCGAGCGTCTCCACCAGCGGCCGCCCCGGCTCCTCGCTGACGCCCATGACCGCCGCCACCTGCGGGACCACCAGCTCAGGCTGCCGCAGGTCAGCCAGCTCGACGAACCATGCTCCATCGGGAAACCCGGCTTCCAGCAGTGACAGCAGCCGCAGCGCAAGCCGGGACTTCCCGATCCCCCCGGGCCCCCACAAAGTCAGCGCACGGGTGGAATACGCCAGCCGACCCAGCTCGCTGAGCTCACGCTCACGACCGATGAAACTATTCGGCTCTACCGGCAGATGCCCCTGAATCCGGCCACCTCACTTAAGTCTCAACGCACCACGATGGCCAAGGCAGACCCGAGCCGGTCACCGCCACAACGGCACATTATCGTCATTTCTTGCCAATGGCGGCATCCGGCAAATGGCAAACCATTGCACAACTCCGGCAACGGCTGGCTACGGCGATCTAATCGCCGGGTCGGCGCCTGTCTGTTCCCGCAGGGCAGGCATCGGCTGCCAAGCGCCGGACTATTCAGTCCTGGTGCTGACCTCAGCATGCTGGCTGGTGTGGCTTTCCTGATTCAGGTTGTGCCCGTGGATGTGTCGAGGAGGGGCCGCTCACCCGCTGGGTGATCGAAAATAGTGTCCCGGATATCCCGGATGGCCTGGTCCATCTCATCGGCGGCGTGGCGGACCTTGCCGCTCGCGGGATGATCGCCCATGAGTCCCAGCGCTGCCCGCAGGTCTTGGCCCGCGGTGAGCAGTCGGCGGACCACGACTTCGTTCAGGCCTCGGGCGATCCGTTCGCGGTCTTCGGCCTGGCCCGGGATGGCTTCGGCTGGGCCGGTGGCGCGGCCGTCTTCGGGCGCTGGCGGGAGACCGGCAGCCGGCGGTACCGGGGGGACGGCCGGTGCGGGTTTTGTGGTCGCTGCGGACAGAACACCTGGTATCCGGTACATCGTGGCAGTTCCTTGTCGTTATAGGGCCCAAGCTGGGCCGGGCCGCAGGGTCCGGAGCGACGGGCGCACCTATTACCTGCATCGGCCCGGTGCGGGGCGGTAAAGGGAGCGGTCAAGGATGTGGCGTGCCGACCCGTGCTGAATCGGGTGGTTGATGCCGAAGCCGCGAGGTAGCGCTTAGCCCGCGGGTCTCGCATAGCTCTCGCCACCTTCAGTGCAGGGCTGCAAGCGGCGAGGGAGCGCATGGTCTGGACCGATCCAGGCTCGCTAAGTACTGCCAGCGTCGCACGAACCCGCGGTGGAGGCAACATCGCGCCGCCCGGGCCGGCCTGCCGGGCATTCGCCGGCTGACATGGGGGGTGTCAGCCTGCCGGTCGGAGTGACCCGAAGAAAGCGCGCAGCTCACTGGCGACTTGCTCGGGTTCCTCGTGCGCCATGAAGTGCCCGCCGCGGTCCGGTGTGCTCCAGTGGCGCAGGTCGGCGAAGACGCGTTCGGCCAGGCTCCTGGGGTAGGTCGCGTAGGCAGGCTCGTTGCTCAAGGTGACCGCCGCGGGCACCGTGATCTGGGGGACGGGCTCATTCAGAGGGTAGTTGTAGTACTGGCTGAACGATGAGCCGATGGTGGCGGTGGCCCAGTACAAGGTCGCCACGGTCAGCAGCGTGTCCTTGTCCCAGCGGGTCTCGAGGTCTCCCTGGCAGTCGCTCCAGTCGCGGTACTTGTCGATGATCCAGGCGGCCAGCCCGGCCGGAGAGTCGATCAGCGCGGCGGCGAGCGTGTCCGGACGAGTGCACATGATCTCGCTGTAGCCCTGGTCGCCGGCGTCGTAGGCGCCGCGGGCGTCGAGATACGCCTGCTCCGCTGCCGTCGGCGGCTGACCGCTGAAGTCGGACGTGACGACCGCGGAGGTGATATGGACACCCGTGACCTCCCGCGGGTACAGCGCGCCCAGCCACTGCGTCACCCCGCCGCCGATATCCCCGCCGAAAGCTCCGAAGCGCCGGTAGCCCAGAACCTGGGTCATCAGCTCATGCCACAGCTCGGCGACGCGGCGGCGAGTGAACGGCCCGTGCGGGAGCTCGGAATACAGGAACCCGGGCAGCGAAGGAATGACCACGTCGAAGGCGTCAGCGCCATCGCGGCCAGCGCTGGCCGGATCGGCGAGCAACCGGCCGGCCTGCAGCATCTCCACAAAGCTGCTCGGCCATCCGTGCGTCATAATCAGCGGCAGCGGGCCCGGTGCCCCTTCGCGGGCCGCGGCGCGCAGGTGGACGAAGTGGACACGCCGTCCGGCGACCTCGGCAACGTAGTGCGGGTAGGTGTTGAGCACGCGCTCCGCGGCGCGCCAGTCGAACCCGTCAGCCCAGTAGGTGACCAGCTCGCGCAGGTAGCCGGGATCTGTCCCGGCCGCCCGGAACGCCGGGTCAGACGCCGCAGTGAACCGCGTCCGGGCCAGGCGCATGCGCAGGTCGTTCAGGACANNTCACGGATCTTGGTCAGCAGCCCGTGCAGTGCGGGCTGGTCCGGAAACAGGCCGGTGATGACCGTCTGGGTACCGTCGCTACTAAGCTGGAGGCCGCCGAACCAGTCCGCCCACTGGTCGTCCAGGACGCTGTCGACGCGCACCTCGTAGCGGGCGGGCCACTTTGAGCCGTTCACGCCGGGAGCCCGGCTAGGCCCATGCTGTCGTCACGGCGATCGGGGTCAGGGAGCTGGAACCGGTTGCCGCGTAATTGACGGTCCAGGGTTCGGTTGCCGTACTGGGGTACGAAGCGGCACCGCCCGGGCATCCGAAGGAAAGGCCGATGCCGTCTATCACCCGGCCAGTGCCTTCGAGCAGCCCGCATCGCTGGCCGTTGGCCAGAACCATCGCCCAGGGATACTTGGCGGCGTTGGGGCGGGGCGTCCCCCATGAGCTGCGGGCGAGGGGCCGGGCCAGGGTGACGAGACGGGCGCCGGACCACGGGGTGTCCATACAGGCAACCTGGGTTACGCCGGACCGTGCGGGAGGAGCGAAACAGGGGTCGTAGAGCGACCCGTTGGTTAGGAAGCATCTCCACGCGTACTGGTTTCCGGCGTCGAATGCTGAGCCCCTTGTGCAGCCGGTACCAGAGGACCGACCGAGCACGTTGATGCCTGGACGCAAGGTTCCGGCTGCTGTCCACGGGCCGAAGGTCTCCNNGTCGCGGGAGCCGCGATGTTCGTGGCCGGGACGGTAGCAGGGGCTGTGGTCGCCGGCGTCGCGATGGTCGGCGAACCGGCCCCGGCAGGCGGGGTTCGCGCGGTCGTACACCCGGACGAGAGAAGCGCGACAACCAGGGCGACGATGCCGCCGGTGGCTGCGATGATCGTGGGCTTCATGATGTCTTCCTACGCTCTGTGAGCTGACTAGCCGGTTGCGTGGTTTCCTTCACCAAGCACGGTAGGACCCGACGCGGGGGCTGGGCGTCACCCGAACGTGGCATGCGGGTGGAATCTTGGGAGCCCGAGGTCACGGATCTTGGTCGCGGATAGAATGACCCGACCTGGCAGCGATGCTGGTCATCGCTGGATGTGCTGAGTGGTAGGTCGCCGATGCCTGAGCCGCCTGCGGCGGCCCCGGCCGGGGGCCCCGCGCCCGAGCGGGATGTCCTGCTGGCCACCAAGCTGCATGTGCCCGGCCCGCGGCCGGGGTTCGTGGCGCGGCCGCGGCTGGCCGGGGCGCTCGGTGGGGGGCTGGTTCTGGTATGTGCCCCGGCTGGGTTCGGCAAGACGGCGCTGCTAGCCGACTGGCTCCGGTCTGGAAGCCGGCCGGTGGCGTGGCTGTCGCTGGACGTCGGCGACAACGACCCGGTGCGGTTCTGGCGGCACGTGATTGCCGCGTTGGACCGGGCGCGGCCGGGGATCGGCGAGCGGGTCGCGCCGCTGCTCGGGCCGCCGACGTCCTCGTTCGAGGGGCTGGTAACGGCCCTGATCAACGAGCTGGCCGCCCTGCCTGGCGAGAACGAAATAGTGCTCGTTCTCGACGACTACCACCTGGTCGACGCCCCGCAGGTGCACGCCTCGCTGGCGTTCTTGCTCGAGCACCTGCCGCCGGGACTGCACCTGGTGCTAGCCAGCCGGTCCGACCCGCCGCTGCCGCTGGCGCGGCTGCGCGCCCGCGGGCAGCTGGCGGAGCTGCGCACCGACGACCTGCGGTTCACCACCGAGGAGGCGGCGGCCCTCCTGCGCGAATCGGCCGGGCCCGACGTGCCCGACACCGCTGTGGCGGCGCTGGTGGCCCGCACCGAAGGCTGGGCGGCGGGTTTGCAGCTGGCCGCCCTGTCGCTACGGGGACGGTCTGACATCGCCGGGTTCGTGGCGGCCTTCAGCGGCAGCCACCGCTACATCCTGGATTATCTGACCGGAGAAGTGCTCGACGGCCAGCCGGAGCAGGTGCGCGAGTTCCTGCTGGAAACCTCGGTGCTGGAACGCCTCAGCGGCGGGCTGTGCGATGCGGTCACCGGCCGGGACGATGGCCAGGCGATGCTGGAGCACGTGGAGCAGGCAGGCCTGTTCCTGATGCCGCTGGATGAGGTTCGCGGCTGGTGGCGATATCATCGCCTGTTCGCCGACCTGCTCCGGGCCCGCGTGCAGCAGCAACGGCCTGGCCGGGTCGCGGCGCTGCACCGGGCTGCCGCCGCCTGGTATCAGGAGCGTGGGCTGGCCGATGACGCGGTCGGGCACGTCCTGGCCGCCGGGGACACGGCCTGGGCGGCCCGGCTGACGAGCAGCACTTCGACGCGACCTTGTACCTGCGCAGCGAGGGGGCGACGGCGCAGCGGTGGCTTGCGGCGCTGCCCGCTGAGCTAGTCCAGACCCGGCCCCGGCTGTTGCTGGCGCAGGTGCTGCTGGCGGCCACGCTCGGCCGGGCGGAGGCGATGGAGCCGCCGCTGGACGCGGCCGAGCGCGCGCTGGCAGGCGCTGCGCCGCTGGTCGATGAGCCGTTCGAGCCATCGGTCGGGAAGGCCGCCAGCATGCTGGGGAACATTCCCGCGCTGATCGCGGTTCATCACAGCTTTCTCGCCCAGCTCCGCGGTGACGCCGAGGACACGGCCGCGTTCGCCTCGCAGGCTCTGGCCGAGCTCGGCGGTGGTGAGCCGCTGCTGAGCTCTATCGCCCACGGACTTCTGGCCGCGGCTGACTGGCTCCGCGGCCGGCTGGCAGACGCCGAGCAGGGCTTCGTGTCGAGCATCGCCGGGTGGCAGGCTGGCCAGCCCATCTCATGGGGCGTCTACCAGCTCGGCCAGGTCCAGCGCGGCCAGGGCCGGCTGGACGCGGCAGCCGAGACCTACCAGAAGACACTGGACATGGCTGCGGAGTCCGGCCCGCCGCCCGCGCCGCCGGCTGGTCCTGCGTACGTGGGCCTGGCCGAGGTGGCCTACCA
>PLDT01000089.1:0-2630 GCA_003136255.1 Actinomycetota bacterium
CCAGGATCCCGCGCTGGCGGAAGGTCAAACCGCTCGGCGCGAAGGCCTCAGACATCAATCCGAACAGCTGCCTTACGGTGTCTGGCTGGTGCGCCCACAGCCGCGACACGTTCCACACGTAGTCGCCGTCTTCGAGGTCTTCGTCATAGAGCGCCTGCACTTGGGGGGACACCGGGGGTTCTTGGAGAAAGCTTCCGGTCATGCGCGTTCTGCTCCTTCGGGTGTGCGAGCCAGGTAGCCCACGACGTTGATCTCCGCCCGCAGCGGCAAGCCGTCACGTAGCTGCCCCTGAGCCTCTTCGACGGCCGCGCGATGGAACTCAGCCTCGCCGACGTTCTGGATGGCCTCGTACGCCGGCCCGGTAGCGGCCAGCGCGCGCGCGTACAGTTCCGGGTCGGCGAACTCCCAGGCGAACGGAACCTCCAGGCGCTCAACATCGACGAATCCATGCGACGCCAGGAGCTGCTCACCCGCACCAGGCCGGCCCAGCGACACCATCGCCGCCTGGTTGCCGACCTTCTCCGCCGCAGCCAGGCGGAACGGCGCCAGCGCCCAGACTCCAGGGGACACCTTCAGGTGACCCCACACGGTTATCCCGACGCGTCCGCCGGGGCGAAGGACCCGGCGGATCTCGGCCACCGCGTCGGGTGTGGTGCCCCAGATCCCACGGAAGCTGGTGACAATATCGAACGACCCCGGGTCCCACGGCAGGGCATGCATATCGCCGACCCTGATGTCGCATCCGGGGTTCCGGTCCCGGGCCACCGCGACCAGCCTGGCTGAGGCGTCGATACCGGAGCAGGAAGCGCCGCGCAGGCCAGCCAGCTCGAGGGCGAACCCGGACCCGCACGCCACATCGAGCAGCCGGTCCCCGGCATCGACGCCGAGCCGATGGTGCATAGCGACGTACTCCCGGCAGTTGCCCGGCTCGCTGAGCGTCGCGAAGTCCACCGCCTTGCGACCCCAGCCCTCATCCACCATCACCCACTGCGGAGAATCTGTGGCCGGCCTCGCCATTGCCGCTCCTCTGCGTCGCCAGTCCCCCGCTGCGCTGACAGGACGGATGGGCGCACAGGTGGGAGGTACCAGTTTGCGGTCAGTGATTGTTCCCAGGCAAGCCCGGGAAGGTGTCCCGCGCCGAAGTGGCGGATCTGCGCTCGCGCCGGGGGTCAGGGCCCGGGGTTTTGCTACTGGTTGGCAACGGTGAGGGTACCCGTGCTGGTCATCGGGGGCGGCAGGGTGGGGCTTACCAAGACGAACGCGGGGAGACGCGAATGCCGACCAAGGAACTTGTACTAGCGCCCAGGACCGGAACGATCACCAGCCCGGGGCTGGTGCCGGGGGGCTGGCCGGGGCCGGGCCGTGAGCCGCTGCTGATCCGCGCCACAGCCCGGGCCGGGGAGGCCCGCCGGGCCATGTCCCGCGTCGTGCACGAGGTGCGGTACCGGCCGGCCCGGCGGCGGACCGCCAAGATGGTGGTGCTGATCCCCGCCCACAACGAGGAAGCCTCCATCGGCGCGATGCTCAACGCGCTGCTCGGCCAGACCCGCGTCCCGGACCGGATCGTGGTCATCGCCGACAACTGCACCGACCGGACCGAGCAGATCGCCCGCCGGTTCCGGTCCGTTACCGTGATGCGGACCGTCGCCAACACCGACCGCAAAGTCGGCGCCCTCAACCAGGGGTGGCTGCGCTGGCAGGCCGGCTATGACTACGTGGCCGGCATCGACGCCGACACCATCCTCGCCCCGGACTGCCTGGCCCAGCTCGAAGCCGAACTCGCCGTCACCCCCCGCCCCGGCGGCGTCATGGCCCGCTACACCTTCGACCAGCGGCTCGGCGCCACCGCGATGGCCCGCCTGCTGATCCGCATGCAACGCCTCGAATTCGCCTCCTGGACCGCCGACGCGCTGCGCCGCAACCGCAAAACCTACGTCCTGGGCGGCCAGGTCTCCCTGTTCAGCAACGACGCCCTGCGCGCCGTCGCCGAACGCAACCTGACCCGCGGCCCGTGGGACACCAGCGCCCAGGTCGAAGACATGCAGATGACGGGCGACCTGCGCGCCCTGCGCTACTCCGCCAACGTCTCGGTCACCGCCCGCGCCTACGCCGGCCCCATGCTCACCCTGCGCTCCCTATGGGCCCAGCGCCGCAAATGGGACGAAGGCATGTCCCGGCTGCTGGTCCGCTCCACCTTGAACAAATGGACCGTCACCCTCTGGCGGCAGCAACTGTCCCTGCTGTCCAACGGCATCACCCGGATCGGGTTCATCTTCTTGCTCACCGCCTCCCTCATGGTCGGCCAGTACAAATGGAACTGGCTCTGGGTCATCCCCCCCGCCGTCGCCGTCCTGCTCAACCTCAAACTCGCCGCCAAAGTCCCCCACCGCACCCCCGCCGACCTGCTCTACGCCCTGCTCCTGATCCCCGTCGAGCTGGCGAGTAGTTTTGCCGGGCGTNNTGCTCGCCGTCGCCCTCCTCGTCACCGCCACCGTCTACGGCTGGACCCACGCCCCCCTCTTCCTGCAACGCGACATCCTCACCACCGGCTGGGCCGCCCTCGCCCTCATCACCGCCCTCCAAACCCTCATGATGATCCTCCGCCTCATCCGCCCCAGCCACGGCCTCCG
>PLDT01000564.1:0-35878 GCA_003136255.1 Actinomycetota bacterium
CGCGTTACAGCCTCTCTAGCTGGACCAATGGCCCATCGACCCGCATCCAGCCGCGGGATCCCCCGCGCAGACCGCGCCGATCGGAACATCGTGGTGGATAACGGGACGGGTAAGGCACCGAGCGACGACTTATGACCCTTTTGCCGCATCGACGATGATGGCCACCACCAGACCCAGCAGCCAAAGGACGCTCAGCACGACGCCGGCGATCGCGATCCCGCGGCCGCCCTGGTTACGGTTCTTGATCTGCTTGAGCGCGACCAAGCCGAGGACCAGGCCGACCAGCGAGCCGAGCCAGGCGAGCCAGAGGATCCCGAGCACGAGGGACGCTATGGCGAGCCCGTTCGTCCTGGCGACCGGCACGAAGCCCGGGGCCGACGGCTGCGGCAAGTATCCGGGAACGGGCGGCGACTGGTAACCGCCGGGGGCCTGGCCGGGCAGCGGAGGAGCAGGCGGGTAGAAGCCCCGGGGGTCCTGGCCGGCCGGAGGGAAGCCACCGGGCGGGTAAGCACCCGGCGCGGGTCCCGGATAAGCACCCGGCGCGGGTCCCCCGGGGTAACCGCCGGAAGCGGGGGCGGCCGATGGGTAGCTGCCCGGCCCGTAGCCGCCTGGCGCGGAGCCGAGACCGTATACCTGCGGATTCGATATCGTCGGGTGCGCATCGCCGCCCGGCACCGAGGATCCGGGCGGCATGCTCGAGCCCGGAGCGGGGCCTGCTCCTGGCCTGCTGAGGCCGAGCGCCCCGGCGATCTCGTTGACCGCCCACGTGCACGCCTCCGGCTTGAACGGCGTGCCGGCCGCGAACGAGCCCGCCACCACCGCCGAGGCGGTGCCCGCGTCCATGCCTTGCGAAACGCGATCCCGCAGGTTAGCGGCTACGCCAGCCTCCGCCGCGGCGACCAGAATGCTGACCTCGGCCGGAGCGTCAGGCAGCAGGTCCTTCAAAAGATTCGCCATAATCTGCGGACTCGACAAGGCAGCGACCCCGTGTACCGGGTCGGAAACGATCACGCGGAGCGCCCTCTGCGCCTCATCATTTTCGTCCCACTGGGGACTGAACACTTTGACCCCCCACGTGCTGCCTGCGCCGCATCCAGATGCCATTCGCATCCCGGCCGGTCCGCCGAACGACATCGGCTTCATTCTAAGAACTCACCCGGCCGCCGCACGAGGTTCTGCGCCACATCGCCTGGCCCGGTGTCTACGGCGGCCACGCCAACGCCGACGCAAACAGCACTCCGGTATGACCGCCCCGGTCAGGACCGACCCGTGTCCCTCGGCTCGGAGAGGACGTCCATGACCATGGAGTCGCCCCTGAACAACGGCGTCCGGCGGACCTGGCGCTCGATCGAGGACGCGGACATCGTGTAGCCGATGAACAGGAGCAGCGACACAGCCTGGATGAGGATCCCCGGCCAGTACGAGTTAAAGGCGGACACGCTCCAGTCATTGAGCCCGTGCAGGACGGCCACCATGGAAATCCCCAGCAGGATGAGCTGCCAGCGGCGTCTCGGGTAGTTGATCGCGATTCCGATGAAGAAGGCGGAGACCCCGGCCCAGACGGCATGCTCGAATCCGTCGACGAAGACGCGGAAAGCGAAATCCAGGACGCCCGCGTCGGCCTGGGAAACGGCCCTCGCGCTCGCCACCTGCGCGATAGCCATCTCGGTGTACAGCCTCTCCTCGAGAATGCCGAAGGTGAGGCCCGATATCGTGCCGAGGAACATCCACATCCGGACGTCCAGCTTGGTGGCGCGGAATTTCAGCAGGATGAGCGCGGCCAGCAGGACGGGCAGTGCCTTGGTTATCTCCTCGTTGTAGCCGACGACCAGTGCGGCCAGGAAATTACCGCCGCGCACCGCGTTAACCAGCTGATCGTTGATATTGACGGTCACGGCATAGAGCCATATCGTCACCCAGACGATGATCGCGATCCCGATGTAGATCTCCAGCGCGGCGATCCGGCCGGGGCGCAGCAAGAGCCAGAACGCGATGGCCCACAGCGGCGCGACGTAAAGGCTGTAGGCAAAGCCCGGCACACTCAGGCTCGACGATGACGACAGGAGCGCGAGGAACAGCAACGGCAGCAGCGCGTACGCGATGACGAGCAGGCGCAGGCCCTGATGCCAGCCGGCATCCTTCAGCCACGTCTTGACCGGGATCAGGATCTCGAACGCCGTAACGAGTTCTTCTCCTACGCCGTCGTGATGGGCGGCCCGCAGGCCCGCGCCGGGCAGCGCGCCCAACCCTCCGGGCGGCGGGCCATAGCCACCGGGCGGCGGGACAAACCCACCGGGCGGCGGGCCAAAGCCACCGGGCGGCGGGACATAGCCTGGGGGCGGCGGGCCGAAGCCGGGCTGGGGTGCAGGCGACGGGGCACCGAACGCGGCGGCCTGCGGGGCGGCCGGGAAGGTGGGCGGCGATCCGGCCGATGCCACGGGCTCAAGGCGCAGGATCGGTCCTTGCGGAGCACCCAGCGAAAGGTCGGTCGGCTTCCGCACGATGATCTGATTGACTTCCTGGCCATTGTGGAAGGTGCGGGCCTGGCCCAGGTTCTCGAACAGCCAGCCAACCGGCCCCCAGGTCAGCTGGGCGTGCCGGCGGGAGACCGTCGGATCGCTGACCACGATGCTGTTGTCGGACAGGCGCCCGATCAGGACGGTCTGCCCCGCCTGGAAGGTCGAGCTCCGTCCGTCAAAGGTCACTTGCAGTTCGTTCATGCTGCCCTCGGGCTTTCAAAGCAGGCGGTGCCTAGTCGACGCTGATCCGGCCCTGCACCGAGCCGAAGTCAATGACCATGGTCCGGACGCCGAGCCGTCTGCGCGACGGCACCGTGACGGTCGACTCACCATCAGGGGTCATGACCCAGTCGTCCGGTCCGACGTTCCGCAGCACCACATCCCCGGGTTGGGTGGGGTGAGCTTCGACCATACCGATCACGGTGTCATGTTTCCGGTCCCGGTGCAGGTGGTGCGAGGTGATGCTGGCGCCGTCCGACAGGACGACCGTCCCGCCGGGCAGTTGGAGCAGCGGCGGCCTGATCGGCACCTGACCGCAGTTCCAGCAGCGCAGCCCGGGATCGTCTGGGTCATAGAAGACCGCGGCTGTGCAGCGGCATCTCGACACGCAGTCACCCAGGCGGTTCAGGGCCCGCCGCCAGATCCCCTCGGGTACCCGGCCGGTGATCGGGTTGGTCAGCCCTACGGTGAAGGCCTGCTCGAACAACTCCCGGAAGAAGCGCGGGTAGATCGGCCACCAGGTGAGCATCGGGTCCCCGGTGGGCGGCGGGTTGGAGGGATTCTGAGGGTCGAAGACGAAAACAGGCTCCCGGCCGTAGGTCCGGATGGCCGCCTCGCTCTCCGATTCCCGCGACGATGCCCAGGAATAGGCCGCGTCGGCCTTGATGCCCTCCAGGGGGTGCCCGTGCACGAACAGGTAGAACAGCAGGACGGCCAGCGAGTGCAGGTCGGTGTGACCGGTCGGGAACTTCTCCCGCCGGACGACCTCGGGGGCCATGAAACCACTCGTGCCCCAGACGAACACCTCGGCGTCATCGGTTCCGATGTTGTCGTTGTCGATGATGGCGACTTCCGCCTCTTGCGCGTTCACCCAGAGGTTCTTGGAATTGATGTCGCGATAGCACAGGCCGGCCCCGTGCAGGGCCTCGAAGGCGGCGACGAGGCGCAGACCGATATTGATGATGACGCGGAACGGCGGCGAACTGGTCCGCCCGAGCAATTCCCCCAGCGATTCGAAGGCCGGGTCAAGGCGCGGCATGACGTAGCCGAATCCCGGGAGCTCGTTGCTGACGACGAGATCGAACGGCCAGATGAAGGCCGGGTGGGGGCATCCGCTGTCGATCAGGGCGATGACGGAGTCGCGCAGCTCTTTGGGCTTGGGGACGGCCCGGTACCACTTGACGGCGCACCAAGCCCCGCCGACCTGCGCCGCGTGCACGACGCCCTGACCGCCTTCTCCCAGCCGTTCGCCGACCAGTATGGGGGTGCCGGCGGCCCGGACCATCCGTACCGTCCTGCCCTCCAGGGGGAGATTCGCGTCAGCCACCCGCTTTACCTCCATCGCAGGGATTGCTGACCGCGCCGACCTGTGGTCCGGCCGCGGCCGTGGCGCTGACGGCGGCGTGCTTTCCGACCGCCGTGGACGGCGAACTGCACGAGGTGGGCGTGGTGCCCGAGGATGAGCTCAGGCGGATGGCCACGAACGCGGCTACCGCGGCGATCACGACGACCGCCACCGCGGCGATCATCAGCCGGCGCGACCGGGCAACCGGCCGCTGCTCTCGGTCGGCGTCCGGCTGACCGTTCGGCCGCGTCGTCGGCTCGGCCAGCCGCCGGGCCGCGGCGGTCGTCACCTCGTCAGTCGCCGGTTCGTCGGGTACGGCGTGGCGCCGACCCGCCGCCGACGGCGCGATCAGGAGCGCGATCGTGGTGTCGTCGGCGCTGCCGTCGGCAGAGGCGCAGCGGCTCGCCCACAGCGGCAATTGGCCCGCGAGCCATTCGCGCGGGCGATCGTTGATCAGTTCGGCGAGGTCAGCGCTGACCGCATCGGTCCACGGATCAGCCGCCTGGGCGTTGCCGTACCCGTCGGTCGCGAGCATGACCCCGAGCAGCGGCGTCGTCGAGGTGTCCACGACCGCGGCGCGGAACTCCTCTTCCGCACGCGCCCCGCACAGGCTCGTGGTCTGCTGGCCGTCCAGCGACGGATCGCCCGGCACCGGGAGCAACGGGCGTCCGTCGGGCTGGATGCCCATGATGTCTCCGTCGCCGATCTGGACCAGCACGAGCCACCGTCGCCCCGCGATAGCCAGCAGCAGGGTGGATCCGTAGGCGATCAGGGCATCATCGTCGCCGCGCGTGGCCTCCTCCCGGGCGGTGAACGGATCGGCGGCCACGTCGTCGCGCACCGCCTCGCGCCATCCCCCGGTGATCGCGGGGACGAGCGTGCCCAGCGCCTCGGATTCGATCGGCCCGGGTGCCTGGAAGTCGGCCAGCCGCCCGGCCAGGTCCTCGGCGGCCTCGCACGCGACCGCCACCGCCAGCAGTGAGCCGCGGGCACTGCGGAAGTGACGCCGGTGGCCATGCCCGTCGGCCACGGCCGCGATCAATACATCGGGCCGGAACTGACGCGCCGCGACGGCATCCTGGTTGGGCAGGCCCTTCGTCTGATGCGCCGCGCCGAGTTGCGAAGTGGTCAGGGCGAGCCACAAATCCTGGGCGCCGGGCGGCGGCAGCTCAGAAGCATCCGTGGACATCGGCATCACAGGATCGGATCGTCGTCTAGGCCAGACCCCGGTATTACCTCCGGCTGCAGGAGCTGCTGGGCCAGGGCGCCGCGGTCGGCTCCGGCCTCGGACATCCTGGAGACCGCGATCGACGCCGCCACCAGCCGGTCGACGATGACGTCGATGGTCTCTGCCACCAGGACCGGGGCGTCACGGCTGCGGAACCGGTCGAGCGGCTCAGAGTTCGCGTCCCGGCCGATGGCAACGGCCAGGCGCAGGGACAGGCGGCCCGCGGCGTGACGGGTCAGCGCGGCCAGCCCGCGCTCGAAGCCGCCGGGCGGATCGGTGGGCAGCCCGTCGGTCACCAGCAAGATGGCCGGCCGCAGCGCCCGCGTCTCCAGCCGGCCCGGTTCAAGGACCTCACCGACAGCCTCGAAGGCAGGCCCCATATTCGTCCATCCCCAGCGGACGTACTCCAGATCGCGCCATCGATCGTTCAGCTCGGCCACCGGCGTCGGTTCCTGGACGTGCCAGCGCGGCTCGGTGGCGAAGCCCAGGATCCGGACGAGCAACTGCGCCTGGAGCTGCTCACGCTCCCATCGGAGCAAATGCGGCAGCATGGCGACCAGCGCGGTATTCAGCGCCTGCATCTTCGGGCCCTTCATCGAGCCCGAGCAGTCGCCCATGATGATGAAATGCAGGGGGCGTCTGGCCACGCCGCCCCCAGGCATCAACGACTCGCTTACCACGTCGTGGCTTTCCTTCCGGGCTGGCCAGCATCAGCCACTTAGGGACCCGCTGTGACCGCGGCCGACGCTGGCCTGCTGGCCGCGGCGATCAGGGCGGCGACCAGAAACACTATCCCGCCGAGGATGCCGACGGCTCCTCCCGGGCCCGCGTGGTCCGGGCTCCGGACCTGAAACTCATAACCGGCGAACAGCAAGACGGTCTGGATACCGAATCCGACCAGCACGCCGGCCGCCAGCAAGCGCAGCCGCGCCGAGCGATTGGCCAGCATGATGATCAGGCCGGCGATCACGCCGATGATCGCCACGCCGACCGGCTCTACCGCGAACCACAAATCGCCGCCGCCGCCGGAATTGAAAATGGAGAAGGAAGTCCGGCCATTGCCAGCGGGAATATGCAAGTCCGGGAGCGCGCAGGCCCAGATGATCAGGATGGCGCCGACCGCGGTCACGACCGCGGCGATGCGCCTGAGCCCGTCCGGCCGGTCGGAGCCTGGCCGGCGTACGGATGCGGGCGCGACCCACGCCGGGGGCGTCGGCGCGGACCCCGGCCCCACGGTCGCCTGATCGCCGCCGCCAGCGGGCCGCGGGGGGTTGTATACCGGTCCCGGTCCCGGCGGCGGTGGCGCCGCCCGGACGGCGTCCAGGCGCAGCGCTGAGGCCAGGATGCCGACCGCCCAACTGCAAGCATCTGGCGTCAGCGCCGTCCGGTTCTCGAACGACCCCGCGGCCAGCCGGGATGCGGTCGTCACGTCCATCCCCTGAGACACGTTGCTCTGCAGCATGCCGGCCACGCCGACTTCCGACGCGGCCACGAGGACGCTGGACTCCCGGGGCGCGTCTGGCAGCATGTCCTTGAGCAGGTTGGTCATCGTCTGCGCGTTCGACAGGGCGGCGGGTCCATAGCGCGAATCGGCCACGATGGCCTGCAGCGCGGCTTGCGCCTCACCCTGCGCATCCCACGGCATACTGGTCACTTGATTCCCCCTCCAGACGCATGCTCCTCAACGCTGAGCGTGCGACAACCGTCACGTTCCCGCTGACCGGTGAGCGCCCCCCAGGCCCCGGCGCGCGAACAGCGATGGGAGCATTTAAACAGACCTACTCCCTACTGTCACCCCCGACCGAATCGCCAAGAACGCCCGAATTCGGGCCTCCGGGCGGCTCCGGCGGGCACGGTCAGCTGGTCCGGCGCAGACGGCGCTTGGCCAGGTCATCCTGGCCGACCGAAGATCCGGGGGGGTCGACGGCGACGAAGCCGTCCTCGGCCCGCACGGCGGGCAGCACCGCCAGGTCGCCCTCGACCTCACGCCACACCCGGCCGAGCGCGATGCCGAACACACCCTGACCGCCCTGGAGCAGGTCTACCACCTCATCCGCGGAGGTGCACTCATAGACACTGACCCCGTCGCTCATCAGGGTGACCTGGGCCAGGTCGTCGGTTCCGCGGTCGCGCAGGTGCTGGACCGCGGCCCGGATCTGCTGGAGCGAGATCCCCGTGTCGAGCAGCCGCTTCACGACCTTCAGGACCAGGATGTCGCGAAAGCTGTAAAGCCGCTGGGAGCCGGAACCGTGGGCGGCCTGCACGCTCGGCTCGACCAGGGTCGTGCGCGCCCAGTAGTCAAGCTGACGGTAGGTAATCCCGGCCGCGGCGCACGCCGTGGGGCCGCGGTAACCGAGGTCCCCCGACCCCGGGCCGGCGTCATGGGACATCCCGAGCGCTTCGTCAGCCTCAAAGAGGGTACCCTGAGTGCCTCGTGGGTCGCCCGCGGCGGACGTCCCGCCGTCGCGGTCATCCCTGCTTACCGCCACGCCTACCTCCACGGGAGCCGACTACCCACGGCCTTCGCACCGTAAGCCGGCCCGGGTGGCGGCGTCAACAACCACGCACGGCGCGTCGCGACATTCCCGGCATGCCGGTTCACGTGGCCCGGCCGAAGTCCTCAGGAGAGATTGTGTCGAGGAATTCCCGGAACTTCTCGACCTCGTCTTCCTGTTCGTCCGGGATGGCCACGCCCACCTCGTCCAGGATCTCCTCACTGGCGAAGATCTGCGCGCCGGTGCGCAGGGCCAGCGCGATCGAGTCCGATGGCCGCGCGCTCACCTCGGCGCCGTTGGAGAAGACCAGGTCCGCGTAGAAGATCCCGTCCCGCAACTCGGTGATGTTTACCGTGCGCAGCTGGATGTTCAGAACCTCGAGCACGTCCTTGAATAGATCGTGCGTCAGCGGCCGGACGGACACCATGCCTTGCTGGGCGAAGGCGATTGCCGTTGCCTCGACCGCCCCGATCCAGATCGGCAGGTACCGATCCCCCTGCGCCTCCTTGAGCAAGACGATGGGGCTGTTCGACGGCATCTCGACCCGGACGCCGATGACCTCCATCTGCCGCACTGCAGCTCCGTCCTCACGCGCCTGGCGAGCCTCTGCTGGCCACCTCTCCCTTTGCCAAGGTACACCCGTAATCGTCCGGAAGCCGACCTCAGGCCCCCTGCCGGAAGCCCGGAGGAATCCGCGACCTGGTCCGATATGCCGGGTCCTGGCTCGTATCTGCTCGCGCGGCTGGGCGCGGCCGCCAGCCCGGCCTCGCTCAGCGCGGATTCGACCAGGGTCGCGTGCAGCCGCAAGGTGAGATCGGCGATCTGCCACGCGGTCCGGGCCGCCGCGTCCCGGGCGCCAGGGTCGCGCTGGCGCAGCCGCGGCGCCACTATCTGCTCGACCAGGTTGGCCTCCCGGTCGGCCGCGGCCTTGACTGCCCGCAGGTGCCGGGCCTGCACGCCGTACTGGCGGAGCGCGGCCACCACCCGGGCGACCGCGAGAGCCTCCGGACCGTACTGCCGACCGACCCGGCGGATCAGGCCGTAGTCCTCTAGCTCGGTCAGCTCCTCGTCTTCGATGCCCGCTGCCTCGAGCAGCTGGCGCCGGGACATGTCGGCCGGCGCGCGGCTGGACCCGCCGTCGGCATCCGGGCTACCCGAAGCCCCGCCCGCCCCGCCGCCGTGGGCGGCGCCGTCGGCCAGCCGCTCCCTGATCACCTGCAACGGAAGGTAGGAATCCCGCTGCACGGTGAGGATATAGCGCAGCCTTTCGATGTCCTCCTCGGAGAACCGGCGGTAGCCCGATCGTGACCGGGCCGGCTCGATCAGCCCCTTGGCCTCGAGGAAGCGGATCTTGGACGTGCTGATGTCGGGAAACTCCGGGCGCAATTGCACCAGCACCTCGCTGATACCGAACTGGCCGCGCGCGGGCTGATCGCTCATGCTCGGCCTCTCACGCGTAGTCCTGTGCGCCCCTGCCGCGAGGGTCAGCCGAGGACGTTCTCGGGTCAAGGTTCTGGCTGGTCAGGAACAGCAGCCGGAACTTGCCGATCTGGACCTCGTCCCCCCCGGTCAGCTGCGCCTCCTCGATGCGCTCCCGGTTGACGTAGGTGCCGTTGAGGCTGCCCACGTCCCGGACGGTGAAGAAGGCGCCCTGGCGGTAGAACTCCGCGTGCCGTCGTGAGACGGTCACGTCGTCGAGGAAGATGTCACTGTCCGGGTGCCTGCCCGCCGTGGTCAGCGCGCCGTCCAGCCGGAACCTGCTGCCGGCGTTGGGGCCGCGCATGACCAGGAGCAGCGCGCTCCCCTCCGGCAGGGCGCCCAGCGAGGCGGAGTCCGGGAAGAGGTCGTCGCCGAAATCGACGTCGTCCGGCCGGACCGGCAACAGCGTCGACGTGGTGTCGCCCACGCGCGTGCCGAGCCCGGGAACAGCCGACGTAGCCCCAGTCGCGGCCAGCTGCGTACCGCAGTTGGAGCAGAACCTGGCACCGTCGGAATTCGGCCGACCGCATCGGGTGCAGTAAATGGGTGGCATGCCTCCGGTCGGCCTCCCCTCGGTAAGCTCATCAAGCGATCCTGCCCACGGTACCTGGGCGGGGGCTTGGCGGTCCATGCGCCACGCGAACAGCCCGCGCCCGCCACGCTTGATCTTGTCTCCGCGACGCTTCCGCCACACCGCCGTCTCACCTCCGCCGTGCACGAGCCACGCACCCACCGCTCACGGCGGGCGATGACCGCCGGGCGAAAATCTCTTCACACCGCAGTGGGCGCGATTCTCTCATATTTGCGAATTTCGCGTAGTTCGAGCGATTCGCATCATCGCGCGAGACACCCAGCTTACCCGGATGCGGCACCTGGATCCGGCTCTAGCGGCCCGCCTGCTCCACGACCTCGGCCCACTCGTCCATCAGGAGCTGAGCGTCATCGGCGTCGTTGCCCTCGGCCCACAAGTGGGTCACGGCCTCGGCCGGGTCCGGCAGCGCGAGGATCCAGCCGCGGTCGGGCACCACCACCCGCACCCCGTCCGTGGTGTCCATCTCCTTGCTGCCCGCCGCCTCGACGACGGTGCGCATCACGCTGCCCTTGGCCGCCCACGGCGTCGGGATGGATCGCTTGAGCATATGGGCGATCGGGATTCTGGCGTCGATCTGGCTCAGCGTCAGCCTGGTCCGCGCGACTAGGCCGAGCAGCCGGACGAAGGCGGCGATGCCGTCCACCGTCCGGGTGCACTCGGGCACCACGAAGCCGCCGCGCCCATCGGCCGCGAAGATCACGTCCTCGCTGGCCGCCGCGACGGTCAGCGCGTCCATCGACGTCGGGGTCCAGGTCACCTGGACCCCGTGGAAGCGGCAGACCTGCTCGGCCACCCGGGTCGTGGTCACCGGCAGGGCCACCCGGCCGGACTTACGTTCGGCCGCCACGAGGTCCAGCACGGCCAGCAGCGCCCGGTCCTCGCTGACCAGCTCGCCCTTCTCGTCCACGAGCTGGATCCGCTCCCCGACCGGATCGAACCTGACGCCGAACGCGGCCCGCGACGACGACACCATCTCGGCCAGACGCTGCAGGCCCGCCCGCTGCTGGGCCACGGTCTCGGTCGGCGATATCTCATCCAGCCGGTTGTTGAGCGTGAGCACGCCCACTCCGATCGTGCCGAGCAGGCTGGGCAGCACCAGGGACGTGGTGCCGCCCGCGCAGTCCGCGACCACCTTCAGGTCGGCTTCGCGTATACCGCTCATATCCACGCACCGAAGCAGTTCGTGGGTGTACGACTCGACCACCCGGTGCGAATAGCTGAGCTCGGCGATCTCGCCCGGGAAGGCCCGCCGGAACTCCTGGCGGGAGAAGACGCGCTCCAGCTTGCGCTGGTCGGCCTGGGACAGCTCGGCGCCTCGCTCATCGAGGAAGATGATGTCGACGGACTGCGGGTCGCCGGGGGTGGTGCGGATGGCGACGCCGCCGCTGTAGTGGTCCCTGGCCGTCTCGAACCTGACCACCGGGAGCGGCTGGGCCTCCAGGTCCACCACGTTGATCGCGCTGGCGTTGAGCGCGCTCTGTACGGCGCGCTTCAGCGTCCGCGCGGCCCTGGACGCGTCCCGGGACGTGGTAACCGTGGAGCCCTTGCGCAGCGTGGTGGCGTAGGCGCTGGCCAGCCGGACCGCCAGCTCGGGGGTGACCTCGACGTTGATCAGCCCGGACACGCCCCGCGGGCCGAACAGGGTGCGCTGGCCCCGGGATTCCCAGATCACGCTGTTGTTCACCACCGCGCCGGCCTCGATGGTCTTGAACGGGTAGACCTTCACCTTGGCGGACAGGTAGGCCTCGGGCTCGATAACGCACTCGTCCCCGACGATCGCGCCTTCCTCAATCCTGGCCAGCCGCATGACGTCGGTGTTCTTGCCGATCACGCAACCGCGCAGGGTGACGCCCTGGCCGATGTAGACGTTGTTGTGCACCACGGCGCGGTGGATGAAGGCGCCCTCCTTGACCACCACGTTGCTGCCGATCACGGTGTACTCGCGCAGGTGCGCGCCGGCTTCGATCTTGGCGTAGTCCCCGATACACAGCGGGCCGGTGAGGACCGCGTCGGTGTCCACGTCGGCGCCCTCGGCGACCCAGATGCCGGGCGAGACCTCGAACCCGGCGATATCGGTCTGCACCCGGCGGGCTAGCACGTCAGCCTGGGCCTTCAGGTAGCTCTCGAGGGTGCCCACGTCTTCCCAGTAGCCGTCCGAGACGTAGCCGAACAGCGGGGCGCCGCGCTTGAGCAGCTTGGGAAAGACGTCGCCGGACCAGTCGACCAGCTCACCGGGCGGGACCTCGGCGAGTACCTCCGGCTCCATCACGTACAGCCCCGTGTTGACCGTGTCCGAGAACACCTGGCCCCAGGTCGGCTTCTCCAGGAAACGCTGGATCCGGCCGTCCTCCTGGGTGATCACGATGCCGAACTCCAGCGGGTTGGGCATGCGGGCCAGGCCGACCGTGACCAGCGCGCCCTTCTCCTTGTGGAAGTTGACCAGGGCGGTCAGGTCCATGTCGGTCAGCGCATCGCCCGAGATAACCAGGAACGGCTCGTCGCGCAGGGCGTCCTCGGCGTTCCTGACGCTGCCCGCGGTACCCAGCGGCATCTCCTCCGTGGCGTACTGCAGGCTCATCCCGAACTCCTCGCCGTCCCCGAAGTAGTTACGGACGAGTGCGGCGAGGAACTGGACGGTTACGATGGTCTCATCGAACCCGTGCCGCTTGAGCAGTCGCAGCACGTGTTCCATGATCGGCCGGTTGGCCACCGGAAGCATGGGCTTGGGCTGGTTAGCGGTCATCGGCCGTAGCCGTGTCCCTTCCCCGCCTGCCATGACGACGGCCTTCAATGGGTTCCCAGCTCCTTCCCGGTTTCCGCCCCTAGGTCTACCCCGTCACCAGCGAAATCACGGGCTCGCCCGCCCGTTCACAGACCAGCACGGACACCTCACGGATTGGCACTGCTACCGGCCAGGCTTGCGACCTGGGCCAGGTACAGCCTCGCGGTCCACCAGTACAGGACCGTTCCCCAGATCGCGAAGGCCCAGCCTATGACCCGGGCCAGTGTGCCGCCCCAGCCGGGATGATCGCCGAGGAACAGCAGCGGGAAGGCGTAGAGCAGGCACAAGGTGGCAGCCTTTCCGGCCAGGCTGACCTGCAAGGTGCCCAGGCCGGTCCGGCGTTTCAGCACGGCCAGCGCTCCGCCCACGACCAGCTCGCGCAGCGCCAGGACGGCGACCAGCCACCACGGGATGATGGCCCGCACCGCGAGCGCGACGATGGTGGCCGCGATGTATAGCCGGTCGGCGGCCGGGTCGAGCACCTGGCCGAGCCGGCTGCCCTGGTTCAGCGCGCGGGCGAGCTTGCCGTCCAGCCAGTCGGTGGCGCCCGCCACGATGAGCAGCGCGACCGCCCAGTCATCAGCGGTAGCGGTTCGCGGCCCGAGCACCAGCCACAGGAAGACCGGGACCCCGGCCAGGCGTGCGGCGCTGAGCGCGTTCGGGATCGTCAGGACACGGTCCACGGACCCAGTATCCTCACGTAAGTGACAATAGCGGATGCGGGGGCACCTCCGTGTACCCCTGCACCGAGGGTACCCGGCTCGAAGGTACTAGCGGAGGCGGGCAGGCGCCGGGCGTTCGCGGTTATCAGCCACCCGGACGCGGGCAAGTCGACCCTGACCGAGGCCCTGGCCCTGCACGCGTCGGCGATCACCCAGGCTGGCGCGGTGCACGGCAAGGCTGGCCGGCGCGGCGTGACGTCGGACTGGATGGCCATGGAACGCGCCCGGGGCATCTCGATCACCTCGGCGGCGCTCCGCTTCGACTACCGGGAGATGGTGCTGAACCTGCTGGACACCCCGGGCCACGCGGATTTCTCCGAAGACACTTACCGGGTGCTGTCCGCGGTGGACGCCGCCATCATGCTGCTCGACTCGGCCAAGGGACTGGAGCCGCAGACGCTGAAGCTGTTCGACGTCTGCCGGAGCCGGGGCGTCCCGGTGATCACCTTCGTGAACAAGTGGGACCGCCCGGGCCGGGAGCCGCTGGAACTGCTCGATGAGATCGAGCAGCGGATCGGACTGCGCCCGGCCCCGGTGAACTGGCCGGTCGGGGTGGCCGGCGACTTTCGCGGGCTGATCGACCGGGCCAGCGGGGACTACACCACGTTCACCAGGACCCCGGGCGGCGCCGGACGCGCCCTGGAGACGCGGCTCGACGCCACGGCCGCCGTCGACCGGGACGGCGAAGCCTACGCGGCCGCGCAGGAGGAACTGGCGCTGCTCGAGGAGGTCTACGGCCCGGGTGTCGACATGGCACAATTTCTGGCCGGGGTGTCGAGCCCGGTGCTATTCGGGGCCGCGCTGCCGAACTTCGGCGTCCGCCGCCTGCTCGACGTGGTGACCGAACTCGCCCCGCCGCCGACCGCGCGGGAGGACATCAAGGGCGAGCCGCGCCCGGTCGACGCGCCATTCTCGGGCCTGGTGTTCAAGGTGCAGGCCAACATGGACCCGGCACACCGCGACCGGATGGCGTTCGTGCGGGTGTGCTCAGGCCGGTTCGAGCGCGGCATGGTGCTCACCCACGCCGCCACCGGGCGTCCGTTCGCCACCAAGTACGCCCAGTCGATGTTCGGCCAGGACCGGGAGACCGTCGAGGAGGCCTTCCCGGGCGATGTGATCGGCCTGGTCAACGCGACCGCGCTCCGCCCGGGCGACACGCTGTACGCCGGCGAGGCCCCGGTCGAGTTCCCGCCCATCCCGAGCTTCGCGCCCGAGTACTTCGCGGTGGTGCGCGGCAAGGAAGCGGGCAAGCAGAAGCAGTTCCGGCGCGGGATTGAGCAGCTCGACACCGAGGGCGTCGTCCAGGTCCTGGCCTCCGACCTGCGCGGCGACCAGGCCCCGGTGCTGGCCGCGGTCGGCCCGCTGCAGTACGACGTGGTGCTGCATCGGCTCGAGCACGAGTTCGGCGCCCGCGCGGACCTGGATCACCTGGGCTACACGCTGGCCCGGCGCACCGACGCCGAGGGCGCCCGGATCCTGGCCGGGCAGCGCGCCACCGAGGTGCTGACCCGCCGCCACGACGGCGCCTTGCTCGCGCTGTTCAGCGACAAGTGGCGGCTCGGTCAGATACAGCGCGAGTATCCCGACATCCTGCTTGAACCGCTGATCGCCGCTGAAAGCTGACCCGCCGCACTCGCGAGGTCACGTCACGATCATTGGCCCGAACGACCCGTGGTGCCCGCTAGCCCAGCCGGCTCGAGTCGATCTGGTCGAGGTCGCCGTTGAAGCCGCCGATGCCGTTGAGCGCGCCGCCGCCGCCGGACCACTGCCACATGAGCGCGTGGCTGCTGGCGTTGGTCTGGCCGCCGAAGAACTGCGCGCACGGGCCGGATCCGCCGCTCAGGCACCAGCCGACCGGGGCGGCGCCGGTGTAGTTGGTGGTCTCCGGCTCGTAGGTCCATTCGTAGGTGTTCGGGATCTGCGAGGCGCTCCCGGTGCCGAAGATCGAGGTCCAGACGCTCCCGGTGGAGTAGACGCCCACCTTGTAGGAGGAGTGGGCGGTGACGTAGTCGAAGAACCCGTTGAAGTCGGCCCGGTCCACGGCCGCCGGGATGCCGTTGATCCTGACCTTCCCGCTGCACGATGAGGTGTAGACGTCGTTCCATCCGTTGTCCGGGGCGGGGGTGATCCCGGGCGTCTCGATGTCCATCCAGACGACCTTGTAGTCAAAGGCGCCATTCGCGATGTCGGACAGCGTACGGGCCGCCTGCGCCGCGCCCCACGCGTAGGCCTCGCTGGTAGTCCCGTTGTAGTGCGGGTCGACGCCGGGCCCGCCCATGAACCAGTAGGCGCCCGCGCCGACGCCCTTGCCGTACTGGGTGAAGTTGGTATGCGCCTGCGCCGCGTTGGCCGCCGAGTAGGCGATGAAGTGGGCCTGGCCGCTGCAGCCCAGCCAGTACGCCCAGTTCCCGGTCATCCCGATGTACCCGCCGTAGGCGCCGCCCAGGAACGGCATGCTGTACGGCGCGCTGCCGGGGACCGAGACCGCGAAGCTGTCCGTGCCCCACCAGAACCCGGGCGGCCCGTCGCCGGCCGGGGCCGCGCTGGCCGCGGCCGCCGGGATCAGCAGGATCAGGGCCAGGCAGGTCGCGAGTCCCATGCGGGTCAGCCACGGCCGCTTCATGTTGCCTCCACGTAGTCGCCTCATCGTCGGTCCGCCCCTGTTTCGCCGATCCCATCCGCGCCCCGGCGCGGGACGGGCAGGCCGAGGCGGGGCAGCGCCTCAGGGTCGTGCAGTACGGCGCCGCCCAGCTCGTTGACCCGGATCGCGGCCAGGCCGTCGTAGCGGGACAGGCAGCTGAGCTGGTCGGCGCCCCACAGGACGCGATAATCCTGGCGAGCGCCGCGCGGGTCGGTGTAGGCCACGTCGATGAGTCCGAGCGTGGCGGCGTACTCGAAAAGCACGCACAACGCGTACCTGCCCTCGACCAGGTCCCAGGTCCGCGAGCCGGCGTGACCGAGTGATCCGAAGTAGGAGTCGACGACGTATAGCTGCCAAAGCGCCCGTAGGCTCCGGGTCGCCACCAGCGGCGGCTGCTGCTGGGCTCGCAGGCTCGCGAGCAGCTTGCCCGCGCCGGTCCACGCCCCGGGTTGCAGCGCGGCCAGGGCTGCGGCTACCGCGGCGCGCCGGGTGGTCGCGGAGGTCAGCGTGCCGGGCTTGCGCTGCCCCTTGATGGCCTCGATCCGGGCCAGCTCATCGGTCGAGACGCTGCGCAGCCACTTGGTCCACAGTGCGCCGAGCGCCTCGTAGGACGGCCTGGCCAGCACCGCGCGGCCCCGCGGGGAGAGCTCGAGCCGGGTGGCAGGATGCCCGCGGGGGGGTTTGGGGGGGTCGTCCCCCCGGGCCAACACTGCCAGGCCGCCGACCTGGATCAGCAGCGGCCACGCGAACGCCGCGATGGGCTCGCCGGAGTCGTAGAAGTCCCCCGCTACCAGGACATCCTCGACCAGCTTGACGGTCGCGGCGGTCGGCCGCCTGGTGCTGGCGCTGTACCGCACCTGGCCGTCGGCGGCCAGCTCAAGGACGGAGACGAGGTTGGACAGCGCGTCCGGCGCAGTCCAGCGGACCAGGACCGGGCCGACGTCAGCCGTGACCGCCCGTTCCTCAGTGACGCTGGCTGTCCCCTTGGCCACCAGGAAACCCTAGCGGCTCGGTGACCAGTGAGGTGGTAGCCTCGCCGGACAATACCGGAGAAAAGCGAGCCGGAGAGCGCGGGTGGATCGCCGCAGCGGGATGCGCGTGACGGGGGTAGACGCGTGCCGGGGCGGCTGGGTGGCGGTGTCACTCGAGGTATCGCCGACCGAGACCGGGCCCGCCGTCACGGTCACAGTCGGCGGAGGCCTGGCCGCGCTGCTCGCGCCGGAGCGAGACGTTGCGGGCACCATGGTGGTCGGGATCGATATGCCGCTCGGGCTGCTCGAGACGGGCTGGCGCGAGGCGGACCGGGCCGCCCGCGGCCTGCTCGGTCCCCGGCGCAGCTCCGTGTTCGCCATCCCGCCCCGGGAGGTCTGGGCGCAGACCAGCTACCAGGCCGCGAACCGGCGCTGCCGCGAGCTGACCGGCCAGGGCTTCAGCATCCAGGCGTGGGGCCTGCGGGCCAAGCTGCTCGAAGCCAACCAGTACCGCGAGACCTGCGGGCACCCGCTGTACGAGGTGCACCCGGAACTGGCGTTCGGCGCGCTGGCCGGAGCGCCGCTGGCCGCCAGCAAGCACACCAGTGCCGGACGTGACCTGCGGCGCGGGCTCCTGGCCCGGGCGGGAATCGAGATCCCGGAAGGTCATCCCATCACGCTCCTGGGCGACATCCTGGACGCAGCCGCCGTGGCCTGGAGCGCGCGACGGATCGCGGCGGGCCAGGCGGTCACCATCCCGTCCGTCCCGCAGCACGACGGCCGGGGCGGGGAGATCTCGATCCGCTACTGACCCGCGGCTCAGCCGATGAGCGGCAGCCGGCTGTCGTCGGCGGGAGCCCGGCCCGACGCGGCCAGGACCCAGTCCAGGTCGTCCGACAGGGCCGCGGGCCGGCGGCCGGTCGTCCGGCGGGCCAAAAGGTCATCGAGGATCGCGGCGGTCACCGCGAGGCCGTCGGCGGTCGCGAAGTACGGCGATCCGAGCGCTTGAGCCAGGTCGATGCCGTGGACCACGGCCTCGACGATGCGGCTGACCACGAACTCGTCGACCCGCATCGGCGCGAAGTAGCCGGGTCCGACCAGGCTGGCCGGGACGGCCCGGGCCTCGGACACGGTCTTGGCGAAGGTCTCGGCCAGCACCCCGGGCATGTCGGCGGGCGTCTTGCCCTCGACCATGGTGTAGGCGTAGGAGTACACCACCGGGCCGGTCTCCGAACGCGGGTTGATGAAGAAGCTGGTGCGGTCCCGCCCCGGCTGGGTCTCCTCGGCCTCGGCGATCAGCATGCGGGTCAGCCCGATGGATATGTCGAAGTGGCCGGCCAGCTCGAACACCGTCCACTTGGGCAGGTCGGGGTCGACCGGCACCAGGAGCGTCGAGCGCTGCCACTGATCGGGCGTCAGGGCGCCGAACGCGTCCGCCACCGCGGTCAGCTCGGCCTCCAGGATGCCGATCACGGACTCGTACGACGCCATCGCTTACCTCCCACGGCTCAGGGCGGACCGGCCCGTCCAGTCAGGAGCCTAGTCCGCGGTTCGGCGGCAGGTAAGGCCGCTACGCCCAGGGTGGCGAGCACGATCTCGGCGAGCTCGGCGCGGCCCGGGCCGGGAGCCGGGCGCGGACGCCAGCCGCTGGCGTAGACCGCGCGGGCGCGGGGTTCGGCGGTCCGCAGCGAGGCGGGCAGTTCGGTCATGCTCAGGTAGCCGCCGGCGACGGCGCGGATGCTGGGGTCGGCCTCGGCCGCGGCCAGGATGAGGTCGGACGGCAGAGGCTGGCTCAGGTCGACGCCCTCCCCCGCCCACCGCCGCTGGATCGCCTCGTCCATCTGGACGTGGTCGTCGACCCAGGGCTTGATGTGCTCGGTGCACCAGGCATCGAAGCTCTCCCCGAGCGCTCCCGTGTCGGTGCCGTGCTCGTCGGTGAGCCGCAGCAGCTGCTGGGCCTGGAGCAGGGTGGTCGCGATGCCCCGGCCGAAGGTCGGCGTGGTGGCGGCCACCGCGTCGCCGACGAAGACCAGTCCCGGCCGGGCGAGTCGGCCGTCGGGCCCGGTCTGGCCGCGGTACGCGTTGAGCAGTGGGCCGCCGGCCAGCACGGGCGTGATCGGCCGGGCCCGGCCCGGGTCGGTCCAGTCGGCCAGGCCCGGGATGGCCCGGCACGCGGCGGCGAACGCGGCCTCGTGCCGGAGCTGGGCCAGGACCGGGTCGGCGATGGGGCGGGCCAGCAGGACGGAGAAGATGCCGTGCTCGTGCACGAAGACCAGGACCTGGTAGCCGTCGAGTTCGGCCTGCCACATGACCGGGTTCACCAGCGGGCCTGGTTCGGCACCGGGCAGCAGCTGGTACTGCCGGTCGACATAGGCGATGCCGCACGGCCCGCCGCTGGTCACCGCGGGGCGCAGCGACCGGGTCGCGCGCCCGGCCCGGCCCGAGGCGTCGATGACCAGGTCGGCCGGCAGGATCGCCCCGTCAAACCGGATGCCGTCGGCACGCCCGTGCCGGCTTGCCACCTCCTCGACGTGCCCGCGGCGGACCTCAAACCCTGGCACGGCCAGGGCCGCGGTCCGCAGCGCACGCTCGAACGTCATCCGGCGGGACCGCATGCCCGCGGGCATCTCCCGGGCGTCGGGCAGCCGGAGCCGGACCGGTTCCGCGCCGGCCGCCAGCCACTGCCGAAGCGCCTCGGGTAGCTCCTGCTCCAGCGCCTGCGCGACCTGAGGCCGGAACGCGTGAGCGTGGTGGAACTGCATGACTCCGCGCCGCGGCCAGGTACCGTCCGCGGCGGGCCCGGGGTCGCGTTCGACGGCAGTCACCTGGTGCCCTCGCCGGGCCAGGCCGGCCCCGAGGAACAGCCCGGCGGGGCCCGCGCCGACAATCGCTATGCGCATCACAATCACCTACTTTTGGTACACTGGTAATGTGGTTACTGCACCTATAGTGCATCGAATTCGCGTGAAGGTCAAGGACGGGCCTCGATGAACGAGCCGGCCAAGCGGTACGCATCCGAGGTACGTGACGAGCAGGCCCGGCGCACCCGGCGGGCGATCGTCGCCGCGGCTCACGACCTGTTCTTGGCTCAGGGCTATGCCGCCACCACGATCGACGGGATTGCGCAGGCCGCGCACGTGAGCCGGCGCACCGTCTTCAACTCGGTGGGCGGCAAGGCGGCCCTGCTTAAGCTGGCCCTGGACTGGGCCGTCGCCGGTGACGACGAACCGATCGCCATGGCCGACCGCCCGGCGGTCAAGGCCATCCAGGCCGAGCCCGATCCGCGCCAGGCGCTCATGCTCTGGGTGCAGACCGTGACCGAGGTCGCCGCGCGCAGCGCACCGATCGGGGAGGTGCTCACCGCAGCGGCCGATGTCGACCCGGCCGCCGCGGAACTACTCGCCGAGGCGAGCCGCAACCGGCTGTTCGGCGCGACCGCGTTTATCCGTTACCTCGCGTCCCTGGACGGGCTGGCCGCCGGAATGACCGAGCAGCGCGCCGCCGACCTCTGCTGGGCGCTCATGGACGGTCACCTCTACCGGCTGCTGGTCGCTCAGCGCGGCTGGAGCACCGCGGAGTTCACCCGCTGGTTGTCCGACAGCCTCACGGCGGTGTTGCTGCGGACCTGACCGGGCCGCAACCGCGCGGCCGGGTGGTGCGTCTAAGGGTCCAGACAGCGGGGAGGGCAATCATGAACCAGTGGCGAACCTGTGCCTGCGTACTGGGCGCGCTGCTGCTGACCGGATGTGCGGCGGCCGGTGCGGCGGAGCACGCGGCCAGCCACACGACCGGCCAGATGCCGGCCGGGGCGACGGGTCACGTGACCGGCAGGCTGCTCATCGAGGGCGGGGCGATGGGTCCCGGCGGGCAGCAGCCGGGCGAGCGACCGATTCCGGGCACGGTGACCTTCACCAGGGCCGGGCACCGGCCAGTCGCGGTGGGGGTCGGAACATCCGGGAAGTTCTCGGCCGCTCTGCCGCCCGGCCGGTATCAGGTGACCGGACGTTCTCCGGACATCATCACTGTGACCGACTCCGGGAAGGACCTGGTGCAGACCTGCGGGGGACCGTTCTCCGTGACGGTCACTGCCCGGCACACTGCGACCATAGCGGTCGTTTGTTTTGTCCCCTGAGAGCCAGGGTCAGGACAGGTCGGCGCCGGCCAGCGTGTCGGCCAGGGCCGCCAGGCCGATCGGACCAAGGCTCAGCGCGGCGGTATGCCACCGTTGGAGGTCGAAATCTGGGCGCCGCATCGCCTCGGCCCGGGCCGCCAGCCAGCTACGCTCGCCGAGCTTGTACGAGATGGCCTGGGCCGGCCAGCCGAAGTAGCGCACCACCTCGGCCTGGATCCGGTGCGGTTCGCCGCGGCCCGACTTGCCCAGTACCTCGCAGGACTTATCGAAGGTCCACCGGGAACCGTCGGGCAGCGGCAGGTCCAGGTGAACGCCGATGTCGATGACCACCCGCGCGGCGCGGAGCGCCGATCCGCCGAGCATGCCCAGCCGCGTGCCCGGCTCGGTGAACCAGCCCAGTTCGTCGGCCAAGCGCTCGGCGTACAGGGCCCAGCCTTCGCCGTGCCCGCTGACGAAGTTGGTCTTCGCGAACCGGGACAGCTTGTCCCCGGCGGTCTTGGCCGCGCCGACCTGCAGGTGGTGGCCGGGCACGCCCTCGTGGAAAACGGTGGACAGCTCGGACCAGGTCTCGAACCGGCCCTGGGGATCGCGTCCGCCCAGGGGCCACCAGGTTCGCCCGGGCCGGGTCAGGTCCTCGCTGGGCCCGGTGTAGTAGGCGGCTCCGGAGGTCGAACCGCGGGCCAGGACCACCTCGATCCGGCGCAGCGGGGCGGGGATGTCGAAATGCACGCCGGCGAGCTGCTCGATGGCCCAGTCGTGCCGCTCCTGCAACCAGGCCAGGTACGCGTCCGCCGAGATGACGTACTGCGACTCGTTGAGGATGGCGGTCGCTTCATCCAGGCTCGCGCCGGGCCGGATGGCGTTCGCTTCGGCGGTCATCTCCGCCTCGATCCGGGCCAGTTCGGCCCAGCCCCAGTCGTAGGCCTCCTTGAGGTCGATGTCCGCGCCCAGGTTGAGCCGGGCCGCGACCGCGTACCGTTCGGCGCCGACCGCGTCCACCTCGGTGGCCCGCGGCGCGTAGTCCTCGCGCAGGTAGCGTGCGATATCGGTGTACGCCTGGTTGGCCTGCGCGACGGCCGCCGCCAGCTCGGCCGCCAGCGGGCCGTCGCCGTGGGAGGCGACCAGGGCGTCGTGGCTTCCGACGCAGTGATCGGCGGCCACCGCCGCCTGCACCGCTTGCCTGCGCGCCGCGGTCAGGCCCCGAGCCAGCCCGGTGTCCAGGCTGGCCCGCCAGCTGGTGAACATGACCGGGACGGCGGCCAGGCGCGCCGCGATGTTCCGCCAGTCGCCATCGCTGTCGTGCGGCAGCAGGTCCACGCTGTCCCGGACGAAGCTGATCAGCCCGAACGGAGCCCGCACCAGCCGCAGCGGCTCGTTCAGCTGGTGCCAGGCCAGCTGCGCCTCGAGCCGCTCGCGGAGGAACCCGCCGGCCAGCCGGTCCGCGGCCGAGGTCGGGCTCATCGGCTCGAGCGCCGCCAGCGTAGCCGCGATGAGCTCGGCCCGGGCGGCGAAGCCATCCGGGCTGTAGTCGGTGGCCGCGCCGAAGACGCCGGTCAGACCTTGCATCCCCGCCGCGACCGGGTCCAGCGCCGCCGCCCGCGTCACGTAGTCGTCGCAGAGCCCGAATACCGGAGTCATCCCGCCACCCTACCCAGGGGGTATGGGGGCGGGCAGCCCCCCATGTCGGGGGGCCAGGGGGTGTCCCCCGAGGACTACAGGTGAAAGCGGGTCCCGGTGACCTTTTCCGCGATGCCGCTGCGATCCAGGTACGGCGTGATCCCGCCGAGGTGGAAGGGCCAGCCGGCGCCGAGGATCAGGCACAGGTCGATGTCCTCCGGAGCGGCGACCACGCCCTCGTCGAGCATTAGCCTGATCTCCTCGGCCAGCGCCTCCAGCGCCCGCTCGCGCACCTGCTCGGCGGTGGACGGGCGGTCGCCGCCGGCCAAGATGGCCGCCACCGCGGGCACCACCGAGAAGTCGGGCCCGTAGATCGCCGTCTGACCCGCCGCGACCAGGGCGCGGAGCTTTTGCGACACGCCGAACCGGTCGGGATAGGCCGCGTGCAGCGTCCCGCCCACGTGCAGGGCCACGGCCGGGCCGACCAGCTGAAGCAGCAGGAACGGGGTCGTGGGCAGGCCCAGCGGGTCGGGGGCATGCTCGGCCACCTCGAACGGGGTGCCCTCGTCCACGGCGGCCAGGATCTCACCCAGGAACCTGGTCAGCAGACGGTTGACCACGAACGCGGGCGAGTCCTTGACCAGCACGCAGTTCTTCCTCAGCGCCTTGCCCACGGCCAGTGCCGTGGCCAGCGTCCCCTCGTCAGTCGGCAGAGCGTCGGTGGCAGTGCCGCGGATCACCTCGACCAGCGGCATCATCGCCACCGGGTTGAAGAAGTGGAACCCGACCACCCTCTCGGGGTGGGCCAGCCCGGCCGCCATCTCGGTCACCGAGAGCGAGGAAGTGTTGGTGGCGAGCACGCAGTCCGGCCGGACCACCGCCTCGACCTCGGCGAACACCTTCTGCTTGACCGCGATCTCCTCGAACACCGCCTCGATCACGAAGTCGGCGTCGGCGAACGCGTCCTTGGTCAGCGACCCGGTCACCAGTCCGGTCAGCCGAGCAGCCGCGTCGGCGGTGATCCGGCCCCGGCTGGCCAGCTTGGCGATCTCGCCGTGCACGTGGCCGACCCCGGCCTCGAGCCGGGCCTGGTCCAGGTCCGTCAGCACCACCGGTACCTCGAGCCGCCGCGCGAACAGCAGCGCGATCTGCGCGGCCATCAGGCCCGCGCCCACCACGCCGACCTTGGTCACCGGCCGGGCCAGCGACGCGTCCGGCGCTCCCGCCGCGTGCCGCGCCCGCCTCTGGGTCAGGTCGAACGCGTACAGGCTGGCCTGCAGCTCGTCGCTGAGCAGCAGGTCGGCAAGCGCCTGGTCCTCGGCCATGAACCCCTCGTCCCGGGTCCGGTCACGAGCGGCCGCGATCAGCTCGATCGCCCGGTACGGCGCGGGGGCGGCGCCGTGCAGCTTGCCGTCGGCGAAGAACCTCGCCCCGGCGGCGGCCTGATCCCAGTCCTCCTCGGGCACGGCACGAGATACGGTTACTGCCCCGGTCAGGACCCGGGCCGCCCAGCGCAGCGACTCGGCCAGGAAGTCGGCGGGCTCGAACAGGGCGTCGGCGACGCCGAGCGAGAAGGCCTCCGGCCCGGCCACCATGCGGTTCTGGCTGAGCGGGTTCTCGATGATGAGCTTGAGCGCCCTGGCCGGGCCGATCAGCCGCGGCAGCAGGTAGGTGCCGCCCCAGCCGGGCAGCAGGCCGAGGAAGCACTCGGGGAACGCCACCGCGGTCACGCCGGAGGAGATCGTCCGGTAGGAGCAGTGCAGCGCGAACTCCAGGCCGCCGCCCAGGACCGCGCCGTTGACGAACGCGAACGACGGCACGTTCAGCTCGCCGAACCGCCGGAGCACCTCGTGTCCCAGCCGCCCCACGGCCAGCGCCTCGTCGCGGGCCCGGATCTGGGCGGCCACGCCCAAATCCGCACCCGCCGCGAAGATGAACGGCTTGCCGGTCACGCCCACCGCGGCGATGTCGGTCCGCCCGGCCACCGAATCGAGGGCGTCACGCAGCGCGAGCAGACCCGCCGGGCCGAAGGTGTTCGGCCGGGTGTGGTCGTACCCGTTGTCCAGGGTGATCAGGGCCATGGTCCCGGCCCCGCCGGGCAGCGGCACGTCGCGGACCAGCGCCCGGGTCACCACCTCGTCCGGGAACAGGGAGGTGAGCACCGAGTCGTCGTCGAGGATGTCAGGCATTGAGGTTCTCCCACAGGACGGTGCCGCCCATACCCAGGCCGACGCACATCGTGGTCAGGCCGAAACGGACGTTCGGCTGCTCGGCGAACTGGCGGGCGAGCTGGATCATCAGCCGGACGCCGGAGCTCGCGAGCGGATGACCCAGGGCGATCGCGCCGCCCCACGGGTTCACCCGCGGGTCGTCGTCGGCGATCTTGAAGTGGTCCAGGAAGGCCAGGACCTGGACCGCGAACGCCTCGTTGATCTCGATCAGCCCGATGTCGTCGATGGTCAGGTCGTTGCGGGCCAGCACGGTCTCGGTAGCGGGCACCGGCCCGATGCCCATCACGGCGGGGTCCACCCCCGCGTAGCTGAAGTCGACGAGCCGCATCCGGGCGTCCAGGCCCAGCTCGGCGGCCACGTCGTGGGCCGCGATAATGCAGCCGGTGGCGCCGTCGTTCAGCCCGGCGGAGTTCCCCGCGGTGACCCGGCCGTGCGGCCGGAACGGCGTCTTCAGCCCGGCCAGCGCCTCGAGCGTGGTGTCCGGGCGCGGCGGCTCGTCCGCGGCGGCCAGCCCCCAGCCGCGCTCCGCGCTGCGGATCGCGACCGGTACCAGGTCGGGCTGGATCTTGCCCGCGGCGTAGGCCGCGGCCACCTTGCGCTGGCTGCCCAGCGCGTACGCGTCGGCCCGGGCGCGGGTGATCTCACCGAACCGGTCGTGCAGGTTCTCGGCGGTCGAGCCCATCACCAGCGCGGAGGGGTCGACGAGGCGTTCGGAGATGAACCGCGGGTTCGGGTCGACTCCGGACCCCATCGGATGATGACCCATGTGCTCCACGCCGCCCGCGATCGCGGTGTCGGTGGCGCCGAAGGCGATCGAGCTGGCGGTCGTGGTCACGGCGGTCATCGCGCCCGCGCACATCCGGTCGATGGCGTACCCCGGCACGGACTTCGGCAGCCCGGCCAGGACCGCGGCGCTGCGGCCGATGGTCAGCCCCTGGTCGCCGGTCTGGGTCGTGGCGGCGACGGCCACGTCGCCGATCCGCTCCGGCGGCAGCGCGGGATTGCGCCGCAGCAGCTCGCGGATCACGCTGACGATCATGTCGTCGGCCCTGGTCTCGGCGTACAGGCCGGCCGGGCCGGCCTTCCCGAACGGAGTGCGGACGCCGTCCACGAAGACGACGTCGCGTGCAATACGGGGCACGATCACCCTCCCATGAACGAAAATGCTACTCGCCGGTAACAACACTAGGCCATGGCCCGCATGTTCCGGCCGGCGAGGGCCGTTTCTCACTGGTGGAGGAGCTGATTCGGGTCGTACAGAACCACGGTGCCGGCGAAGAAGTCGCCCACCGAGTTCAGGTCCCGGGCGAACAGCCAGATGAGCGGGCCGGCCGCCAGCTCGCCGTTCAGGAGCAGCCCGATAATCTGGCGCAGCGCCATGTGACCGCGGTCAGCCAGGCGGCTGGTGTCCCGTCGCCAGCAGCGCAGGCCGAGAAGCCGCTGCGCCGGGGTCTGGCCCCAGCCCCAGGCCACGAACGCCCAGATGAGGTAGCCCACCCCGAGGGTGGCAATGAACAGGCCGATGGCCAGGGCGTAGGAGGCGGCCACTCGGCCCTTGCTCGCGGGCCGGACGCCCTGCGGCAGGATCAGCCAGGTGTCGCGGTCGAACCACATCCCAGGCGGCACCGTCGGCGGCACGAACTGCTCGTAGCCGACCTTGATCGTCGTCGAACGTGGCTCAGTCATGGCAACCTCGCCGTCTGCTCCTGGCCCCCAGCCCATTCTACGTCCGCGCTCGGTAGCGGATCAGGCAGGGAGATCGCGGGCCCTTGAACGCGGGAGTTGGCACCGGTACGGGATCGGGGCTGACCAGAGTCAGCTCATAGTGCTGCAGCAGGCGGGTGACGGTCACGTGCGTGAGCAGGTCGGCGAAGTGCTCGCCCAGGCATCGGTGCGTCCCGCCGCCGAAGCCGTGCAGGTAGCTGGTCTGCTTGGGGTTGGCCAGGTAGCGATCCGGATCGTACCGGTCCGCTTCGCTGAACAGCACCGGGAGCCGGTGGCTGAGCACGGGAGCGACGAAGACGTCGGCGCCCGCGGGGATGGCCAGGCCGCGGATATCCACCGGCCGCAGGACTCGGCGGAGCATCACCGGGGCCACCGGGCGTAGCCGCTCGGTTTCGTGCAGGGCCCGGTCCAGGCAGTTCATTCGGTGCACGGTCGCGAGGTCCAACGGCGTGCCCGACCCGCCGGGGAGGATCCGCTCCTGTTCGGCCAGGACCTTGTCGAGCTCGGCGGGGTGCTGCAGCAAGTGGATCAGGGCCCAGGACACATGCCCGGTGGTGCTGTCGTGACCGGCGAAGGTCACGCCCAGCGCCATCTGGACGACCCACAGGTCGGTCACGGGCGTGCCATCGAGCGCGCGGGCCGCCAGCAGCACCTGCAGGAAGTCGGGCGGGTCGGCTGGCTGCCGGCGCCGGGCCTGGACCAGGTCACCCACGGCGGCACGCATCCGGTCGCGGGCCCGGCGGGCGCGCAGCAGGTGCGGGGCGGGCACCCAGCCCGGGGTGATCGGATCGAGGCCACGGATGAAGTCGCGGAAGTCGCTGGCCACGGTGGGCGGCATGTGCCGGACGAAGTCGGCACCCAGAAACGCCTCCATGATGACCCCGAGGACCAGCGCGTTCATCTCCTGCGGCAGATCGAGGGTGCCGCTGTCCCCGAGGCGGGCCACGAAGGCGGCGCAGTGGCGCTCCATGATGGCCAGGTGGCCGGCGGCCATATGCGCGCGGAACAGCGGCAGCAGGGTCTCGCGCTGGTGCTGATACTCCTGCGGCGGCGCCAGGAAGTAGAAGTCGGGCCCGAACAGTCGGAGGGTGAAGGCCAGGCTGGGGCCGATGGACAGGGTGTGGTCGTCGGTGTGCTTGAAGACCCAGTGGGCCAGTTCCGGCCCGACCATGACGACGGCGAGCCTCCGGCCCAGGCGCAGGCGAAAGATATCGCCGTGCTCGGCGTAGCCCCGTTCCAGTAGCTGCAACTGGTCGCGCAGGAACTGGGCGGCGTGTCCGACCAGCGGCAGGGCACCGGACACGAGCGGCGGCAGGGTCCCGGGACCGGGCGCGGTGAGGGTGGTCTCGGGCATGGCGAGCCTCCGGGCACAGCGGGAGGCGGCATGCCTCCTACTCATTGTGCGCTGCGTGTACCGGCCCGTCACTGAGGCAACTCAGCGGCCTTTGGCCAAGAAGGCGCGGAGCCGGTCCAGGGGCCAGGTGTTGATCACGTCGTCGTCGGTCAGCCAGCCGCGCTGCGCGGTGCCCACGCCGTATGGCATGTTGCCCTGGTCGGCCACGGAGTGCGCGTCGGAGTCGATGGCGAACACCACGCCCGCGTCGCGGGCCGCGCGGATGTGGTCCGACGGCAGGTCGAGCCTCTGCGGCGAGGCGTTGATCTCCAAGGCCGTCCCGGTGCGGGCGCAGGCCCGGAACAGCTCCCCGAAGTCAACGTCGACCGGCGGCCGCCGCCCGATCCGCCGCGTGGTGGGGTGCCCGATGATGTTGACCCGCGGGTTCTCGCACGCGGTGACGAAACGCCGGGTCATCTCGGCGCGCGGCTGGTCGAAGTGGGAGTGCACCGAGGCGACGCACAGGTCGAACCCGGTCAGGCCCTGTCCCCCGAAACTGGCCTCATCCCAGTCCACCGACCCGTCCGGCGCGATGTTGAGCTCCGTGCCGTGCAGCAGGTCCAGGGGCGCGTCGAGGGCCCGCACCTGGTCGCGCTGGGCCAGCATCTTCTCGTCGGTCATCCGCTGGAAAACCAGGTTCGGCGCGTGGTCGGTGATCGCGTAGTACTCATATCCCCGCCGGACCGCCGCAGCCACCATGTCCTCCAGGCTGGCCACCCCGTCGGTCAAGTTGGTGTGCGTGTGCAGGTCACCTTTCAGGTCTTTTTCCCGAACGAGGCGTGGTATCTCCCCCCGGGCCGCCGCCTGCACCTCGCCGTGGTCCTCGCGCATCGCGGGGGGTATCCAGGCCAGCCCGAGCCGCGCGTAGACCTCCTCTTCGGTACGCGAGACGATCAGGTCCCCCGTCTCGTTATCAAATAGCCCGTACTCGGACAATTTGAGCTTCTGCCGGATCGCGATCTGCCGGACGGCGACGTTGTGCGCCTGCGAACCGGTGAAGTACTGCAGCGCCGCGCCCCAGGCGTCGAGTTGCACCACGCGCAGGTCGACCTGCAGGCCGGCTGAGGTGCGGATGGAGGTCTTGGTGGGGCCGCTGGCGATCACCGCGGCCACCTCGGGTAGGGCGGTGAACGCAGCCATCAGCGGGGCCGAGTCGGCGGCGGCGGCCAGGACGTCGACGTCGCCGACGGTCTCCCGCCAGCGCCGCAGCGAGCCTGCGTAGGCGCAGCGCTGGCAGCCGGGGACGGCGGACATGGCCGCCACCATGGTGGTCGCGGTGTGCAGGGCCACGTCGAGGAGGACCCGCTCGCGGCCCTGCCGGTACACCTCGATGCCGCTGGCGATGCGTTCTTCGCTGCGGGCCCCGAAGCCGGCCAGCCCCTCCAGCCGTCCCGCCTGGACCGCCGCGGCGAGTTCGTCCACCGACGAGACGCCTAGGTCGTGGTTGAGCTGCAGGGCCCGCTTCGGTCCGAGGCCGGGCACCCGGGTCAGCTCGAGCACCCCGGACGGAATCTTGGCCCGCAGCTCATCCAGGGCAGCGATGTGCCCGGTGGCCAGGTATTCGGCGATCTTGGCCGCGATCGAGGCGCCGACGCCCGGGATGGCGCGCAAGCCCTTGGCGTCGAGCCGGCTGATGTCCTCGCCCCAGCCGCGCACCGACCGGGCCGCCTTCTCGTAGTTCCGGGCCCGGAATACGTCGCCGCCGGTGATCTGGGTCAGCTCGGCGTACTCGCGCAGCAGTCCCGCGACTTCTTCGTTGAGCCAGGCCACCTTTTTCTTCCCCCTCCCCAGCCCACCTTTAGGCGTGACAAGTGAGGGGACGGCCGCCGTTGTAGGCGACCATGTCGCCCAGAGCCTGGGCCAGGTCGATGGGGGCGCCGCGCTCGGCCCCCGCCAGCTCGAGGTAGGCCCGGTGAAGATTCCCCACGATTCGTTCGGCGTCAAGAAGGTCTTTGAACTGGCCCAGGTTCACCGCCTGGGCGGCCTGCAACGGGGACAGGCCTTCCGCCTTGGCCTGCTCGGCCGTGCGCTGGACGAAGCGCAGGTAGGCGAGGACATTGTCGATGACCTCCGGGCCGCAGACCGGGCCGTGGCCGGGCACCAGGGTGCGGGCGCCGAGCGGGCGCAGCACGGTCTCCAGCACCTCGATCCAGCCGCTGATCGAGCCCATGAGCGCGAACGGGGTGCCGCCGTTGAACAGCAGGTCGCCGGCGAAGACCACGGAACGTTCGGGGATATGGACGATCGAGTCGTTGGTGGTGTGCGCCGGGGTGCCCACGTAGCGGACCTCGCAGCGCAGGTCACCGGACCACAGCGCGACGCGGTCGGTGTAGGTCAGGAACGGCGGGGCCAGCTCCAGGTGCCCCCAGTCCACCTCCGACCAGATGCCCGGCGGCGGCGGCATGGGGGTGGCGAGGATCGCGTCCCGGCAGCGCTCGTGCCCGACGATGGTCGCGCCGCGGAACAGGTAGTTGCCGTGCGTGTGGTCGCCGTGGTGGTGGGTGTTGACCAGCGTGCGGACCGGCTGGTCCGTGACCGTGGCGATGGCGTCGCGGTAGGCGCGGGTCCGGCGCTCGGTGGAGGTGGCGTCGACGCTGATCACGCCCTCGCGGCTGACCAGGAAGCCAGTGTTGTTGAGGTACCAGCTGCCGTCAGGCTGCAGGTAGGCGTAGATCCCCTCGCTGACCTGCTGAATCTCGCCCAGGCTCATCGTCGTGGTCCTTCCTGGCGGCAGGCAGCAGCAGCGAGACGGCCAGCAGCACCCCGAACATGGCCAGCCCGGCGAGAATGAAGGCGTTGCCCCAGATGAGGGCCAACCCGTGCCAGTGGTACTCGGGGAACCAGCGCTGGTCGCCGTACCACTGGTACCAGGACGGGTTGGTGTTCTTCGGGATCCAGAGCAGGCCGAGCGAGTCGGTGCCGAGGTTGGGCGGCGTGACGTGGAAGAACTTGGTCGGCCAGGCGCCGAACCAGGCCACGATGGCCACGGCCAGCAACCCGCACGCGATTGCCGTGCGCCGGGCGGTGCGGCGCCAGGCTTGGACCGCGTAGTGGGCGGCCACGATCGCGCCGGGCACGATCCACACCCAGTGGTGATCCCAGCTGATCGGCGAGACCAGTAGCCCGGTCAAGGCGGCCATCATCAGGCCGAGCATGGCGTGGCCCTTACGGTCGAGCAGTCCGGCGGCGATCACGCCGCCCACGCCGACCAGCACGGCGAGCACGATCCAGGCCGCATGGCCGGCCGCGATGCTGCCCGCCAGCCTGGTGATCAGGCCGTCCAGCGACTGGTTGCCCGCCCAGCCGACGAACCCGGTCCGCCCGCTCTGGGCGAACAGTCCGCCGAACCACCACTTGTGAGAGTCACCGGGCAGGATCACGAAGCCGAGCAGCACGCTGACCACGAACCCGGCCAGCGCCAGCGCCGCCTGGCGGAACTTCCTGGCGATCAGCAGATAGGGAATGAAGATCAGCGGGGTCAGCTTGATGCCGGCCGCGATGCCGGTGGCGAAGCCCTTCCACCAGCGGCTCTTGGCGGTGTCGGGCTGGCACAGGTCCCACAGGACCAGGGCCAGCAGGACCAGGTTGATCTGGCCCAGGTAGATGGTCCGCAGCACCGGTTCGGTCCACAGCACCGTCGCTGCGCCCAGCAGGGTCGCGCCGGCCCGGACCACGATCCGGCGGTAGCCGAGCGCGCCGAGGGTGACCCACACCGCTGCCAGCACCGAGACCAGGTCCACCGCAATAGACAGCTTCAGGCACAGCTGGTACGGGACCAAGGAGACCAGCGCGAAGGCCAGCCCCGCGAACGGGGTGTAGGTGAAGGGCAGATGCAGATTGCCGTACCCGACCCAGTCGTACAGCGGCGNNGGCCACCCCGAACGCGACCAAGCCGACCAGCAGCAGCAGCCAGCCGCCGGGCGCGCTGGGGGGCCGGGCCGGTGACTGGGGGCGGGTGAGGACCGATCTCACCTCGCCAACCATAGCCGCTTCGCGGGGTGAGGCCGGCGCCGTTAGGATTTCATGGATGTCGCAGACACACACCACCGCGCGGGCGACGGGGCAGACTCAGGCAGTCCGGCTGGTCCGGTTGCGGCTGTCCAGCCTCGGTGCCGTGGTCATGCTCATTGTCGAGTTCATTCTGGGCGCGATCTACAACCTGTACGGGACGGCGCCGACGTCGACCAAGTCCATCGGCCTGTTCTCCAGTCCGGATCTGGCCTTGCACGTGATCCTGGGCATTCTGCTGGTCGTCGCCGCGGTGGGCCAGCTGGTCCGGGCCATCGGCGTCCGGCACCGGCTGTCGATCTGGCTATCGGCCGTCGGACTGCTGGCCATTCTCGGCGCGGGCTCGGCCGGGCTCGGCTTCACTGGCAGCGGCGCCAATGGCGCATCGCTGGGCATGTCGCTGGCCTTCGCGGTCGCACTGGCCAGCTACGTGGTCTTGGTCTTCTCGCTGCCCTCGTCGGCGTCCGGGACGTCTTCGACCACCCCGACTACGTTATGTAGTAGCCGACCGTCGACCGGGGCAGGACCTCGTGGCATAGTGGGCATATGAGCGGAACGGCCCAGCTGGTCTCCTCCGGCCCGCTGATCCTGGCGCTGCCCGTGGCGGCCGCGGCCGGCGCGGTGACCTTCCTCTCGCCGTGCTGCCTGCCGCTGGTGCCCGGCTACCTATCATTCGTCACCGGCATGGCCGGCGCCTCGGGCTCAGGGTCGGGTCCGGCTGCCGCTCAGCCGGTCGTGGCGGCCGAGGGTGGGGCGGGACACACTGTCGCGGTGGCCGCGCGTCCGGTCGTGGCTCCGCCATCGGCGCCCCGGGCCCGGGTCGTGGCCGGGACGGCGCTGTTCGTGCTGGGGTTCTCGGTGGTCTTCGTCGCTTACGGGGCGGCGCTGGGCGGGCTCGGCCATCTGATCACCGGGCACGCGCGCCTGCTGACGCGGATCCTGGGCGGCCTGACCATCCTGCTCGGGCTGCTGTTCGCCGGGGCGTTCGACCGGTTCTCGCTCGCGGGCCGGATCGTGCGCCCGTCCGCCCGGCCGAAGGCGGGCCTGGCCGGCGCGCCGCTGCTCGGAGTGATGTTCGGACTGGGGTGGACCCCGTGCATCGGGCCTACCCTGACCGCCGTCCTCGCGCTGTCGGCCGCCAGCGGCACGGTGGCTCGCGGCGCGCTGCTGGCCTTCGTCTACGCGCTGGGCCTGGGCATCCCGTTCCTGCTCGTGTCGTTCGGTTTCCAGCTCGCGATGCGGGCGTTCGCCTTTGCCCGGCGGCGGGCCCGCCTGGTGACCAGGATCGGCGGGGCCATGCTGGTCTGCGTCGGCCTGCTCGAGGTGACCGGCGCCTGGTCCACCTTCATGGCCTGGCTCCAAGTCCACTGGGTCAGCTCCTACCAGCCCCCGCTATAAGCCCAGCCGTTCACCCGCTCCCGCCGCGCCTCCCCGCGCCGGCCCTTTCGCCACTTTCGTCTCGCCCGCCANNCTCGCCCGCCACTTTCGTCTCGTCCGCCACGCCAGCGCCCCGCGCCGCACGAGCGCCCGCCTCCGTACCACTCAAAAATCTGGATAAATCACCCATTTCAGCCTCCGCCAATCCGACTTCTCGTGATCGTGTGTCGTTACCTCCTTCTCAAAGAGGTAGCGACACGCGATGATCCGAAGGCGGGGTTATCCACAGGCTAGAGAGGACAGAGGAGGGTTATCCACAGGAGGGAGGTTGGGCTGGCGGGTGGCAGCGAGGGCTGCTCACACTGCCGGCATGGAAGACGAACGAAGTTTGCGCTGGCGAAGCCAGCTTCAGGGCCAACCCTCAGGTATGGCTGGCCCGACACCACCGAGAACCGCTGCCGGACCGCGGCCGAGATCGGCAGCGTCCTGCACCGCCGGGGCTGGAAAGGCACGCTACGCCCGTGCGGTCCGGGCTGCACGGCCACGGGCGCGCGGTGAGCAGGAGACCCGATCAGGAACGGGTTGCGTGGCGCTTCGAGGGTCGCTTGGACCGGCCGGTCACGTCGGTGGCGGTGGGCGGGGTGGGCGCGGGCTTGGCGGCGGCCACCAGGGCTTCGAAGATTCGCGCGTCGTCGCTCTCTTCCGGGTGCCACTGCACGCCGATGCCGAACTTGTGTCCCTGCAGCTCGACCGCTTCCACCATCTGGTCCGGCGTCCAGGCCACGTTGAGCAGCCCGCTGCCGAGCCGGTCGATGGCCTGGTGATGGGCGGCGGGCACCTGGGCGGTGGCGCCGAGCACCCGGCCGAGCTTGCTCGCCGCGCTGATCTGCACGTCGTGGATGGTCATCTTCACCGGGTCCGGCTTGTGGCTCTCGCTGCCGACCCGGTCGGGCAGATGCTGGATCAGGGTGCCGCCGCGGGCCACGTTGAGGATGTGCATACCGCGGCTGATGGCGAGCAACGGCAGGTCGGCCTCGATCGCCGCACGGATCATGAGGATCTCGAACCGGTCCCGCCGGTGGTCGGGCGCGTCGGTCTGCTCGTGCGGAGCCTGGTCGTAGAGTGAGGGGTCGACATCCCGGCCGCTCGCCACGACCAAGGCGTCAATCCTGGCGATCAGGCTCGGCACGGAACTCGAGGGGACCGGCGGCAAGATGACTGGCGCTCCGCCCGCGCGCTCGACGGCTCTCGTGTAGCTCACCGGCGAGACGACCGCTTCGCGAATCCAGTCGCGCCAGCGAGTTGCCTCCAGCTCGCCGGTGATGCCGATTATCGGGCGGCCCATCCGTCGTCCTCCTGCACATAAGGTTCCACTGCCCATAATGGTCCATCCCGCCCGCGCTAGGCCCGCCCACGGGAAAAATCGTCTGCACCGGTTAGATCCCGAGTTGCCAGTAATCGATGGTAGCGTTCCGCTCCTGATGCGACACTGAGAGTGTGACAATGTCCGGAGATGCCGGATCACCGCGCCATGGTGAGGGTGCCGTGCCCGTCAACGGTACCGGTGGGCCGGCCCGCCATCCCGTTCAGGCCTCATTGTTTCTGCTCGAACCGACCGCTGACGCGGCCATGACCTATTTCTACGGGCAGCTGAACGCCATGGACGGCGAGATCCGGGCCATGTTCCCGGCCGCCATGGACCTGCAGCGCAGGCGCTTCTTCCGCGCCCTGGTCCGCATCGCCCGCGACCAGGACGACCCAGCGGTGCTCGTGCCCTACCTGGAAAAGCTCGGACGTGCTCACCGCAAGTTCGGCGTCCGGGAGCAGCACTACGGGATGTTCCGCCGGGCGCTGCTAGCCACGCTGCACCGGTTTGCCGCGCAGGCCTGGGACGAGACGACGCAGCGGGCCTGGGAACGTGCGTTCGACCATGCCGTAGACGTCATGATCGACGCCGCCACGCGCGATGCCGAACACGCTCCAGCCTGGTGGATCGCCACCGTCACCGCCGCCGAGTCGCGTGGGCCCGACATCTCGGTGCTCACCGTGGCGCCTGAGCAGCCGCTGAGCTACCTGCCCGGCCAGTACGTCAGCGTGCAGACGCCGCGCTGGCCCCGGCTGTGGCGCAGGTATTCCATCGCGAACACCCCGCGCGCCGACGGGACGCTGAGCCTGCACGTCCGGGCGATCGCGGGCGGCCTGGTCAGCCCGTCCCTCGTCCACCACGTCCGGGTCGGGGACCCACTGGTGCTCGGTGCGCCAGAGGGCACGATGACTGCGAACACGGACTCGCCGCGAGACGTCCTGTGCCTGGCCGGCGGCACCGGGCTGGCTCCGGTCAAGGCCATCATCGAGGCGATCACCAGGGCGCCCGGGCCAAACCGCCGCCGCGAGATCGTGCT
>PLDT01000568.1:0-3189 GCA_003136255.1 Actinomycetota bacterium
GACGCGGGCATGTCCACCATGGAGTTCGTCCTGCGCTTCACCCTCAGCCACCCGGGCCTGTCCACCACCATCGTCGGCACCGCGAATCCGGCGCACCTGGCCACCAACATCGCGACCGCCGAGAAGGGGCCGCTGCCTGCCGACCTCTACGAAGAGGCGAAGAAGCGCCTGCCGCGGTAATGAGCCGGCCGGTTTGTCGCTCCGGCACGGGGCCCGACCGTGAGGCCGACTGGAGGGTCAGCGCGCAACCGTTCTGCGGGAGCCGGCGGAGCTGGACCGGCTGGTCAGGAACGTGCTGGACCGGGCCTCCAGCGTCCCGTGCTTCCCATCCGCACCATTCCTGGCCCGGAGAGGCCCGTTGAGGGCGGGGGGCGGGGGCGGAGCAGCGTAGCTGTGGCAGCGTGATGGGAAGACCCATCAGGGTGCCGCGTCCATGACGTTGGGGGACGGTCCCGGCGCGGGGCGCTTGGGGTGTGGGGGGCGGGTGGGGCGGGGCGGGGGGCCACACGGGGCGGGGCGTTTAGCCTGGCGGTGGCCGCACTCGGCGACGCACGGCTGTATCGCGCAGTTGAATACTAGAGTATGCCCATCGGAAAAATCGTATATGCCTCGCTGAGGAGGAGCCTGCCGTGGAAACCTGGGATGCCATCCGCGCCCGCCGCAACGTCCGCGCCTACCGGCCTGACCCGGTCACGGCCGAGGACCTTGACCGGATCACCGAGGCAGGCCGGCGGGCGCCGTCAGCGTCCAACCGGCAGCACTGGGACTTCGTCGTCGTCACCGATCCGGATCAGCTCCGGGCCCTGTCCGGGGTGTGGCGGGGGGCCGGCCACATCGCCGGCGCAGCCGCGGCCATCGCCCTGGTCCTGCCGACCGCCGAGGACGACCGCACCCGGCTCCTGGACTACTACGACCTCGGTCAGGCCACCTACGCCATGGCGGTCGCCGCCGCCGACCTCGGCATCGGCACCGCCCATTCGTCGGTCGGCGACCAGGATGCGGCCCGTAAGATCCTGGGCGTGCCCGCCGATCACGAGGTCACCTTCCTGCTCGGTGTGGGCTACCCGGCGGACCGGCCGCTGCGGCCGATCGCCAATCCCAACCGCCGCCCGGCCGCCGAGGTCGTTCATCACGGCCACTGGTAACGGGCGGACCCGGCCGGCGGCCTGATCATCGCCCGGCGGTCCAGCTGGTGGCGGGCTGCCAGCCGAGGGCGGGACCCAGCCGGGTGGCCATGTCGGTGAGGATCTGGACGTAGTCCTCGTGCTCAAAGGTGAACGGCAGGGCGAACGCCACCTCGTCGACCTCGCGGAACGCGGCGTGCGCGTACAACTGATCGGCGATCTGCGCGGACGTTCCGACTAGGTCCGGCGCGAACATCATCCGGGCCGGACCTTGAGGCGCGGCGGTGCGGGGCGTCCGCCTGCGGGCGTACTCCTCGTACCTGGCCCGCTGTTCCGGCGAGGCGGTGTCGGTAGGGATGACGACCAGCCCCTGGGACACCCGGGCGCGCTTACCGGCGGGATGAAAGGCGCGGAACGTCCTGATGTGCGACAGCTGGATCTCGGCGAATTGCTCCGACTCCTCCGCCTTCACCACGCTGCTGGTCAGGAAGTTCATTTCGTGCTCGCCGGCCCACTGGGCCGAGCGCAGGCTGGCGCCGCCGTACCACATCCGGCCGCCCAGCCCGGCCGAGTGGGGCTGGACCCGGTCGGAAAATACCTCGAAGCCCTCGATACCGCTGAAGTCGGTGACCGGCACGCCGCGGACGCAGTCCAGCAGGCGCCGGACCCTTTCGTAGCTGAAGTCCTCGGCGTCGGCGGTGTCGGGATAGAGCGCCTGCCTGACCTGGTCGTAGTGCATCGGCGGGCCGACGCTGACCCCGGGGTTGAGCCGGCCCTCGGACAAGATGTCGACCGTCGCCAGGTCCTCGGCCAGCCGCAGCGGGTTCTCCCAGCCCAGCGGGATCACCGCCGTGCCCAGGTGGATGCGGCTGGTCCGCTGCGACGCGGCGGCCAGCACGGCGACCGGGGAGGAAATGCCGTACTGCAGGTGACGGTGCCGCACCCACGCGCTGTCGAATCCCAGCCGCTCGCCCAGCTCGATGATCTCCAACGTCGACTCGTGCCCCTGGCCGGGGTTGGCCTCGTCGAACAACCCGATGGTCAGGAAGCCCAGCTTGCGCAGCGGTTCCGAGCTCAGCGGCACGGTTACTCCGTTCCCCCGTCCGGGTCCATGCAGCCTTTTGTAGCGTTGCCAGGCGCATCATCGCAACGGCTGCCCGCCGCCGGAGGCGGATTGCGCCGGGTCAGGGAGGGCCTGGCGGACATCCGGGAAGCCCCTTGACTGATTAGACCTGTCTGTCTATTATCTGTTGTACAGACCTGTCTACTCAATGAGTGTGGGGAAGCTGATATGACGAAGCACTACGGGACTGGCGCGGGCGCAGGCATCACGCAGGCAGCGCTGGCTCCGCAGCGGGCCGAGCGGGTCGCTGGGACCCAGACCGTGCGGGCCCTGCGTCCGGCGAGCGGAACCGCCGCGGCCCTCCCGGCTGACCCGTTCGCGCGCCGGTCTTGGCGGCGCGGACCGGGCAGTCACCGGCTGAGCGGACGGCCGGCCGTCTTCGTGCTGGCCTCGCTGATCGTGGCGCTGCTGGCCTCCTCCGCCGCCCCGACCCCGCTATACGCGATCTACCAGGCCAAATGGCACTTCACGCCGATCACCACCACGGTGGTGTTCGGGGTGTACGCGATGGCGGTGCTGATCTCCCTGCTGACTCTGGGCAAGCTGTCGGACCACGTTGGCCGGCGGCCGGTGCTGCTGACCGCGATCGCCGTGCACGTGGGTTCGCTAGTGATCTTCGCCACCGCCACCGGGGTGCCCGCGCTGCTGACCGCCCGGGTGGTGCAGGGCCTGTCCACCGGTGCGGCCCTGGGCGCGATCGGCGCGGCCATGCTGGANNGGCGTGCTCGTCCTCCAGGCGTTCGCCATCGCGGCCATGCGCGAGACAGTCAGCCGGGCGCCAGGTGCGCTGGCCAGCCTGCGGCCCGAGATCACCCTGCCGCGGGCGTTGCGAGCCCCGGTGCTGACCGCCGTGCCGGTGCTGTTCGCGGTGTGGGCGCTGGCCGGGCTGTACGGCGCGCTCGGCCCGGCGCTGGTGCACGCGCTGACCGGCTCGGGTGAGGT
>PLDT01000159.1:0-25619 GCA_003136255.1 Actinomycetota bacterium
CGCGGCACGAGTCCGTTTTATCCAGAATAATCCCGTTGGCCACCTTGGAGCTGCCTGGCCGAGCATGGTTGATGGACCGCTGTACCAGGAAGAACAGGTAGAACGGACCATCAACCAGGTAGCCAGGCCGTGGGCACACGGGAGGAAGCCGCATAAGATATCAGACAGATACCACTCAATGGCAGGCCCGTGGAGGGTAGCGGGCCATCTAGCACATCGCTGACCTCGGACACGCCGCAAAATCACCTTGTTCCGGAATGCTCACAATGAGCGAGGTGGCGGTCCACGATCACCGGAGCTCCCGGGCAGGCCGCATCAGCAGTCACGTCAGCCCCAGTCGCTGAGGTCGGCGGCAGGCACACCGCCGGTGAAACGCGGACGTTCGGGGCCGGGGCATACAGGGCCCGCAAGATAGGGCCGCGGGCACACGCACCCCACTAGGACGATGACCTCCGCCGCTCTGCCTGCCGCGGCAGCGTCCGTGCCTCGGTATCGGATCGGGCTTACCATAACGGCAATGGACCAGCTGCAGCTGCGGCCGATGACCGTCGCGGAATTCGAGACCTACCAGGCCAGGCTCGTTCCTGGGTACGCCGCTGAGCACGTTCGCGCTGGGGATTGGACCGCCGACGAGGCTGAAGCGTTGGCCGCCGGGCAGGTCAACGACCTACTGCCAGCAGGACCGGACAGCCCCGGAATGCTCTTGCTCATGGCGAGCACCTCAGAGGGTGAGCCGGTGGGCCTGGTCTGGGTGGCGCTCGACCGGCCGTGTCCCGGCGAGGCATGGATATACGACATCGAGGTCAACCCGGAGCACCAGGGGAAAGGCTACGGTCGTGCCCTCCTCCAGGCTGCCGAGCAGCAGGCCGCCCGGCACGGCAGCAAGGCAATCGGCCTGAACGTCTTCGGCACGAATACCGTCGCGCGGCGGCTGTATGAGTCATCGGGCTACCAGATCACCTCGATGAACATGCGCAAGGAACTCGGCGCCAGCTGAGAACTGCCAGCCCCTGGTAGCGAAAGGACACGCCTTCAGGGTCGCGCCGTTCGGGCAAGCTCTAGCCCACGGCCAGGACCCGCCCCGCGGGCAGGCCGGGGACCTCCGTCCCGCGCGGCACGATCGCGGCGGTGCCCTGGTAGACGCCGACCGCGGTGGTGACCTGGGCCAGCGGGACCGCCACGATGGTGGCGCCGACCGCCAGGGCCAAGTCCAGCAGCGATGTGTAGGCGTCCGGATCGCCGCAGGGCGGGGTGGCCAGGACCACGTCCCGGCAGGTCAGCCGGGGTACCGGCCGACGGATCAGCTGCGGGACCGCCCGGTCCGGTGCGAGCCCGTCCGGCCCCAGCCCCTCCGGCCCCAGCCCGGTCAGTGCGAGCCCGGGCAGCAGCTCGGAGGCCTGCTCGACCGCCGTCGGCCCGCTGTGGCCGTTGCAGCCGTTGTGACCACTGGTGCCGTTGGCGAGTCGCGGGGTCTCGAGCAGGGAGCCGAACGGCGTGGTGCCCTCGGCCTCGCCGAAGGCGTATACCTGCCGCACCCAGGAGCGCTCGGCGGCCTCGATGGCCACCTCGGCCAGCCCGGCCGAGGTGATCAGCAGCCGAGCCCGGCGTTCCTTGAGTTCGGCGGCGATGTCGGCCGCGGACTGCGCCGGGCGAACCGGCGCGGCGATGGCCCCGGCCGCCCGGACGGCGTGCACCGCCACCGCGTGGCTGCCCGCGTCGTCGACGAAGATCCCCGCCGTGTCGCCCTCGCCCAGGCCCCGCCGGGACAGGCCACGTGCCGCCGCGCGGACCATCTGCGCGAACTGCGGCCAGGTGATCACGGCGGCCGCGGTGTGGCCCTGGGCCACCGCGTCGATGAGCGCGGCCCCGCACCCGGCCTGGTCGGCCAGCGCCAGGATGTGCTCGGTCACCGCCCGCCGCGGCCCGTCCGTGTGCAGCGTCCGCAAGCCCGCCTCGATGGCACTGATCTCGAGTTCCACCAGAACCTCCCGCTGGGTGCAGCAACAGGCGGGTCCTGGCCTGGAGCCGGGACCCGCCCGGCCGCCGTGGCGGGCTTCGCTGATTCCCACCCCCCCTTGGGAACCAGCGGCTGCCGTGCTTTAGCGACGATTGAAACCTATGCCGGGCGGACCCGCGTGCACATGCACCGAACTATGCATACCCGTGTGCATCTTGAGCCGGGATCGAGCCCGGCCCGCGTGCACATATACACATGGTGGTTAGCGGGGCGGCTCGTGCCGCGCGGCCCACGAGGCAACCTGTGTACGCGACGTGAAGCCGAGCTTGGCCAAGATGTTGGCCACGTGACGCGCCGCGGTAGCCGGGCTGATCACCAGCTCGTCGGCGATCTGGCGGTTGGACAGGCCCCGGGCGATGAGGATCACGATCTCGTGCTCGCGCGCGGTGAGCGGGCTGGCCGACTTGGCCGAGGCCAGCCGGGCCGGGTCGGCCCAGGCCGCCTCGCCAGGCCTGCCCGGGTCTTTGGCTCCCGGATGCCCCGAGCTGGCGGGGAGACCGCCGGCCGTCTCGATGTGCGAGCCGAGCGCGTAGCTGACCGCGTCGTCGGCTGTCATCTCGCGGCCCTCGGCGAACCGCGCGGCCGCCGCCGCCGCGCCGAGCCGGTCGCGGGCCAGCTCGAGCAGCTCCACAACCCGGGAGCCGATGCCGGTCGGCTGACCCAGCGACTCCCGCAGCTGGGTGGCGGCTCCGGCCAGCCGGGCGGCCTGCTCGAACTGCTGCCCGGCCGCGGCCAGGGCCGCGAACGCCTCCAGCCCGCGGGCGATGCCCAGCCGCTGGCCGCAGGCCTGGTTGATCCGCAGGCTTTCGGCCAGCCGGGACCGGGCCAGGTCCAGGTCGCCGCCGACCAGCGCGAGCCAACCGACTCCGGCTAGGCAGCGGGCGATCTCAAGCCAGGCGTCCACCTCACGGAAGATCTCCGCGGCGTCTTCGAAGTACCGCAGGGCCATCTCGGCATCGCCCCGGGCCCGGGCCAAGGTGCCCAGCCCGTACTGGATCTGGGCGACTCCCCAGCGGTTGTTGTCGCTCAGCACTTCCAGCGCGGCCTCATACGACCGCTGCGCCGACTTCAGCGTGTTCTGGCGGACCGCGATGGCGGCCTTGGCCGCCAGCGTGAGCCCCGCCTCCCAGTCGTTGCCCGCCGCGTCGGCCGCCTTGATGGCCTCGTCGATCAGGGCGGTGGCGTCGGCGAACCGGCCCGCTCGCAGGGCGGCCTGGCCCAGCGTCCGCAGCGCGCTCGGCACAGTGAAATCATCGCCGCACGCGCGGCTGATCTCCAGGCCCTGCTGGGCGGTGCGCAGCAGCGTGTCGTAGTCCTGCAGGTCGAAGGCGATGTCGGCGCGACCGGTCAGGGCCCGGCCGCGGACCTGCGGCGAGACCTCCCCGCCCTCCTGGACCAGGAAGCGGTCGAACCAGGTGGCCGCCTCCCGCTGATCCCCGTGCGGGACCCACATGTTCAGCAGCCCCGTGCACAGCCGCAGACCCTCGGCGGTGTGCCCGTGGCTCAGCGACGTGCCCAGCGCGATCCGGAAGTTGCCGAATTCGGCGAGGCCGCGGCGGAAGATCGCCCGGCGCACCGGCCAGGGCGGGTCGCCGCGCCGGAACATCCGGCGGGCGGTGTCCTCGACCAGGGCCAGGATGCAGTCGCGGTGCCGCAGGAACAGACGGGACTCCTCGCCCGCGGCGACCAGCCGCTCGACGGCGTACTCCCTGATCGTGTCGAGCAGGCGGTACCGGGCGTCGCCGGCTGCCTCGCCGTCCAGCACGACCAGCGACTTGTCGATGAGCGAGATGAGCAGGTCGAGCACGGCGTCGGCCGGGATGGCCTCGTCGGAGCAGACCTGCTCGGCCATGTCCAGGTTCCAGCCGGAGAATACGGCCAGCCGGCGCAGCAGCATCTGCTCGGCCTCGTCCAGCAGCTCGTAGCTCCAGTCCACGGTGGCCCGCAGTGTCTGCTGCCGCGGCGGCGCCGTCCGATCGCCCGAGTCGAGCAGCTGGAACCGGTCCCGGAGCCGGTCGGCGATCTGTTCGACCGACAGCGCGCGGACCCGGGCCGCGGACAGTTCGATGCCCAGCGGGATGCCGTCCAGCGTCCGGCAGAGCCGGGCCACCGCGGCCGCGTTGTCTTCGGTGAGCGTGAAGCCGGGCCGGGCGCCCGCCGCACGCGCCGCGAACAGCCGGATGGCTTCGTGGCCGGCCAGTTCGTCGCCGACCGCGTCGTCCGGCGGCAGGTCCAGCGGCTGCACCCGCCAGATCGTCTCGCCGCGGACCCGGAGCGGCTCCCGGCTGGTGGCCACGATCCGCAGCCACGGGCACCGGGCCAGCAGCAGCTGGACCAGCGTGGCGCAGTCGCTGACCTGATGCTCGCAGGTGTCGAGCACGAGCAGCATGTGCCGGGAACGCAGCGCCTCGGCCAGCGTCTGGGCGAGCGGTACGCCCGGCTCCTCGCGCACGCCGATGGTGGCGGCCACGCGCTGGGCGGTCTGGCCACGCCAGTCGGCCAGCTCCACCAGCCACGCCTCGTCCAGGTCGGCCTCGCCTACGGTGCTCCCGACCCCGGTCCCGTCTACCGACCCGGCCGAGCCGATCACGTCACGGGCCAGCCGCACCGCGAGCCGCGTCTTGCCGATGCCGCCGGGGCCGCTCAAGGTCAGCGCGCGCACCTCGATGAGCAGCTTGGCCAGCTCAGCGAGGTCACGCTCGCGACCGATGAAGCTGTTCGGCTCCGCGGGCAAGTTGCCGGCGAGCAGAACGGTGGCGGACTGCATAGGTCCTCTGGAGTTTGCGCGCTAGAAGTGGAGAAAGGGGCCGAGTTTCCTAGACTCACCGTACATTGTTCGCTGGCAGCGTAGTGGTATCTAGCCCGCGACAATGCTGATCGGTATGGCTTGGCTGTACCGGACCCGGCCGAAATACATGACCTTGACCAGCGCCCACGATCGGGTCCCGGGCCGCGCGGTGGCGGGCACGGTGACCTCGAAGCGCACTACCGCGGGCTCCTGCGGTGTGACGCTGAAGCCCTGCGTGGGCGGCGAGAACAGGGCCCAGGTGCCGAACGGCGATACCAGTTGCGCCTCGCCGTATGCCTCGGAGGCCAGCTGGGTGGTGATGCTGAGCAGTATCTCGTCCCGGCCGCCCGGCGTCAGCCGCAGTTCCGGGGTGAGCACGGCCAGTCCCATCTCGGCCGCGGCGGCGATGAAGTCGGCCTGCATCACCTCCAGGGCCTCCTCGGGCGGCAGCGTCGGGTCGGGCCAGCGGCGCTCGCCCACGGCGACCATGGCCGTGTCCTCGATGATGTGGCCATGCTCGTCACGGATCCGCGCCGCCGTGAAGTAACGTCCGGGACCGGTCCCCGGCGCGGTCCGCACGGTCAGGTCCCAGGCCGCGTACCCACCGGATGTGAGGTCATAGCGCAGGTCCGGCTCGGTGCTGACGGTGATCCCGTCTGGCCGGACGAGCTCGACCGTGCCCGAGGCCGGCTCGGGCCCGCAGGCCACGGTCAGCGTGAGCAGGCCGACCTCACCCGGCTCGGCCAGGGCGACCCGGGCGGGGGAGAAGTGGACGGCCACCGGGAGGTTCCCGGCCGGCGCCGGGCCCTTCCCGTGCAACCAGTAGCGCGCGTAGACCGGCTGGACCGGTTCGACGGCGGCCGGGCCGCCGCCTCCGGCGGCCCGCCAGCCTGTCCGCAGGGCCAAGGTGACCGTGCCAAAGGCCGGCATGTCGACAATAACCGCGCCGTCTACCACGGGCAGGGTCGCACCGTCGGCCTCCTCGAGCAGGTCGGTCAGCCATGCCGCCGACACGGGCTGGGCCAGGCGGACCCGCGCTGCGGTGGGCTGCCCGCTGGTTTCCCGCAGCCGGACCGTGACCTCGGCCTCGCCGCTTTCCCCGGCGCCGAGCGCCGTGGCCTCCGGCGCGCGGCCCGCCGGGCTCCGCTCCGAAGCGAGCGGATTGCCGCGCGGTTTCACGGTGCTGAGCGTGACGTTGGCCGGCTCCACCGACAGCAGATCGGCCCCGTCGGGCGCAGCAAGCCCGTCACTCGTCACCGTGATCAGGTCGTGGTTGTAGTCCTCGGCGCTGGCGCAGAAGCCCGCCGTGCGCCAGTCGCCCGGGCCCGAGGCCAGCGCGTACTCGAACGTGTGACTCCAGTGCTGCCAGGCGAAACTGCTCCCGTCCGGCGCCGTGCGCGGATCCCCGTCGATCCAGATCCTGGACGGCCACCCGCTGCACGAGCGCATCAGCGACATGTGCAGCGTCCCGTCGGGAGTGACCACCCCGCCCGGCGTACCGCGGTTCAGCAGGGCCACCGACCGGTCCGCCAGCGGCGCCTCCTGTGCGGTCCGGACGGTGTCGCCGGGGGCTGCGAGCCCTTCAACCAGGGCGTCGGCCAGGTCCTCGGCCAGGGCGGTGACCGCCGCGGCCAGTTCGGCAGGGCCGCGGCCCGCCACGATCAGCACCGGCAGGTCCAACATCCCGCGGACGTCGGCGCTGGGCGCGAAGGCCTCGGCGCGGCTGCGCGCCGCGGGCACCCACACGCGCGCCGACCCGTCAGCCAGCGCGGATCCCGGCCCGGCGTTCGACAGGACCTCGGCGGTGAACGCGTTCACGTCCGGCCCGCCGACCGCAATCCTGATGTCGGGCAGGTTGGAGTCCGCGTCGAGCCCGCCGTACCTCGATCCGCTGGCCTGGCTGCAGGTCGCGGTCACCCCGGCCGCGGCCAGCGCCACCATGAGCTCGCGGATCACCGCCCGCAGCCCGCCGTCCGGGCTATCGGGGCAGATCACCTCGGCCACCCCGATGGCCTGGACCGGTCCGCCGGAGCCGCCGGTCCGGACCCGTGCCGTCGAGCCGAGTCCGAACCACTGATAAGCCGGGTTGTCCAGGGTGTACCAGTGGTCCGCCGAATCCACGTCCACCGCCCCGAACGACCGGCCGATCACCGCCGTCGCCGTCTGGTACACCGGCAGCCCGCCGGGTACGTCGGCCGGGAAGCGGACTCGCAGCAGCCGGTCCTTCTCGCGGTACCCGTCGACGTGGGTGCGGAACTCGACCCGCTCCGCGTCCTGCCACAGCACCGTCTCCTGGGTGACCTCGAGCCCGTCCAGCGTGAACGAGGCGACCAACCGGGATCCGGCCGGGCACCGCTCGGTTCGGACCGTGGCCGGGACCGATGACGAACCCGTCCCCGGTCCCTTGGGCGACAGGTGCCACGGGCCCTCCCCGTGCTTGGGATGCTGCGCGTACTCGTCCTGGATGACCAGCTCGTTGCCGGGCCCGGCTAGCACGCCCGCCCCGGTGCGCTTGTCGGTGACGCTGACCGTGCCGCCTCGCGTCGGATCCGCGGTGACCAGGTACCGGTCGTTCTCGATGGCGCCGGGCCCCGCGCTGACCTGCTGCCACTGCGCCGCGGATTCCTGGTCCTGCGCGGGGGTGACCTGATAGGCGCGGTAGCCGAGGGCGGGCACGTCGCGGGCCGCGAAGGTGAGCGTTACCTCGGCCAGCGACCCGTCCCCACGCCGCCGGACGCCCTCGGCCAGGGCCGGCACGGGATGCCCGGCGTCGTCGCGGAGCTCGATCCAGCGGCTGCCGTCGTGAGGCACCGCCACGGTGACAGTGGCCATCTGCTCCCGCGGCCGGGCCAGCCCGTTGAACACCCAGACCGCAAGCCCCGCCCGCGCCGTTCCCCCGGACCCCGAAACGCCGGATCCCGACAGATAGGCCACGGCATCCCGGCGCGCGCCGGAGCCCAGCTCCCACGCCTCCCGCCAGCCGCCGAGCAGGTCCAGGTACACCTGGTCGGACTCGACCCCGGTGATGCCGTCGTGGTGGGCCCCGTAGGCCAGCAGCCGCCATGCCTTGTCCAGCGCCGCGTGCGGGAACGGCGCTCCGGCCAGCCAGGCCAGGGTGCCGAGCCGCTCGGCCTCGCTGACCGCGCTCTCGATGGCGCGCTGGGCCTGCTTGGTGTCGATGTAGGAGACGTCCTTGCCGGTGTACACCGGGTTCATGTCCCGGGTCTGCGGCGTGATCCAGGCGCCCGCAGAGCCCCCGGAACCGGCTTCCGCGCGGACGGCGGCGAAGAACTCGCGCGGCACGGCCGTGGTGAACCTGGGCCAGACGTACCGCTGGTTCCAGTCCCGGTGGATGTCGGTCACCCACCGGGCCGGGATGACGTGGTCCGCGCCGACCGGCAGCAGGACGTTCCGGGTGGTCGCGACCTGCGCCAGCGCCCGGAACTGACCGTAGGCCTCGGCCTCGGCGGCCTGCAGGTCTGGGAGCGTGTGCAGCTTCCAGCCCGCGCCGTAGTGGTGCGCCATGTAGGCCGTGAGCAGCCCGCGGCCATCGGGTGAGATCCACTCGAACTCGGTGCTGAACTGCATCCGCCTGTCGCCGCCCGCAGCGCCGCTCGGCCCCCACTGGTGGAACGGACCGCGCGCCCACGCCGACGAGGTCAGCCCGGCCGCCGCCATCAGGCCCGGGTACCCCGGGTCGTGCCCGAACACGTCGAGCATCCACGCCGACCGCGGATCGCCGCCGAACACGTCCCGCTGAAACCCGATCCCGTATACCGCGTTGCGGATGATGGCTTCGGGGCTGATCAGGTTGGTGCTCGGCTCGTTGTAGTTGCCGCCGACGACCTCCACCCGGCCCTCGGCCAGCAGCGCGCGCAGGTCGTGCCGGTCCTGTGGGAAGGCGTCGAAGTATGGCTTCAGGTAGTCGATCTCGGCCAGCACGAACTTGTAGTCGTCATCCTTCCTGGCCTTGTCCAGGTGTGCGCTGACCAGCTCGAACGCGGCCCTGACGTCGGGCATCTCGCCGTTCTCGTCAGGCAGGCTGAGCCGGGCCTCGGCGAACTGCCCCTGGGTGTTCCACCACACCGGGTCATAGTGAAAGTGACTGACCATCCACATCGTCCAGCCCGGCTCGGCCACCGTGATGTCCGCCTCGGCCTGGGTCCGCCCCGACCCGGTCTCGACCGTCACCGTGACCCGGCGCGTGCTACCGGGCTGATAGGGCGCCGCGATCTCAACCGGGATTTCAAAGGCCTTCCGTTCGCCCAGGTTCAAACCCGTGATTCCGAACGGCCCCGGATCTCTCACTCCGGGCCCCTGCACGTATACCGTGGCCGCCGCGTCTGGGGCGCTAGCTGGCCCGTCGTTCTCCAGCGTCACCCGCACGACCTGCAGCGGGCGCTGCGCGGTCCCTACGAACAGGTCTGTCGATTCCACCTCGGCGATCCGCATATTTTCATCGTGGCATATGCGCTGGCCATCTGATCACACTGCGCGCAGCCGCCGGGTGAACGATCCCGTGGCGGCGGCCGGGTCGTCGGCGTCAGTGATGGCCCGGACGACGACCACGCGGGTAGCCCCGGCGGCCAGCACCTCGTCGAGCCGGGCCAGGCTGATGCCGCCGATCGCGAACCAGGGACGGGCCGGCGCCTGCCGCGCCACGTGGTTCAGCAGGCCCGGGCCGGTCGCCGGGCGTCCCGGCTTGGTGGGCGTGGTCCACACCGGCCCGGCGCAGAAGTAGTCGACGCCGGGCTCGGCGGCGGCAGCGTCCGCCTGGGCCGGGCTATGGCTGCTCCGCCCGATCACCGGCCCCGGACCCAGGATGGCCCGCGCGACCGGCACCGGCAGGTCGTCCTGGCCCAGATGAAGCACGTCGGCGCCCGCCGCGAGCGCCACGTCGGCCCGGTCGTTCACCGCCAGCAGGCGGCCGTGCCGGCGGCACGCGTCGGCGAACACCTCGAGCAGCCCGAGCTCCTCCTGGGCCTCTAGGCCCTTCTCGCGCAGCTGGATGATGTCCACACCGGCGCCGAGCACGGCGTCCAGGAAAGGGACTAGGTCACCGCGTGACCGCCGGGCGTCGGTGCACAGGTAGAGCCGCGCGTCAGCCAGCTGGGTCCGCGCATCGTTTGCCATCGCGCCATCCAATCACGTCGCTCAGGGTGAGATAAGCTAGGGAATCAACCACGGGAGCCCGCCAGGGCTGAGAGGGAGGCAGTGCATCCACGGGGGACGCCCCCCTGGTACCCCGCCGCACGCCTTCGACCGTCGAACCTGATCCGGGTAATGCCGGCGAAGGGAGTGGTCTTGGCCGAGATCGCAGACGTCGTCGTCGCGGGTGGCGGCGTCATCGGAACCGCGATCGCCTGGCGCGCAGCCGCCGCCGGGCTCGATGTCGTGCTGGTCGATCCCGAGCAGGGCCACGCCGCGTCACTGGTCGCCGCGGGCATGCTCGCCCCGGTGTCGGAAGCCCTGTTCGGCGAGGACGCGCTGCTCCGGCTCAACCTGCTCGCCGTCCGGCGCATCGGGTCCTTCGCGGCCGAGCTCGAAGAGGCCACCGGGCGTCAGGTCGGGCTGCGCCGCGAAGGGACGCTCGCCGTCGCCTATGATCCCGGCGACTACGCCGCACTGATCCGGCTGACCGCCTTCCGCCGGTCGGCCGGCCTGGACGCGGAAGAACTGGACAGCCGGGCCTGCCGCAAGCTGGAGCCCTTCCTGACCCCGGACGTGCACGGCGGCGTGCTGTTCCCGGGCGACTGGTCGGTGGACAACCGCCGGTACGTGGCGGCCCTGGGCGACGCGGCGCGTTCGGTGAAGGTCCGCTGCGTGCGGGACCGCGTGCTAGAGGTGCGGATCCGCGACGGGCAGGTCCGCGGGGTCCGCCTGGCCGACGGCGGCGACATCGGCGCGGCCCACGTCGTGGTGGCCGCCGGGTGCTGGTCCGGCGCGGTGGACGGGCTGCCAGACGCGCTGCGGACCGTCGTCCGGCCGGTCAAGGGCCAGCTGCTGCGGCTGCGCCATCCGGCCGGGATGCCGCCCGTGATCAGCCACACGATCCGGGCCATCGTCCGCGGCACGGATGTCTACCTGGTGCCGCGGGCCGACGGCGAGCTGATCGTGGGCGCTACCCAGGAAGAGCGCGGGCCAGACCAGACCGTGACCGCGGGCGCCGTGCACGACCTGCTGCACGACGCGATGAGCGTGCTCCCGGTGACCAGCGAGCTGATCCTGGCTGAGACCTGCGCGGGCCTGCGGCCGGGCACGCCGGACAACGGCCCGGTCGTCGGGCGGTGCGGCCCGGACGGGCTGCTGCTGGCCACCGGGCACTACCGCAACGGCATCTTGATGTCACCGGTGACCGCGGATGCGGCCGTGGCTCTGCTGGCTGGCCAGGCCCCCGCCCCGGAATGGGAGCCGTTCACGCCCCAGCGGTTCGCCGGAGAGGAACGGTCAACATGAGCATCCAGGTGAAACTCAACGGCGAGCCGCGCGACCTGCCCGACGGCGCGACCCTAGCCGACGCGGTCGCCGAGGTGACCAAGCTGGCCAGCGGCGTCGCGGCCGCCGTCAACGGCAAAGTCGTCCCGCGTGGTTCCTGGGCCGCCGCGTCGCTGGGTGAAGGTGACCAGGTCGAGGTGGTCACGGCCGTGCAAGGAGGGTGAAATGACAGACACCGATGTGCTGAGCCAAGCGGCTAAGTGGACCCCGGCCGACCCGTGGGTGCTGGCCGGCCGGGAGCTGGCCTCACGGCTGATCCTGGGTACCGGGGGAGTGCAGAGCCTGGACGTGCTGCGCCGGGTGCTCGACGCCTCCGGCACCGCGCTGACTACTGTGGCCATGCGCCGCGTCGCGTCCGCGGGGAACGGAGCCGGCACGCTGCTTGGCACCCTGCGGGAGGCCGGAGTGAGCATCCTGCCGAACACGGCCGGCTGTCACACCGCCAGCGAGGCGATGCTCACCGCCCGCCTCGGGCGCGAGGCGCTTGGCACCGACTGGGTCAAGCTGGAGGTCGTGGCCGACGATCACACCCTGCTGCCCGACTCGGTGGAACTGCTCGACGCAGCCCGGATACTCGTCGCCGACGGATTCGTGGTGCTCCCGTACACCAACGACGATCCCATCCTGGCCCGCCAGCTCGAACGGGCCGGGTGCGCGGCGATCATGCCGCTCGGCGCCCCTATCGGGTCCGGTCTCGGCGTGCGGAATCCGCACAACATCGCGATGATCGTGGAGCAGGCCGGCGTCCCGGTCATCCTGGACGCCGGGATCGGGACGGCCAGTGACGCGGCCTTCGCCATGGAACTGGGCTGCGACGCGGTCCTGGTCGCCTCGGCCATCACCCGGGCCGCCGAGCCCGAGCGCATGGCCACCGCGATGCGACTGGCGGTGGCGGCCGGGTACGCCGCCCGGACCGCCGGGCGCATCCCCCGCCGGTGGCACGCCCGCGCGTCCAGCCCCGTCGATGGACGCCCGGAGCTTCCCGAGTGAACGGTGTTGACCCCGTGCCGCGGGTGCTGACCATCGCCTCGTCCGACTCGGGCGGCGGCGCCGGCATCCAGGCGGACCTCAAGGCGTTCGCCCGCTGCGGCGCGCACGGCATGTCGGCCATCGTCGCGCTGACCGCGCAGAACACCGTGGGCGTCACCGCCATCCACGAGCTTCCGCCTGCCTTCGTGCGCGCGCAGATCGACGCCGTCCTCGATGACATCGGGGCGGACGCGGCCAAGACCGGCATGCTGTTCTCCAAGCCGCTGATCCAGGCCGTAGCCGACGCGCTGGCGCCGCGGGACCTGCCGCTGGTCGTCGATCCGGTCATGGTGGCCAGTTCGGGGAGCAGGCTGCTGATGCCCGACGCCGTCGGAACCCTGATCGCGCGGCTCTTCCCGCTGGCTTCCGTGGTGACCCCCAATCTCCTCGAGGCTCAGGCGCTCACGGAGATCGCGACAGAGGACCGCGCGAAGCTCGCCGAGGCCCTGGTTGCCATGGGCGCGCGAGCAGCCCTCGTCACCGGCGGACACGGTACCGAGCCCGTCGACCATCTCTTCGACGGCTCACGGCACCTGGCCATCCCGGTCACCCGCTACCCGGTCGCCGCGACCCACGGCGCCGGGTGCACCCACTCCGCGGTGCTGGCGGCTGGCCTAGCGGCCGGGCTCTCCATGGTCGACGCGGCGCAACAGGCCGCTGCTCTAGCCGGTGACGCGGTGGCCCACGGCCTGTCCGAGCTAGGCGGCGGCGAGGGTCCCGTGCACGTCCTGCACCGTTAATCCCAGCCTTCGCCGACCGGCCGTGCTGCTTATTCGGCTGGCGCCGTTCGGCCCGGTAGCCCGGCCCCTTGGTCCACTCCGGCCGCCTCGTCGGCGGGCCCTTACCCAACGTCTCGGAAGAAGTGTTCCGAGCGACTTGTCAAAACAACCCTTTCGAGGGTAGTCTTTCGAAACATGGCTTCCGAACAACATCCGATAGCCGGATTGACCGAGACGCAGGCGGCGGACGAGCGCCGTGACCAGGACGAGACACGGCCTGCGGCACCGAGCGGCGAGCCGGACGAGGCTCGCAGGCTCAACCTGACCGATTCCAAGGCCATCCGGGCGCTGGCCCACCCGGTACGGTGGGCGCTGCTCGAGGCCCTGGGCCAGGCTGGCACCCTGACCGCGACCCAGGCCAGCGAGATGCTGGGCGAGTCCCCGGCCAACTGCGCCTTTCACCTGCGGACCCTGGCGAAGTACGGGTTCGTGGAGGAGGCCGGCGGCGGCCGGGGCCGGGAACGCCCGTGGCGTCAGACGTATGACGGTATGAGCTGGCGAACGCGCGTGGAAGATCCGCAGGCCTCGCAGGCCGCCGAGGCCCTGGATCGGGTGTGGCTAGACCGGTCGCTGAACCGGGCCCAGCACAGCCTCACGTCGATGGCGAAATGGCCGAAAGTCCTCGAGAACGCGCTGGGCGCGACGAATTCCAGGCTCTACGTGACCGCGGAGGAGGCTGCGGAGCTCTACACCGAGATCCATCAGGTGTTCCAGCGCCTCCTTGGGCCGCGTCACCGCTACGCCGATCGCCGCGACCCCAGCCTGCGACCAGCGGACGCCATGCCGGTCGAGTTCGTCTTGATGGCGTACCCGGTGCTGGACCTGCCCCCGCTACCAGCTGCCGACGAGGCCAGCGAAACGGGCGCAGACGACCCGGACTGACGTCGCCCGGATCCGGCGAGAATGTCAGACCCCTTCGGCATACTGGCCAAGTCGAAAAAGCGAGCGAGCCAGGCCGAGGGCACTTATCAGCTGGCCGCCCCGAACGTATAACTCCACAGACCCGGTGCCCCGGGGTCATAACCGGGAACCCAGCACCGATCGTTCCGAGACCCACTAGGGCTCGAAACTCGAGATATATCTTGACTGAGCTAATACTCGAGATATATCGTAACTAACAGACGCAGACACAACACGAGGAGCCGTCATTATGAATCCGGAAACCGCGATGACCCTGGTCGACCAGCGCCGCGAGGAGCTCACCCGGACCACGGCGCGCACCAGGCAGAACCGTAATGCGGGCCCGAGCTGGCTGAGCCGCCACCTGCCGCGCTGGCACGTCAGCTGGAGCCGGACGATCCTGTCGCCCGCCAGTGGACTCGGCACCGCTGGCAGCGGGAGCCCGGACCGTTCCGGCACGCGCGGATCGTCCGTGGTGATCATCATCTCGGCGCACCGCTAAGGCCCGGCGCGGACGGCACCAGGCCTTAGCGGCTCAGGCCGCGCCGCTGCCGTCGGCGACGTCAGCAGCCTGCGGCCGGGCACCCGACCAGCTCGCCCGCTGCGAGCTCGCCCGCCGGTATCTCGCCAGCGGCCAGCTCGTGGGCCAGGTCGCCGACCTCTAGGTCGGCGGTCGGGTCGTAAGGCAACGCACCCTGCTGGACCGGCCGGCGGCGCAGCCCGCTCAGGGCGACCAGCATCCCGATCGCCGCGACGCCGGTGATCAGGCCCAGCGCCGGCCGGTAGGCAGCCAGCGTCGCCGGAGCCGAAGCGGGCCGGCCCGCTCCGCCGGCGTCCACCACCGCCGTGACGATGGCCAGCACCAGGGCGCCCCCGACCTGGAACGAGGTCTGGAACAGGCTGGCCGCCAGGCCCTGCTCCGCGTCCGGGACGCCGGCCGTGGCCGCCACGCTGAGCGAGGAGAAACCGAGCCCGAACGCCAGCCCGACCAGCAGCGTGGCAGGCAGCATCACCGCCGGGTAGTCCGGGGGGATGCCAGCCCGCAGGAAGACCGCGTAGGCCAGAACCAAGCACGTGAAGGCAAGCCCGGTCAGCGGGGTCGGGCCGAACCGGCCGAGCAGCGATGCCATCCGGGTAGACAGGACCACGACCATCACCCCGGCCGGCAAGAACGCCAGCGCGGTCGACATGGCCGACCAGCCGGACAGCGTCTGCAGGTACTGCGTGACCAGGAACTGGAACGATATATAGGTACCGAACAGCGTTACGGCCCCGATATTGGCCCGCCGCAGCGCGGCGGAGGAGAAGATGCCGAACGGCACCAGCGGATCCCGGCTGCGCCGCTCGATGAGAGCGAACACCCAGACCAGCACGGCCACGGCGGCGAACGAGCCGACGGTCCGGGCCGATCCCCAGCCGGCCTGCTGGGCGGATACCACCGTATAGACGAGCAGCAGCGTGGCGACCGTGATCGTAAGCGCGCCGGGTATGTCGAACCTGCGCTCGCCTCGCCCGCTGCGCTCACCGCGAGGGATGAGCCAGATGGCGGCGGCCAGCACGCCGAGCGCGACCGGCGCGGGCACCAGGAGCGTCCATCGCCAGCTGATCTCGGTGAGAACCCCGGACAGCACCAGGCCCAGCGAGAAACCGCTTGCGCCAAAGACGGTGTAGATGCTGAACGCACGGTTCCGCATCGGACCCTCGGGGAACGTGGTGGTAAGCAGCGACATGCTGGCCGGAGCGGTGAACGCCGCCGCCGCGCCCTTGACGAACCGGGCCGCGATCAGCAGGCCCGGGCTGCTCACCAGGCCGCCGAACACAGACACCAGCGCGAACACGGCCAGGGCTACGAGGAAGACACGCCGACGGCCAAGCAGGTCCGCGGCCCGGCCGCCGAGCAGCAGCAGCCCGCCGTAACCGAGAACGTAGCCGCTGACAATCCATTGCAGTGAAGACGTGCTCAGGCCGAGCGCGGACCGGATCGACGGGAGGGCGACGCCGACCATCGACACGTCCAGCGCGTCGAGGCACAGCGCGCCGCCGCTATGCTGCGCTGGTGAGCGGGACCCAGGATAGTGTGGTGACCGCCTGGCGGGAGATGGCGGCCTGCCACGCGGCGGCGTGCGCGGCGCTCGAGCGCGAGCTAGGCGAACGGCACGGGCTCGGCGTGAGCGACTTCGAGGTCCTCGAGCGGCTCACCGAGAGCGAGGAGCGCAAGTTCCGCGCCCAGGACTTGGCCGAAGCCGTCCACCTGAGCCAGAGCGCGCTGTCCCGGCTGGTCGACCGGCTGGCCCGGCACGGCCTGGTCGAGCGGTGCGGCTGCGAAGGCGACCGGCGCGGCGTCTATGTGGTGCTGACCGAGGCGGGGGACAGACGCCACACCGAGGCCGTCCCGACCCACCGCGGGGTGCTCGCGCGCCTGCTGCCGGCCGCCATGCTGACCACGGCGGACAACCGATTGGGGTAGTGCTGACCTGCCCGCCGCCGGGATAATGTTAGGCATCCGAACTGCGAAGACGTGCGGCAGAGCGCCACGCCATGTGGTGGGGGAGCAAGATGAGTGATGCCTGAGCGGCCGGCCACCCTACGGGATGTGGCTGCTGCGGCCCGTGTCCATCCGGCCACCGCGTCTCGCGCGCTCAATCCGGAAACCCGCATCCTGGTCAGCGAGGATACCGCGCGCCGGGTGACGGCTGCCGCCGCCAAGCTCGGCTACCGGCCCAATCCGGTGGCGCGCAGCCTGCGGACCCGCCGTTCGCACACGGTTGGGGTGCTGATTCCGGACCTGAACAACCCGATCTTCCCGCCGATCGTCCGCGGCCTGGAAGACAAGCTCGCCGGGGCGGGCTACGTGGCCCTGATCGGCAACACCGACGCCGACGCCGACCGAGAGCGGCTGATCTTCGAGCAGATGCGGGCCCGTCACGTCGACGGCTTTGTGCTCGCTACCGCCACTCTGCACGACCGCCTGCTCGCCGAGGTGGCGGCGGCTGACCTGCCCGTAGTGCTGATGAACCGGCTCTCGCAGGACTACAGCTTTTCCTCGGTCTCGGTCGACAACGAGCAAGGCGCCCGGATGGCCATCGGTCACCTGGTCCAGCTCGGGCACACCCGCATCGCGCACATCGCGGGCCCTCAGGAGGCGTCCACCGGCGTGAGCCGGCTCCGCGGGTTCCGGGAGGGCATGGCGGCGCACGGGCTGGCGGTCCGCGAGGACCTGGTCGCCTACGCCGCCCGGTACACGGTCGAGGAGGGCACCCGCTGTGCCCGCGAGCTGCTGGCCGCCCGCGGCGGCTTCACCGCGGTGGCCGCGGCCAACGACATGCTGGCCGTGGGCTGCTACGCCGCCTTGGACGAAGCCGATCTGCAGTGCCCCGACGACATCTCGGTGATCGGGTTCAACGACATGCCGTTCATCGACCGGCTGCGGCCGCCGCTTACCACCGTGCGGTTCCCGCACTATCAGCTGGGTACCGAGGCGGCCCAGCTGCTGCTTGAGCGGATCGACCAGCGCGAGGCGCCGGTGAAGATCCTCTACCTCGCGCCCGAACTGGTCGTCCGCAAGTCGGTGACGGCGCCCGCCGGGTCGGCCGCGCAGTCCGGCGCCCGGGATGCGGGCGGGACCGCTCATCCGGCGCCGGTGCCGCTACGCCGGGCCTCGTCCCGCCGGGCCGGCGGGACGTCCCGGGGGTAAGTCCAACCGCGATCGGCGCGCGCGATTCCGAAGCTGGCGCAATCGATTGCCGTACGATGCCCCCGGAATCAGCACGCTGATGGAGCGGTACGACGCTGGCCCGACTCGGCTGGCCTCAGCGACAGAGCACCATACCAGGCCAGCCGCCGACCATGAACTGGTCCACTGAGATGGCATGACGGGGCGACTGGTGCGACCGATCACCGTTGTGGCGCGTCTTTGGTAACAGGTTGGCCATCGGGCATTGACAAGACGTGTGGTGCGAGTCCAGTTTTAGGTGCAAACGATTGTGACCAGGGGGCGGAAGGATCTGGTGGCATGGTCGGACATGAGAAAGCGCACCGGCTCGGCTGGCTGGGTACCGGGCGCATGGGGGTGGAGATGGCTCGTCGGCTGCTCGCGGCCGGCTGCGATCTGGCCGTCTATAACCGTTCGCCGGCCAGGGCCGAGCCGCTGGTCCGGTTGGGCGCCAAGCCCGTGGGTACTGCCGCGGAACTCGCCGCTAGCGACATCGTGTTCATCACGGTCGGATCATCGGATGACCTGATCGCCGCCGTGCTCGGTCGGCACGGGCTGATGTCCGGGGCTGCCGGATCGGCGCCCAGGGTGCTGGTCGACTGTTCCACGGTGTCGACCGAGTCCTCGGCTCGCGTCCGGGCCGAGATCGCCGACCGGGGCACCGCATTGCTCGCCGCGCCGGTGATGGGTAACCCCAAAGTGGTGCGGGCCGGAAAGATGACGGCCGCCGTCTCCGGACCCTGGGACGCGTTCGTCATGACCGAGCCGTACCTGACCATTCTCGGGCGCGGCGTCACCTACGTCGGCGAGGGCGAAGCGGCCAGGACGGTCAAGCTTTGCCACAACCTATTCCTCGGCGTGGTGGCGCAGTCGCTCGCCGAGATCACCGTTCTCGCGGAGAAGAGCGGCATTAGCAGGCAGGCGTTCCTGGCCTGCCTGAACAAGAGCGTGATGGGTTCGCTGTTCACCGGATACAAGACGCCCGCCTACGTGAACCTGGACTTCGAGGCCACGTTCACGGCCACGCTGCTGCGGAAGGATTTCGATCTCGGCCTTTCCGCAGCGCGTGAACACGAGGTGCCGATGCCGGTGGCCGCGATCGTCCATCAGCTCATCCAGGGCCTGGTCGGACGCGGATACGGTGATGCCGATTTCGCTGCACTGTTGGTGCAGCAGGCGGAGTCGGCCGGCCTAGCTCTCGTCAGCGAGCACGCGGACGTGCCCGACGGGCTCGACACCACTGAGTAACGCAGGCATTTACCGGAATGACGGAACAAGGAGGAAGGAGGAACCAGGCGTGAGACCTAATCTTCCCTGGCTCCCCAAGCGTGCCTTTGCTCTGAGCGGCGCAGCAGTGCTGTCGATAAGCGTTCTGGCGGCGTGCAGCAGCAGTTCGAGCAGCAGCACCAGCAGCACGAGTACCGGCTCCAGCTCCAGCCCGAGCTCCAGCACGCCGATTACCATCGGCGCGTCACTCTCCCTCACCGGGGACTTCTCAACGGACGGGATCAACTACGAGCACGGCTACGAGCTGTGGGCCAACGACGTGAACGCGCACGGCGGCCTGCTGGGCCACAAGGTCGTGCTCAAGATCCTCAACGACGCCAGCTCGCCCACCCAGGTTGACACCAACTACCAGACCCTGTTCGCCTCCGATCACGTCAACCTGGCTTTTGGGCCGTTCTCGTCACTGCTGACCACCCCGGCGTCCTCGGTGGCGGCCCGGTACGGCTACGCGTTTGTCGAAGGTGCCGGCGGCGCGCCGACGGTCTTCAACAGCCCGGCGAACCTCGCTGATCACAACGTGTTCGACGTCAGCCTGCCGATCAAGGACGAAATGGTCCCGTTCGTCAACTACATCGCGTCGCTGCCGGCCAGTCAGCGGCCGACGACCGCCGCTTACCCGATGGCCGACGACCCGTTCGCCGACCCGCCAGTCCAGCTCGCACAACAGATGCTGCAGGCTCTCGGGGTGAAGACCGTGTACTCCAAGATCTTCCCGGAGGAGGTCGCGGACTATAAGGCGCCCGCCGATGACGTTGCCGCTTCCAAACCGCAGATCGTGGTGCTCGGGTCCACCGACGTGCCGACGGTCGCAGCCTTCATGCAGGCCTTCGAGCAGCAGCACTACACGCCGAAGCTGTTCATCGCGGCGGCCGGTCCCGACCAGGGCTCGGCCTTCATCTCCGCGGTGGGCAAGGGCAACGCGGTCGGGATGATGGTGCCCAACGGCTGGTACCCGACGTATCCCAACGCGGCGAGCCAGGCCATGGTGGCGGAGTACGTGGCCAAGTACGGCGGCAACGCGTCGGGCGTAAGCTCCGACGTCGCCGAGGCCTACTCCGTCGGCCAGGTCATGGCCCAGGCAGTCACCGCGACCGGTGGCACCAACAACGCCAAGATCATCAGCTACCTGCACAGCGACGTCACGCTCACGAGCGTGCAGGGACCGGTGAAGTTCGACTCGCTGGGCGAGAACGGCGAGTCGGTGGCATTCGTCTCCCAGTGGCAGAACGGCGGCAACTCGTTCAACCAGGTGCTTCCGGCCGGCGTGGCCGGATCGGTGGCGATCATCGCGACCAAGCCGTCCTGGACCAGCTGACCTCGAGGAGAGAGTGAGTGGCACGCGAGATCTATCAGGCCATCGTCGACGGGATCCTGGTTGGCGGCGTCTATGCCCTGATGGCGGTCGGCCTGACCCTGATCTTCGGCGTGCTCGACATCATCAACATCGCCCAGGGCGCCATGGTCATCCTGGGCGCCTACCTCAGTTACGAACTGGCGGCACGGCTGCACCTCGACCTGTTCCTCGGGTTGCTGGTCACCGTGCCCGCCATGTTCGTGATCGGGGTCGTCATCCAGTGGGCGTTCATCCGGCCGCTGCGCGGCCGGGAGCGAACGTCGATGACGCTGCTGGTCAGCTACGCGGTCGCACTGATCATCGAGGGGATCCTCTACGAGGCCTTCGGGGCCGACGACCGGCAGCTGACCGCGTCGTACGTGACCTCGAGCGTTCACGTGTTCGGGTTCTACCTGTCCTACATCTACCTGTACGGCTTCGCGCTCGCGCTCGCGCTGATCGCGGCGCTGTACATCCTGCTGTACCGGACCAAGTTCGGCCGCAGCGTGCGCGCGACGATGCAGGATGAGACGGCGGCGCGGCTGGTGGGAATCAACATCAACCGCGTCGCCGCCGTCACCTACGGCATCGGCGTGGCCGTGACCGCGGCCGGAGGCATGGTGTTCGGGGCGACCAACGCCTTCGACCCCAACAGCGGCTACGACCTGATCTCGCGGCTGCTCGCGATCGTCATCCTGGGCGGCCTGGGCAGCATCGGCGGCGCGCTAGCCGCGTCCATCTTCATGCTCACCCTCGAGTCGCTGGTGGACATCTGGCAGCCGACCTGGGCGATCGTGGTCTTCTATGCCGCCCTCGTGCTCGTCCTGCTCATCCGCCCGACTGGTTTCCTTGGTCGCAAGGCTGTGCGGGCGCAGTGAGCGAGGATTACGTCGAAGGCCCAAAGGGCCTGGAGCGCCTCCGCGGGCTGGGGGGCGTGCAGCTCGCCTTCGTGATCGCGCTGCTCGCCGTCGCGGTGGCTTTCCCGGTGCTCTTCCCGAGCCCCGTGGCCACGAACTACGGCGTGTACGCGCTGATCTTCGTGGCGGTCGCGTCGGCCTGGAACGTCTTCTCCGGATTCTCCGGCTACATATCGCTCGGCCATGCCGTATTCTTCGGCAGCGGTGCCTACACGCTCGGCATTGCCGCCCGGGACTGGCACGTCACCGGGGTCGGCGTGTTCGCCCTGCTCCCGCTGGCGGCGGTGGCCGGGGCGCTGATCGCGGTGCCGTTCGGCCTGGTCGCGCTGCGGGTCAGGCGGCATACCTTCATCGTGATCACGATCGCGGTGTTCTTCATCTTCCAGCTGATGGCCTACAACTTCTCCTTCACCGGCGGCTCCACGGGCCTGGACGCGCCGTTCCTGCCCTGGGCCGCGCAGACCTACAACAACCCCTTCTACTACATCGCGCTGGCCTGCGCGGCGGGGACGATCGCGCTGGCCTGGCTGATCCGCCGCTCCCGGTTCGGCCTGCAGCTCCGCGCGATCAGGGACGACGAGGACCGGGCCCGCGGTCTCGGTGTGCACGCCATGCGGGTCAAGCTGACCGCGTTCGTCTTGTCCGGCGCGATCACCGGGCTGGTCGGCGCGGTCTGGTTCTTCTACCTCACCCAGGTCCAGCCGCCCTCCGGCTTTGACCCGCTGTTCGACCTGTCCGTGGTCCTGATGGCGTTCCTCGGCGGTCTGGGTACCGTTTCCGGCCCGGTCCTGGGCGCGCTCATCATCGAGCCCGGCCAGCTCTACCTGACCGCCAACACCAACGGCTACGTCAGCGAGATTCTGCTCGGCTCGCTGTTCCTGGTGGCGGTGTTGCTCGTGCCGCGGGGCATCATCCCGACCGGCGGCGAGTACATCCGCCGTCTGACGACCAGGGGCCGCGCGGCCATCCCGGCCGCGGTGCCCGCGGCGCCGCCGCAGCCATCAGATCCGGCTCACGTGCCGGAGGCGCGGGGGTGAGCTGCCTGCTGCGAACCGACGGAGTGCGCAAGTCCTACGGTGGCGTCCGCGCCTTGGATGCCTGCACGATCGAGGTCGACGAGGGCACGGTGGCTGGGCTGATCGGCCCGAACGGCTCCGGTAAGACCACCCTGTTCAACGTCATCACCGGTTATGCCAAGGCCGACGCGGGGGAGGTGTACCTGGCCGACCGGCGGATCACCAACATCGCCCCGGACAAGGTGTTCGCACTGGGCATCGGCCGGACCTTCCAGCTGACCAGGATCTTCCCCAGCCTCACCGTGATGGAGAACATGCTGGTCGCCTCGCAGCACCACCGGACCGGTGCGCGCAAGCGAGCGATAGAGCAGCTCGAGTTCATCGGTATCGCGGGCTATCACGCCTCGCTGGCCGGAACGCTTTCGTACGGCCAGCGCAAGCTGCTCGAGCTCGCCTACGTGCTGGTCGCGGATCCGGCCATCGTCCTGCTCGACGAGCCGGCCGGCGGCGTCAACCTGTCGCTGGTGAATCACATCGCGGCCCGCATCCGTGACCTGAACGCCGCTGGCAAGACCTTCCTCATCGTCGAGCACAACATGGAGTTCGTGATGGGCCTGTGCCACCAGATCACCGTGCTCGACTCGGGCACCGTGGTAGCCGCCGGGCCGCCCGACATCATCCGCACCGACCGCCGGGTTCTCGACGCCTACCTCGGCGAGGACATCGAGGACATCGAGGACACCGAGGACATTGAGGACACCGACGAGGACCCGGATCCCGCGGAGGGCACATGACGGAACAAGCCATGGGACCGGGAACAAGCACCACGGCCCGTTCGGTACTAAAGATTGACGAACTGGTGGCGGGATACGGTGGCGGGGACGTGCTGCGGGGGGTGTCCCTGGAGGTGCCCGAAGGCGGGATTACCTGCGTCGTGGGCCCGAACGGCGCGGGCAAGTCCACGTTGATGGCGACGATCAGCGGGCTGCTGCGGCCGCGGCTGGGGTCGATGATGCTGGACGGCCAGAATCTCGTCGGCCGGTCGCCGCGTCAGGTCCTGGAGCTGGGGGTGGTGCAGGTGCCGCAGAACCACAGCCTGTTCCGTGACATGACGGTCCACGAGAACGTCGAACTCGGCGGCTACATCCTGTCCGACCGGGCGTTGACCGCGCGCAGGCTCGCGGCCGTCTTCGAGGTGTTCCCGCAGATCGCCGGCTGGGCCGGGCAGAAGGCCGGCAGCCTGTCCGGCGGTCAGCAGCGACTGGTCGAGTTCGCCCGCGCGCTGATGCTTGAGCCCCGGCTGCTGCTGCTCGACGAGCCGTCGATGGGCCTGGCGCCCAAGATCCTGCGGACCGTGTTCGACGCGATCAGGCAGATGAACGCGGCGGGCACCACGATGCTGCTCGTCGAGCAGAACGCGCGCGCCGGACTGCGGCTGTCCGACCACGGCGTAGTCATGGAGAACGGCCGCGTGCGGCTGTCCGGGACCGGGCGTGAGGTTCTGGAGAACCCGGAGATCGGCGCCCTCTACCTCGGCGGTGCGGTCAGCTCTAGCTGATCGGCGGCGGCCTTGGGCTGGCTGGGGCTGGTTAGGGTCCAAAGGCAGGCGAGGAGGGTGGCTATGGCGCAGACGATGCTGCTGCGGATCGGGGCCGACGCCAGCTGCACCGATGGAGCCTGCGGTCGGGTGAGCCGCATCATCGTCAACCCGGTCGCGCGGCAGGTCACTCAGCTCGTCGTCGATCCCAAGCACCGGGATGGCCGGGGGCGGCTTGTTCCTGTTGACCTTGTGGATGCTCCGGCGGGCCAGATCCGGTTTCGCTGCACCCTAGCCGAGTTCCAGGCGCTCCCGCCCGCCCAGGAGACCGAGGTCGTGCCGGATCTCGACCCCACCGGGCACTCGCACCCAGACCCCGCCCTTACACAGGGGTACTTGGTGCCTTTGTCCCCTTGGATGCGCGGTCGCCGCGGCCCTGGCCAATCGGGAGTCCCGCAGGAGGTCACCGTCGACTCCGTCCCGTCGGGCGAGGTGGACATACGCCGCGACCTGGCCGCCAGTGCGACCGACGGTGAGATAGGGCAGGTCCAGGGGCTGGTCGTGGAACCTGGTGGCCACCAGGTGACCCACGTGCTCCTCCGGCAGGGCCACAGATGGGGCCGCAAGGAAGTGGCTATCCCGATTGGTGCTGTGACTAAGATCGGGACCCTCCTGGTCCATCTCAGCCTCACCAAACACCAGGTGGAAGACCTGCCGCCGGTAGACATTGATTACCGAGCGGGCTAGACCTGCACGGGGCCGCTACTTCTTGCGGGCCAGGGTGAGGCCGTCGCCGATGGGGACCATGACCAGCTCGACGCGGTCGTCGGCGGCGGCGTGGTCGTTGAAGTCCCGGATCGCGATCACGGCAGGATTGTCGTTGCCCGCGTCGATCACGCGGCCGTGCGAGAACGTGTTGTCGACCATGATCAGCCCGCCTGGGCGGATCCGCGGCACCACCTGGCGCCAGTAGCCGAGATAACCGCTCTTGTCGGCGTCGATGAAGGCCAGGTCGAAGCGCTCGTCCTCGGGCAGCGACAGGAGCGTGTCCATGGCCGGGCCGAGCCGCAGCTCGATCCGGTCCTCCAGGCCCGCCTTCTCCCAGTACTTCCTGGCGATCCAGGTCCACTCCTCGCTGATGTCGCAGCACAGCAGCGTTCCGCCGGGGGCCAGGCCCCGGGCGATGCAGATCGAGGAGTAACCGGTGAAGGTTCCGATCTCGATCGCCGACCTGGCCTGGGCGAGCTGCGTGAGCAGGGTCATGAAGGTGCCCTGCTCGGGAGCGATCTGCAGGCCGGTCTCGGTCGGGAACAAGTCCGCGGTCTCGTTGGCCAGCTCCCGCAGGACAGCGTCCGGCGGGCTGCTGTGCGCGGTGAGATACGCGTTGAGATGAAGGCTGATCTGCTCGGTGCGCCGCGTCATGGGGACAACGGTATAGGCATGACCTGATGTTCGCGAGATCGTGGTGCGTATTATCTAGTTTCTCGATCATTTTTATATGATTCGAGATCGCCGAGGCGCGGGGCCCGGGGAAGGGTCGGCGGCCTGGCCGCCGTGCGCAGTAACACCGTCTGACCCCGCCTCGGGAATCCGGATTCCTAGTTTATGTTCCAGCTACGAACTAAAAGACTCTCAAAACAAACGTTCATTTGCACGTGCATGCGAGGAATGATTTAAGCCTTATAAACATGACTCGGTGTTTCCTGTCACGCGGGTGCTCTGTTTTGTGTGCGTTAACATTCCGGTACGCGCGACGCGGAAGATCCTCTGCGGCGTCCACCGACCTGGGTGAAATAAGCGAAATACCGG
>PLDT01000285.1:0-5650 GCA_003136255.1 Actinomycetota bacterium
GGATTGACATGGGCAAGACCGCCCGGGGCGCCGTTAGCGATGTCAGCGAGCGGCGGCGGCTGCTCCGGGAGCTGGCATCGGCGCAGCCGCTGCCCGCCTACTGATTCAGCGAGTCAAGGGGAGAGGGATCATGGTAAAGGCAGTCAGGTACGACGAGTTCGGCGGGATCGACGTGCTGCGGGTCGACGAGGTGGAACGCCCGGTGCCCGGGGACGGGCAGGTCCTCGTACGAGTGAAGGCGGCTGGCATCAATCCCAGTGAGGCGGTCATCCGCACGGGGGCGGTGGCGGAGCTGTTCCCGTCGACGTTCCCGTCCGGGCAGGGCAGCGACCTCGCCGGGGTCGTCGAGGAGGTCGGCGCCGGGGTCGGCGGATTCTCGCCCGGCGATGAGGTGATCGGGTTCACGAACGGCCGGGCCTCCCAGGCCGAGCTGGTCCTGGTCGAGGCCGGCGACCTCACGCGCAAACCGGAGAAGGTCTCATGGGAGGTGGCCGGCGGCCTGTTTGTCGCGGGCGCGACCGCGTGGGGGGCGGTACACGCCGTCCAGCCCAAGGAGGGCGAGACCGTTGTCATCTCCGGAGCCGCCGGAGGGGTCGGCTCGCTCGCCGTCCAACTCGCCCGCCGTACCGGGGCTACGGTCATCGGCTTGGCGAGCGAGAGCAACCACGAGTGGCTGAAGAGCCACGGCGTGATCCCGGTCGCGTACGGTGACGGGGTCGCCGACCGGATCAGGGCCGTCGCGCCCAGCGGCGTGGACGCCTTCATCGACACCTACGGCAACGGGTACGTCGAGCTAGCCCTCGCCCTCGGCGTCGCGGCCGGGCGGATCGACACCATCGTCGATTTCGCGGCCGCCGCGAAGCACGGGGTGAAGACTGACGGGGGGACAGCGGCCGGGCCGGGCGCCAAGGTGCTCGCCGAGCTGGCCGGCCTGATCGCCGATGGGCACCTCGAGGTGCCGATCGCGAACGTCTACCCGCTGTCGCAGGTCCGCGAGGCCTACACCGAGCTCGAGCGCCGCCACACCCGCGGCAAGATCGTCCTCAGGCCCTAGCCCCGCTAGGGTGCCAGGACTGCGTGACCGACGTCAGGGGGGTCAGACATAGATATCAAGGCAGGCCTATGACGCTGGCTCCGGCAACTCCCCGGCTGATCGACCGGGCCGATCTTGTCGCTGCCCTGGATCGCGCGGCGGCGCGGAAGGTGACGATCATTTCCGCTCCGGCCGGCAGCGGGAAGACGTCGCTGCTACGCGTCTGGGCCGGCCGTCCGGGGCAGCCGCGCCGGCTCGCCCTCGTGCAGGTGCAACGCGACCAGCAAGACGCCCAGCAGTTCTGGCTTGCCCTGCTCGACGCGATCCGACAGGCCACCGGTGCAGACAGCGGCGCGGAACCGCCGGCAGCGACGCCTGACTTCAACGCGCCCGCGATGGCCAACCGGGTGCTGTCAGAGCTCGCCGATGCTCGTAGCAGCGTCACGCTGGTTATTGATGATCTCCACGAGCTGGCCTCGCCGGACGCGCTCCCTCAGCTCACCCGGCTCCTGACGAACCTTCCCCCGCAGGTGCATGCGATCCTGACCACGCGTCACGATGTGCGGCTGGGCCTGCATCAGCTGCGCCTGGCCGGCGAGCTGGCTGAGATCCGCGCGGCGGACCTGCGCTTTTCCGAGCGCGAGACCCGCGAGCTTCTCGACGCCTCGGGCATCGCGCTGTCCGCGGCCGGGGCGGCGCTGCTGTACCAGCGGACCGAGGGGTGGGCCGCGGGCCTGCGGCTCGCGGCGATCTCCCTGGCCGGTCACCCGGACCCGGAGCGGTTCGTCACCGAGTTCTCCGGCAGCGAGCGCACGGTCGCCGAGTACTTGCTCGCCGAGATGCTCGACCGCCAGCCGCCCGACGTCCAGGATCTGCTCCTGCGTACCTCCCTGCTCGATCGGGTCAACGGCGAGCTAGCCGACCTGCTGACCAGCCGTCCGGGCTCGGAACAGATCCTGCTGGATCTCGAGGACGCGAACGCGTTCGTCGAATCGTTGGACCCCGGGCGCGCGTGGTTCCGCTACCACCACCTGTTCGCGGATCTGCTCCGGCTGGAGCTGCGCCGCACGCTGCCCGCGGAAATACCCGCGCTGCACCGGCGCGCCGCCGGATGGTTCACCTTGCAGGGCCATGTGGCCGAGGCCATCCGGCACACCCAGGCGGCCGGCGACTGGCCGGAGGCGGCCCAGCTGCTCGCCGACCATTCGTTCAGCCTGACCCTCGACGGGCAGGCGCAGACCATGCAGGCGCTGCTGCGCGCCTTCCCGCCCGGCGCAGATCACCCCGAGCTGGCCCTGGTGCGCGCGATGGGTGACCTCGCCCAGGGGCGCCTGGACCAGGCGGCCGCCTACCTGGCGGTCGCCGAGACGCACGCCGAGACGACGCCGCCTGGTCGCCAGCGCCGCCTCCAGGTAGCGATCGCGTCGCTGAAGCTGTCGCTGGCCAGGCGGCGCGGCCACCTGGCCAGCGTCATCGAGCAGGTCAGATTCCTGGCCTCCCCGGTGACCGGGCCATCCGATGAGGACATCGCCTTGGGCAGCGACCTGCGGGCAGTGGCGCTGATGAACCTGGGGACCGCCGAGGCGTGGTCGCTGGGGCTACCAGACGCTGAACGCCACCTCCGGGAGGGCGCCGTCCTGGCCCGGGAGATCGGCCGTCCGTACCTGGAAGCCGGCTGCCTCGCGCAGCTCGGTTTCGCATCTATCTTCCATGGTGCTGCCATGCCGAAGATCCACCCGTTCGCCACGACTCAGGCGCGCTGCCGCGAGGCGATCGCGCTCGCCGAACGGTACGGCTGGGGCGCGGAGCCGGTGATCGCACCCGCGCTGATGACGCTGGCCGGCACGATGGTGTTTCTGGGTGAGTTCGACGAGGGCGAACGGTGGTTGCGGCGCACCGAACGGGCCCTGCAAACAGACACCGGGCCGGACATCAGGCTGCTCCTGCACCAAACGGCCGGGATGCTGCACGCCGGCCGCGGCCGCCGCCACGAGGCGCTGCAGGAGTTCAGCGCGGCCGACTACCTGGGATCGCAGCTGGAGGGATCACAGGCGCTGGCGAGCCAGGTGACCGGCTGGATGCTGGCCACCCAGGCCCGCCTCGGGCTGACCGGCGAGGCCCGCGCGTTGCTCGCGGCGCTCGATGATGAGCGGGCCGGCTCCGGTGAGATCCGTAATGCCCGCGCGGTGATCTGCCTCGCGGAAGGTGATCCGGCCGGGGCCCTGGGCGCGGTGCGGGATGTGCTGGACGGCACGGCACCAGTCCTCGGTTACGTCACGGTCGTTGAGGCGGACCTGCTGGCCGGACTCGCCTATCGTGAACTCGGTGACCAGCGTGCGGCCAGCCAGGCGGCTGAACGGGCGCTGGCCCTGGCGGAGTCTGACCGGCTGGTCCTGCCGTTCGCGATGACCGGCTCAGCAGAGCTGCTCGAGGCGCTGCCCCGGCATCAGACGGCCCACGCTGCGCTGCTCGCCGACATCCTCGACGTCCTGCACGGCTCATCCCCGGGGGCCAAAGAGCAGTCCCCATTGCCGCCGGCGGAGGAGCTCAGCCCGGGCGAGCTCAGGGTGCTGCGATATCTGCCGACCAACCTGTCCCGGCCCGAGATCGCCGGCGAGCTGTCGGTCTCGCCGAACACCGTCAACGCTCACATCCGCAGCATCTACGCCAAGCTTCAGGTCCGTGACCGGTCCTCGGCCGTGCGGCGGGCACAGGCCCTGCGGCTGCTGGCCGCCGGCCGGACGCGGTAGCCCGGCGGTAACCGGATAGGCCGGGATTCTGACCCAATTAACTACGCGTGGTCCGACGGGTATCTCGGCGCGCTAACAGGTGTTTACGCCGCTGCGTATATGTGCCCAGAAGAGTAATGGTGCCCCGATTTGCCCGGTATATCAAATTCACGCTCTCTCCTCCCAGCGGACCGGGCCGGACGGCTGTGCATGACCACCCCCGGATGCCTGCAACTGGAACGCACCTGAAGGGCGAATCCAGCTGCCACGGTGCCCCACGAGATTGGAGACATCGAAGCAGCGGCCCTTTAGGAGCAGGCAGATGAGCGTCACCACAGCACCGATACCCTCCACTCTCTCGGCAGACAGCAAGCCCAGCCAGGTACGGAGCCCGCGGCGCTGGTACCTCCGGGCGCTATCCAGGACCGTGGTCATCCTGATCTCGCTCGTGGCCGTGCTGACGATCGTCATCGCCGTCGGATCCCGGACCTCGGCCGACGGCCAGCGAGTGGTCTACGGGCAGCCGGTGATGACGATCATCTCAGGCTCCATGACCCCGACCATCGCCGTCGGCGACATCGTCGTCGACGCCCCGGTGACCGCCGCGCAGGCCAGCCACTTCCATGCCGGCCAGATCATCAGCTTCCGTGCCGCGCCCGGAAGCCTGGAGATCATCACCCACCGCATCGTGGCGGTGCGGGTCCAGGACGGCGCGGTTAGCTACATCACCAAGGGGGACGCGAACAACTCCGCGGACGCGACGCCGCGCCCGGCATCCGATGTTATCGGGCTATATCGCTTTTCCATTCCGCGCGGCGGCTATGTCCTCGTCGCCATGCACACTCCCCGGGTCCTCGTCATGCTTCTCGCGTCGGCTCTGCTCTGGATCGTGGCCGGGGTGTCCTTCTGGATCGCCGCCCGGCCGGAAATTTCCTAAAAAAAGCATTCCTGTTAAGATTGTTTTAGCTGGTCGGTTCATTTCAATCCGATATCAGCAAAAAATATGACCTAACGGGGGCCAAGAATGAAGATGTCAAGGAAGAAGAAGAAGTGGCTGGCCATTATCGTGGGCTCCGTGGCGACCGCCGGAGCCGCGGCGACGCTGGCGGGGGGCGTCACCTTCGGGCTTTTCAGCGCCAGCGGAGCCGGTGGCGCGAACACCTTCACCGGCGGGACGGTTACGGTCGCGGCCGGCACTCCCGTGTCCGTGATCTGCACCATCACGAACATGGTGCCCGGCGACTCGTCGGCAGGCGCCCCGATCGGCAGCAAGGCTGCCACCGCGTGCACCTACAACATGAAGTACACCGGCAGCGCCACCGCGTACCTGGCCGTCGACGTGGCGGTCAGCAACGGCACGACACCTCTCTACGACGGCACCGCCACCGGCCTTCAGCTCTACCTGAAGGACGGGGTGCCCTCCACCTACCTCACCAGCACCGCACCCACCGCAGGCACCACCTTCACCGCGCAGGGCGGCACCGCGACGTCGCTGCCGGTAGGAACAACGTCGAACCTGCTGGTGAGCACCACGCCGGCGGCAGCAAATACCGCGGTCAGCTTCACCCTCAACTACGCCGTTCCGATCTTGAGCGGCAACACCTACCAGGGTGGCAGCGCCACGGTGACGCTGACCTTCCACGCCGTGCAGGCCGGCAACAACCCGCTGCCGGGTGCCTGCCTGGCCGGGCAGCAGTGCAACGCCACCACCACGTTCCTCTGGAGCTGAGCTAACGGCCGGGGAGGGAAGCGGGTGCCGGCCCCTTACCGCCCCGCCCGCACCGTAGGTACCGAGGGGAGCGACGTGTCGCGCATACGCCAGGTTGGCGCGCAGCTGGTCAGGCGGCCCCGGCTGCTGGCCGTGACCGGCCTGGCGGTGTCGGCTGCC
>PLDT01000349.1:0-13359 GCA_003136255.1 Actinomycetota bacterium
GCGACCTCGGCCACCGCCGGGTGGGTGACGAGCACCTTCTCACTCTCGGCCGGGTACAGGTTCACCCCGCCGGACACCACCATGTCGGCGATCCGGTCGGTGATGTAGACGTAGCCGTCCTCGTCCACGTAGCCGACGTCGCCGAGGGTGAACACCCCGGGAGCGATATAGGCCTTCTTGGTCTTCTCCGGGTCGGCGTGATAGCTCGGTCCCCGGCCCTCCGGCGCCCGGAAGCCGAGCACGCCAACCTGGCCGGCCGCCTGTTCCTGGCCCTGCTCGTCGAGGACCGCGACCTCGTACGGCGCGCGGGGGCGCCCCACCGACCCGCGGTGCGCCAGCCACTCGGTGGAGTCGATCCGGCACAGCGTCCCGCTCTCGCTGCCGCCATAGGACTCGGTCAGGATCGGCCCGAACCAGTTGATCATGGCCAGCTTGGTGTCGGCCGGGCACGCCGAGCCGGTCTGGCTGACCAGCCGCAGGCTGGACACGTCGTACCGGTCGCGCACCTCGGCGGGCAGCGTGAGCAGCCGCTGGAAGTGGGTGGGGACCATGACCGAGGAGGTGACGCCGTGTTCGGCGATCAGGCGCAGGATCGCCTCGGCGTCGAACCGGCCCAAGATGATCACCGGCTGACCGGCCAGCAGGTGCCGCACCGAGGTGAGCGGGGCGTTGTGCTGCATCGGCCCGACCACCAGATGCGGGCCCGGCGGGAAGGCCGACTCCGCGGTGATGGCCGCGACGTACTCCGCGGCGGTGCGCGGCAGGGTCACGGTCCAGCGCACCTCGGCCCCGCGGGCCCGGCCGGTCGTACCCGATGTGTAGACCAGGAGCGGGCGGGGCGGCCGCTGCCCGGCGTCCGGCGGCACCGGCGGCGCGGACCGCAGCCAGTCGGCCCACGGCAGCACGCCATCCGCTGNNCTGGTGCCGGCCGGTGTGCTGGTGCCGTGGGTGACGATGGTGCGCAGGGCGGCTTGCGCTGCGGCCTCCTGGACCGCGGGCAGGCTGCCGGGGCCGGTGATCGCGCAGACTACTCCGGCGTCCGCGTACTGGTCGGCGAGCTCGCTGGCCCGCAGCTGACGCGAGGTCGCCACCGTGCCGACGCCCACGGTGAGCGCGGCGGCGTGCGCCTCCAGGGTCGGGATGGCGTTGTCGCCGATCACCGAGACCCGCTGCGCGGGCTCCGGCGCGACGGCGAGCAGCGCGCCGGCCGCGCGCTCCAGGTCGTCGGCTACCTCGGCCCAGGTCCGCGTGCCGGAATCGTCGGCCAGTGCTATGCCATGCGGGTCGGTCTCGGCCCGGGCACGAATCGCAGCGGTCACGGGTGCTCCTTCGCACATTCTCAGGAAGCCGAGACGATCCGGCTGTTCGTATCGTCGAAGGAAACTGGTCTCTGAGTCAAGAAACTATCTGAGTCAGAAACCCTCAGCTGGCGGTTACCGACGAGGACTGGAACTCCTCGGCGCGGGCCACGAAGTACCGGCGCATGCTGCGCCCGGACCGCGGGTAGGGCTCGATCGCCTCGCGGAACGCGGCGATGTGCGGCTGCTTGAAGTGCTCGACCAGGTCGTCCTGGCCGGCCCACCGCTCGAAGACCACCACCCGGCCCGGGTGCGCCGGGTCGGCGCAGACCGTGTAGTCCAGGCAGCCGGGCTCGTCGCGGCTGGCCACGGCGCACACGGTGAAGTGGCTCAGCACCTGGTCGCGGTGCGGCCCGTAATCCATCCAGCCCGCGATGATGAACTCCTCAGCCATGACTGTTCCTTTGTAACTAGGGAATCGCTAAAGTAACCGCAGTATTGCGCGATAGTCGCAACCTGGCCAGGCTTAACCCGAAACAGCAGCCCCACAGCGCCGCGCGGAGGTACCGTGACCGACCTCAACTGGATCATCGACACCGTTCCGAGCACGAGATACCCCGTTTACACGCGGCTGAACGCCAACGACGTGATGCCGGATCCGATCACCCCGCTCGCCGCGAGCCTGGTGTGGATTCCCGAGGTCTTGCCCGCCTGGGCGGTCGGGAACGTACGGCTGCGGTATTTCACGCCCGAGGAGATGTCGCCCGATCCTTATCCGCCGGTCGCGGGCTTCTTCTACGGCTACCTGTACATCGACCAGACGTACGTGCGGATCACCGGAATCCGGGCCGGCATCGGCGCGGACGCCATCGACGCGGCGATCTTCGCGCACCCCAACCCGCCGCCGCACCAGCCGAGCCCGACCGACATGAACGAGGATCTGGCGGCCAACGTCGCGGAACGGGTGACGTGGACGCTGACCACCACCACGTTCCCCGAGCTCGAGGAGGAACGGGAGCTCGCCGACCGGGTGCGGACTCAGCGGCCGGATCTGCACACCGCCACGGACGAGATGCTGATCACGCTGGCCCGCCAGGCGGCCCCGCTGCAGGGGATCATGTGGGGCCGCGGCTACGTGATCGCGAGCAACCAGTCGGCAATGGGCCCCGGGGTGATCGCCTCGCTGGTCGGCGCCGCGGATCCGACCCTGCCCGTCCGGCTGATCGGCCACGCGGGCGACGTCGACTCGGCCCTGCCGTCCTATGCGCTGTGGGACCTGTCCCGTGCGGTGCGCGCGGACGCCCGGCTGACCGCCGCGTTCGACCAGGGCGAGGACGGGCTGCTGGACCGGCTGCGCACCGACCACCCGGACTTCACCATCCGCTTCGACGCGTTCGTGCGCGAGTTCGGCTACCGCGGGCCCAGCGAGTGGGACATCGGCGTGCACACCTGGGAGACCAAGCCGGAGCTGCCGCTCTCGCTGATCGGCCGGCTCCGCCAACTGGACGACGACGCGTCCCCCGGCCTGCGCCGGGAGGAGCGCGGCGACGACGCGGCGGCGGCGCTGCAGGAGGCGCTGAAGATCCTCGGGCCGAACGAGGAGGCGGTGCAGACGCTACACCTGGCCATCGCGTCGGCCCGGCGGTTCGGCGCCTGGCGGGAGCGGGGCAAGACCAACGCGGTCAAGGTCATGCACGAGGTGCGGGCGCCGCTGTTCGAGCTCGGCCGGCGGCTGACCGCGCGGGGCGAACTCGACCACCCGCAGCAGGTCTTCATGGCCCTGGAGCCCGAGCTCGACCTGCTGGCCACGCACGCCGCCGACATCGCGGACACGCTGCGCGAGCGCGAGCGGCAGTGGCGGCAGCTGTTCGAGATCGACCCGCCGACCTTCGTCGTCACCGGGGAGCCGATGACGCCCCTGGCCGACCTGCCGCGCAAGGGCGGGCACCAGGTGACGACGGTCAAGCCCGGCGACGTGCTGGCGGGGGCGGCGGCGTCGGCGGGCGTGACCCGCGGCCGCTCCCGCGTGGTCACCGACACCGCCCAGATCGCCGCGTTCGAGCCGGGCGAGATCCTGATCGCACCGCAGACCGACCCGTCGTGGACCCCGCTGTTCATGGTGGCGGCCGGCGTGGTGGTCGACGTCGGCGCCCTGATCAGCCACGCCATGATCGTCAGCCGGGAGCTCGGCATCCCGTGCGTAGCGGGGGTGGCCGAGGCGACCAAGCGCATCCCGGACGGGACGCTGCTCGAGGTAGACGGCTCGTCCGGCAAGGTCACGGTGCTGGAAGGCTGACCCGGTGCGCCCGCTGCAGGTTGACCCGTACTCCGATGAGTTCCAGCAGAGCCCGTTCGCGGCGTACGCGGAGCTGCGGGCCACGGCGCCGGTGTACCAGGTGCCGGACCACGGTTTCTACCTGGTCACCACCCACGCCTTGGTCCGCGAGGTGCTGCACGATCCGGTGACCTACGCGAACTCGGTGACCTCGGCGCGGCGCACGGAGCCGCCGCCGGAGATCGCCGAGCAGATCGCGGCCATCCAGACGCAGGGGTTCGCGTACCAGTCGGCGCTGGCGCTGAGCGATCCGCCCCGGCACACCCGGTACCGCAAGCTGGTCCAGCGCGCGTTCATCCCCCGCGCGCTGGCCTGGATGGACCCGATCATCGCGAACGCCAGCCGGGAGCTGGTAGCCGCACTGCCCGCGCCGGGGACCGTGGACATCGTCCGGGCACTGGCCTGGCCGGTGCCGGTCTACGCCATTTCCCGGATCCTGGGCCTGCCCGATTCGTGGCACGAGGACGTCGGGCGCTGGTCGGACGCCGCGACCGCCTCGCTCGGCGCCCAGCCGCTGGCGCCGGAGCGCTGGCTGCAGAACGAACGTGACATGATCGAGTACCAGCGCCGGATCTCGGCCGAGCTGGACGAGCGGCGGGCGGCGCCGCGCGACGACATGCTCAGCGTGCTGGTCCAGCCCGATCCGGACGAGGGCGCGCTGACCAACGCCGAGCTGGTCTGGTTCGTCCGCGAGCTGATGGTGGCCGGCAACGAGACGACCACCAAGCTGATCACCGACATGGTGCTGCGGCTCAGCGACCGGCCCGAACAATGGCGCCAGCTGCACGCCGACCCGGCCCGGGCGACGGTCATGGTCGAGGAGGGGCTGCGCCTGGCCAGCCCGGCGCAGGGGATGTTCCGCCGGGTCACCCAGCCGGTGACGCTGGGCGGGGTGCCGCTGCCCGAGGGAGCGGTGGTGTTCTTGTCGTTCATCTCGGCCAACCGGGACGAAACCGTCTTCGAGTCGCCGGATGAATTCAATCCCGACCGCCCCCATGTCCGGCACCACCTGAGCTTCGGCCAGGGCATCCACGCCTGCCTGGGCAACGTGCTGGCCCGGATGGAGGCCACCGCCGCGCTGCGCGAACTCGCCGAGCGCGTCGACCGGCTCGAGGTCGTGGATCCGACGGCCGTTCGGTATCTGCCGTCTTTCTTCCTGCGCGGGATCACCGAGTTGCCCGTCCGGGTCTACCCCCGCCAGCCCTAGGCGGTGGCGGAGGGGGTCAGCGGCCCGTCGGGGTCCAGCCGGCCATGACCTCGGTTTCGTGACCGGTACGGACGTCCAGGATTTCCTCGCCGCGCTGGACCAGGGTGGCCAGGCCGCTGGACACGGCGGTCTCCAGGGCGGCGGACAGGGCGTTGCCGGCCTGGCAGTACGTCTCCACCACGTCGTCCAGGTGCAGGCTGTCGCGCGGGGTGTCGGCCAGCGCGGCCAGTGCGGTGTCGAGCGAGGCGGTTCCGGGCACCTGGGCGGCAACCGCGTGAGCGTAGGCCTCGATCTCAGCGGTCTCGTCCCGCATCCACGCCACCTCGTGGGCGGCGCGGACCGCGGTGTTCCGCAGGACCGTCTCCACCATGATCACCGATACCTGCGCGGTCTCGTCGGTCAGAGACGGCAGCACGGTGGTCATCAGCTCGCGGCAGCAGTCCAGCAGGATCTGCTCGGTCGTGGGCCGGGAAAGCATGGCTCCTCCTTCAGTCCTTCAGCTGGCCAGTTGCCGGGCGACCTCGACGAACGCGGTCGTCGTGGCCGAGATGCCGTTCATCATGTAGAGCGCCATGACGCCCCGCGACTGACCGCGGGCCAGCGCGTCGGTGGCGTCGAACATCTGGCCTAGCAGCCGCGCCATGCCCAGGACGTAGAAGTAGGAGACGGTGTCCTCGTTGACCTGCTCCTCGGTCAGCCCGGTGAGCTCTCGGTAGCGGGCCAGGAAGCTGGCCGGATCGGCCTCGTACAGGTTCGGCGGGACGGGCAGGTGGCTGTAGTAGCCGAGGTCCTCGCGCGGGTCACCGATCCGCGCGAACTCCCAGTCGATCATCAGCACCGGCCCGTCGTCCGGGACCAGGATGTTGGCCGGCTGCGCGTCGCCGTGCACGAAGGTGAGCGGCACCGGCGGCGGGCGGTGCGCGGCCAGCTGAGCCGCTACGAAGTGCAGGACAGGGTTGCTGTCCGCGATGTCGCGGTCGAGTCGGCTCAGGTGCTCGACCAGGCCCTCGATGTAGCTGTCCCAGTCCGCGGGCCGCTCCAGCGCAGACGGCAGCACGTCGAGCGGGGTCCGGTGCACCTCGGCCACGGTGTCGATGTAGATCTGCGCCGCGCGCGGCAACTGACCCGGCTCCTGGGCGATCTCGGACAGCGGCCGGCCGTTGAAGAAGTCGACGATGAAGCACTTGGACCCGAGGTGCTGCCCGGTCGCGTCGTACCACCGGGGCCGGGGCGTGTGGATGGGCAGCTTTCCTGAGATCGCCTCCAGTAGCCGCCACTCGCTGTCCCGGTCGCTGTCGAACACCCCGGTATCGGCCGGCGGGTCCGACCGCAGCACGAAGGACTCCTCGGACCCGTCCGCCCAGCGCACCGTGGCCAGCGCGCTGAGGCGGCTGTAGCCGCCGCTGATCGGCCGGAACAAGGTGACCGTGCCGCCGCGGCCTGCTGCCACGTGGTCCAGGAATTTCTGCAGCTGCGGTTCGTCGATCACGGTACCTCCTGCAACGTCGCGTGAAGGGCTGAAATTGATGCTAGAGACCCCAGCCGGCCGTGACTAGGTTCTTTATGTAGTGATTGAATAAAAACTCCTAGGTGGACGCGCGTGAAGGAATCCCGGTGGAAACGTTCGATGTCATCGTTCTGGGCACCGGGGCCGCGGCGCTGACCGCCGCGATCCGGGCGTCCGCCGGAGGCGCCAGCGTGGGGCTGTTCGAGAAGGCCGACGCGGTCGGCGGCACCAGCGCCTGGTCCGGCGGCATGGTGTGGATCCCGATGAACCCGCACATGGCCGAGCTCGGCATCGAGGACACCCGGGAGGAGGTGCTGACCTACCTCGGCTCGCTGTCCAACGGGCTCATCGAGGAGAACCTGGCCGCGGCGCTGATCGACGCCGGACCCGAGGTGGTGACCTGGCTGGAGCAGAACACCCCGGTCCAGTTCCAGATCATCAAGGACTTCCCGGACTACCATCCCGAGCACCCCGGAGCCAAGCCGGGCGGCGGCCGGTCGATGGAGTGCCCGCTGTTCCCGTTCGTCGAACTCGGCCCGTGGCAGCACCGGGTCACGGTGGGGCCGCAGCTGTCCGGCAACATCATGATGAGCGAGACTAGCCTGGGCCGCGGCGCCCCGCAGGGCGTCGACCCCTCGGAGCTGGAGCGGCGCAAGATCCGCGACGAGCGCGGGGCCGGGCAGGGCCTGATCGGGCCGCTGCTCAAGGGCTGCCTGGACCGCGGCATCGAGCCGCGCACCGGCATGCGCGCGGTGGAGCTACTGCGGGACGGGCGGCGGATCACCGGGGTTCGGTTCGAGACCGCGGACGGTTTTGTCGAGGTGGGCGCCACCCGCGGGGTGATCATCGCGACCGGGGGGTTCGAGTGGGATCCGGAGCTGGTCCGGGCGTTCATTCGCGGCCCGCTGGTGCGCTCCGCATCGGTCCCGACCAACACCGGCGACGGCCTGAAGATGGCCATGCGGGTGGGCGCGTCCCTGGGCAACATGCGCGAGGGGTGGTGGGTGGCCATCATCGACGTCCCGGTGGGCGACCAGATGGCCGCCTGGCAGGTCAACGGCGAGCGCACCCGCCCGCACTGCATCATGGTGAACCGGCGGGGCCGCCGGTTCACCAACGAGGCGGCCAACTACAACGCGCTGGGCGCCGCCTTCCACGTCATCGACGTGAGCAGCTTCGACTACGTCAACCATCCCGCATGGATGATCTTCGACCGGCACTACCTGACCCGGTACGGCCTGGCGGGTTTCAAGGGCCAGGGCGCCACGCCGGACTGGATGATCGAGGCGCCGTCCGTGCCGGAGCTCGCCGCGGCCATCGAGGTCCCGGCTTCGGCGCTGGAGGAGACCGTGGGGCGGTGGAACTCGCAGTCCGAGCGGGGCCGTGACGAGGAATTCGGGCGGGGCAACAGCGTGCATGACCGGTGGTGGGGGGATCCGGCGTTCGGTCCCGGACCGGGAGCGACCCTGGGCCCGCTGGACACCCCGCCGTTCTACGCGGTGCAGGTGTACTCGGGGGTGCTGGGCACCAAGGGCGGGCCGCGCACCAACGGGAACGGGCAGGTCCTGGACGTCGACGGCGAGCCGATCCCGGGGCTGTACGCGGCCGGGAACGCCATGGCCTCGGCCATGGGCATGACCTACGGCGGGGCCGGCGGGACGCTCGGGCCGGCCATGGTGTTCGGCTACCTGGCGGGCCGGGACGCGGCGGAGTCCGGGTCGTCAGCTGCGGGGTCGTCAGCTGCGGGATCGTCGGCGGAGGCGGGCGCGTGAGCGGCGCGTTCGAGGGAAAGGTGGCGCTGGTCACCGGGGCGGCCGGCGGGATGGGCCGGGCGACGGCCCAGGCGTTCGCGGCGGCCGGGGCACAGGTGGTGGCGGCCGACATCGCCGCCGACGGGGGCGAGGAGACCGTCGATGAGATCAAGCGGGACGGGGGCCAGGCGGTCTTCGTCCGCACTGACGTGTCATCGGCGCGCGACGTCGAGGCCGCCGTGCAGACCGCGGTCCGGACCTACGGCGGGCTGGACTGCGCCTGCAACGGGGCCGCGATCGAGACCGAGACGACGCTGCTGGCCGACTGCGACGAGGCCGTCTTCGACCGGCTGGTGGCGGTCAACCTCAAGTCGATCTTCCTCTGCCTGAAGTACGAGATCCGGGCCATGCTGGAACGGGGGGGCGGGGCGATCGTCAACATCGCCTCGACGAACTCCTTCCGCCCGCTGCCGAAGCAGTCGGTGTACACGGCGACCAAGCACGCAGTGGTCGGGATGACCAAGACGGCCGCGATCGAGTACGCCGGCTCGGGCATCCGGATCAACGCGGTGGCTCCCGGCGCGATCGATACGCCCATGCTGCGCGGGGCGATGGCGGCCCGCGGCTCCAAGGAGGAGGACGTGCTGGCCCGGCTGAGCCTCATCGGCCGGTTCGGGCAGCCCGCCGAGATCGCCAACGCGGTGCTGTGGCTGTGCTCGGACCAGGCTACCTACACCATGGGGCACGTGCTTTCCGTGGACGGCGGCTACCTGGCCCGCTAGATCGATGACCCGTAATTCTCTGCCGCAGTGAGGGCTGGCTACGGGTCACCTTTGGCTAGCTGCTCGGTAATGAATTCGAATTATTCCTTGGTCGTCGCTAATTAGTTAGATGGTGGTACTCTACAAGTAACTAATAACTTGAGATGAGATGAACGCGATGCTGACCGCGATACAGGAAGCCGCCGACCGCACCGCGCTCATCCCGGACGACCAGGCCGCTCCGCCGCTCGCCGACGAGCTGCAGCGGATCGCGGACTATGAGAGCGGACGACGAACGACCGCGCCTCGCGTGATCCAATCCGCCGGGCGCCCCTTGGTGTTCGCCCCCGGCGGCGAACCGGGGAAGATGCGAGCCGCCGACGCGGACCGTGACCGCGTGGTGGAATGCCTCAACGTCGCCTACAGCGAAGGTCGGCTGTCCAAGGACGAGCACGACGGCCGCCTGGAGCACGCCTTGTCCGCGCGCACCTACGCCGACCTGGACCAGCTCGTGACCGACCTGCCTGCCACGCGGGCAACCGCGGTGACCTCGGTGACCTCGGTGGCCAAGACCAATGGGCTCGCGCTAGCGAGCCTCACCTGCGGGCTCGCGCTATTCATCTTCGGGCCGCCGGCGGCCATACCGGCGATCGTGCTCGGCCACCTGGCCCGGCACGAGATCAAGCAAACCGGAGAACAGGGGGCTGGCCTGGCGCTCGCAGGCTTGATACTCGGCTGGGCGACGGTGATCCTGACCATACTCATCGTCGTCGGCCTGGCCACGTCCGTCGGGATGCACGGCACCACGCACTGACCAGCCGAGAACCTGGCTAGTCGGGAAACTCCGGCTCACCAGGTCATGGGCTGGCTAGGGCCACGTCGACGAGCGCGCGGGTCCGGTCCATCGCGAGGGTGGCGGCGTCCAGCACCGACAGGGCGGCCAGGTCGGGACTGATCACTTCCGGGCCGACCCGGCGCAGTCCGCCGATCCGGTTCAGCGCCCGGATGGCGGCGACCAGGTCGAGGGCGCCGTCCCCGGGCAAAAGTCGGTGCTGCGTCTCCTCACGCAGCGGGCCCGACGGCACGGCCGGCGCGTCGTCGAGCTGGACGTAGAAGATCCGGTCGCCGGGGATGCCGGCCAGCACCTCGAAGTCGGGCTCGCCGCGGAAGAAGTGCCAGGTGTCGAAGACCAGGCCGCCATTGGGGCGGTCGGCGGCGCGCACCAGGTCCCAGGCGATCCGCAGGGTGCGGACGATGGTGAACGGGATGAACTCCAGGTGGACCCGCGCGCCGAACCCGGCCGCGCGGTCGCAGAGCCGGCCGAAGTACCCCGCGAGGTCGGGCACGGGCACATCGCTGCTGGCGGTGGCGATCGCCGACAGCGAGGTGACGCCCAGCGCCTCGCAGATCCGGAGCGCGTCGTCGGTGCTGACGCCGGCGAACCGCGACGGGGACGGCTCGCGGTCGGGGTACCAGTTCATGACCGGATCGACGACGAGGTCCAGGCCGAGGTCGCGGGCCTGCCGCCCGATCTCGGCGGCCGCCGTCCCGTCCTGCGCGGCGCGGAGCACGTCGGGCGGGCTGAGCGTGGCCTCCCGGCAGCCGGTCGCCGCGGCGGCGGCGAAGCGCTCGGCCAGCGGCGAGGTGAAGCCGACGGTGCCGGCCCACAGGGTGTAGCCGTCCGGCCCGGCCGGACCCGGCGCAGGAGCGGTCATGAGTCACCTCGCGGCAGGTCAGCGGCGGACCCAGCCGCTCGGCGGCTGAACCACCCGGTTTACACTCGACAGTATAGACAGTAGGTCGGTATATTGAGTCCGTCTAAAGTAAGTCCCGCGATGGAAGGCATCCGCATGACGACCGCGCCTCGCGTGGAAGAGCGCGCCAAGCGGACCACACTCTGGTACGACCTGGTCCTGGACGACCCGCATCCGCCTCCCGAGTACCTGCGTGAGCGCTTCATCTACGAGCCGCGTAGTACACAGATTCCGGTAACCAGGTACACCAGCCGCGAGTGGCACGAGCTCGAGCGCACCCGGCTGTGGCGCAAGGTCTGGCAGATGGCGTGCCGCGAGGAGAACATCCCGGACGTCGGCAGCTACGTGGTCTACGACATCGCCGGCGACTCGTATCTGGTGGTCCGGACGCGTGATGGCATCAAGGCGTACGTCAACGCCTGCCTGCACCGCGGCCGGGCGCTGAAGGACTACGACGGCCGGTGCAGCGAGTTCCGGTGCAGCTTCCACGGCTTTACCTGGCGGCTGGACGGCAGCCTGCGGTATACCCCAGCGCCGTCGGAGTTCCCGGAGGTCGAGGCGAACCCCGACGACTGGCGGTTGCCCGAGGCCAAGGTTGGGGTGTGGGGCGGGTTCGTGTTCATCAACCCCGACCCGGACGCCGAGCCGTTCGAGACGTTCCTGGGCACGCTGCCCGGACACTTCGCCCGCTGGGACTTCGAGCACCGGTACCTGCAGGCGCACGTGGCCAAGAAGATCCGGTGCAACTGGAAGATAGCGCAGGAGGCGTTCGACGAGGGGCTGCATCTGGGCGCGACGCATCCCCAGTCGGCCCCGTACGTGGGGGACGCCAACGCCGCCGTCGACGTCTACGGCAACTACTCGCGGCAGATCAGCCCGTCCGGGACACCGATCGAGGACCTGCCCGGGGAGGCGCTCGAGGCCGACATCCTCAAGCGCATGCTCGACGTGCGCGAGGGCGAGGACCTGCCCATCCCGTTCTCCCAGCGCAGTACGGCCCGCGACGCGATGGCGGTGGCAGGCCGGGAGCGCTGGCGCCAGGTGCTGGGCGACGCGGCGGACGACATCAGCGACTGCGAGCTCGTCGATCACTGGAACTACGCGGTGTTCCCGAACCTGCATCCCTGGGGCGGCTACAACCGGATCGTGTACCGGTTCCGCCCGAACGGCGACCGGCACAACGAGTCGATCTTCGAGGTGATGTTCCTCACTCCGTACCGCGGCGAGCGACCGCCCACGGCGCAGATCACCGAGCTCGACTTCGGCGAGCCGTGGACGAACGCGCCGGAGCTGCAAACGCTCGGCCTGGTCATGGAGCAGGACACGTTCAACATGGAGGCGGTACAGCGCGGCCTGGAGACCACGCGGCGCCAGTACGTCACTGCGTCGAAATTCCAGGAGGGCATAATCACGTGGCGGCACGACCTTCTGACCAGGTGGATCGGCAAGTAGCCGACGGCGCCGACGGGACGGCCCCGCGGCCCGGCTCGATCAGGCACCCGCTGAATCCGAACGCCTACTACGCCGACAACGGGGACGGCACCGTGCACGTCACCATGGGTACCCGGTGGGGCCGGTTCACGCCCAGCGGCCGGTACCTGGAAGGCACGCTGTTCGAGGCCGACCCGGAGCTGTGCGTCTGGGTCGCGGCGCCCCGGCCGTCGAGCCACCACCGGATCAGCCGGGTTCTCGACATGCCCTCCGAGCGCTAGGTGCCGCCCGCCGACGCTACTGCCGCCGACGCTACTGCTGCCGCCGAGGCCATCCGGCAGGCCGTACTGCGCTACTGCCGCGGGGTCGACCGCCTGGATGCCAAGCTGATGCGCAGCGCCTACCACGATGACGCCACCGACGATCACGGCGTCTTCGTGGGATCGGCCGCGGACCTGTGCGCGCGGGTGGTGCGGTCCCACCGCCGCTACGAGGCGACCATGCACTGCGTGCTCAACCACGCGATCGACATCGCGGACGACACCCACGCCACCGGCGAGGTCTACAACGTCACCTACCTGCTGCGCGCCGCCGACGGCGGCCGGCAGCTGGACACCTGGTGGGGCCGCTACCTGGACCGGTACGAATGCCGGGACGGGCGGTGGGCCATCGTGCACCGGGTCTGCGTGCACGAGTGGACGCGCACCGAGCCGCTGGGGGCCGGCATGCCAATCGAGGCGCAGTTGTTCCGGCAAGGCCACGAGGACAGGGGAGTTTCTCTTGACGATCAGTAACTCGACGGTGACGGAGCACGTCTGGGCGCTGCCGGGGGCGCTGTCGCGGCTCCAGCCCGAGGCCTGCGGGCTGCTGGTCGCGCTGAACGAGCGGGTCTGGCAGGTCAGCGATCCGGTGCTGCTGGAGCTGGTCCGGGTGCGCGTGTCGCAGCTCATCGGGAACCCGGCCGCCGCGCGGGTGCGGTGCTCCTACGCGGCCGTGGCGGACGGCGCAGGCGGGGCGGGCGGCCCGGGCGGGGGGCGGCTCGAGGCGAAGCTTGGCGCGCTGCCGGACTACCCGGGTTCGCCGCTGTTCTCGGCGGCGGAGCGGGACGTGGTGGCGTTCAGCGAGCAGTTCGTCATCGACGTCGGCGGGACGACCGAGGACATGCGCGCGGGGCTGGCTGGGCGGTTCGGGGCGGACGGCGCCCGGGCGCTGGTGACCGCGATTTACGTGGTGGAGTTCACCCAGCGGCTCCAGCTGATCGCCGGGCGGCTGCTGGACGACGCCGAGGTGCCGGCGGACGGCGCTGGGGTGCTGG
>PLDT01000264.1:0-9518 GCA_003136255.1 Actinomycetota bacterium
CAGTGGTCGGGCCGCCAGGTGTTCGGTGCCGTCGACCGCTTCTCCGCGTACTACCAGTACTCAGACACCCCGTCCGGCAGCTACTTCTGCATCGCGCAGGTCGACGCGCGGGCCGACCACGGGTTCGCCATCACGTTCGGCGTGCCGTTCGAGCATTCCCGTTGGTTCCGCGGCCGCGAGGCGACGACCCGGAAACGCTCGGCCTGCCCCGATGGCGAGTGCTGCGCCCGGCCGCCGGCCGCGCTGGCCGAACGGTGGGAAGGCAATGCGTGGCCGTCGGCTCGCGCGCACTCGCACATCTTGTCCGCATTGCCGGCCGGCAGCTTCCCTGGCGTCGACGACGCCGACATCTACGAGTTCCTGGACCGGCACGCCGAGGACTAGGGCGGCTAAGACGATCGCTTGAGGTCGCTGCGGACCTCGGCGGCGATCTGGTGGATCTTCTGCTCGGTCTCCTGGAGCGAGGCCTCGGCCCGGTCTGTCCGCTCGGCGGCCCGCCGCTCGCGCCAGGTTGGCTTGGCGTGCGCCCGCGCCGTCCGCCTCGATCGCCCGAACCAGCTCACGATGCCACCTCTCCTTTTGCGCCGCTTTGCGGCCGTGGCATCACGCTACCCGCGCTGGGCCGTTCTATGTCACGGCTCGGCCGCCTGCCCGTCAGTCGTGCGGTGCGGTCGCGCCCTGGCTGATGTAGTAGCCGAGGCCGGGCACCCGGTAGATCAGGCCCTCGCCCGCCAGGACGCCCATGGCCTTGCCAACCGTCTGGCGGGAGTGACCGTGCTGGCGGCGCAGGACCGCGATCGACGGGAGCCGACTGCCCGGAGCCAGCGTCCCGCTGGCGATCTGGTCCCGAATGAGCGCGGCCAGCCGCATGTAAGCGCGCGGATCTGGCTGAGGGGCTGCGGTCATGTCCCGGATGGTACACGATTGCTATCGAAAGTAGTCGACTATTAACGGACAATCACGAATAACCCGACCTGAGAGCGAACGGGACCGGCGGAGTTGCGCCTTACTGCCCGCGGAATCTCCTGAGGGCGTCCTCGGTGGCCGGGGTGAAGAGGTTGACGAGGTTGCCGTCGGGATCACGCAACAAGATGGAGCGATTCCCCCAGGGCATGAGCGTCGGCTCCTGCACCCATTCGCTGACGAGAGGCTTCAGCCGCCGGTACTCGGCGTCGACGTCATCGACCGCGAATTCGATGATGGCAGTCTGGTTGCGTGCGGGCTGTGCCGCGTTGTTGAACAGTTCCGTCGTCTTAGTGTGGGCGAGGGCGAGGGTGCACGACGGGTACCGGAGCTCGGCGAAAACGGGCGCGAGCCAGTCCGCCGAGATTCCGGTTACCTTCTCGTAGAACTCCACCATGGCGTCGAGGCCGTCGGTGATGATTCGGACTGAGGCGAAGTCCATTGGCTGCTTCCTTCGTATCGGGGATTTGTGCTACGCTACGGTAGCGTAGCGAAAATGTCAACGCGGAAGGCGGTGCGCAAGTGGCGGAGGAGACTGACGGGAGCCGCGGCGGCGAGCGAGTTGCCCAGGTGCCCGGCGTCAGGGCAGCCGCCGACCCTCGTGTTGTTCTTTCGCGCGAGCGGGTACTGGCGGCGGCCCTGGACCTGCTGACCGAGTCCGGCCTGGGTGAACTCACCATCGACGACGTATCCAAGCGATCGGGCGTCGCGAAGACCACCATCTACCGGCACTGGCCGAACCGGGCGGCACTCGTCATCGACGCGTGCCTGAGGATGGACGACGGTGACCAGCCGCCGCCGGATACGGGTTCTCTCGAAGGCGACGTCAGCGTTTTCCTGAAGAACCTCGCCGGCCTGCTCGCCGCGGCGCGATGGTCCTCGATCCTGCCCTCGATCGTCGACGCTGCAGAACATGAACCGACGTTCGCCGATATTCACAGCACGATCCAGCGCAGGCACGCCGCCCCCCTGCGAGCAGCCCTTGAACGAGCAGTCGTCCGCGGGGAGATCCAGCCGTCAGCTGACCTCAGTTCTGTCGTCGCCGCTCTCGTCGGGCCGCTCTTCTACCGCCGCTGGTTCTCCCGGGAGCCGATCGACGACAAGTTCGTGGACCTTATCGTTCGGGCCGTCCTCGCGGCGGTGCCCCGATAGCGTCGGCAACGGGGTCTAGCCACCGACGCGTCGGCGATCTGGCTCGCCGACCCGCCGCCTGGCTCACATCGCTACTAGGCACGGCTGGGGCACCAGGGCCGTTCGGCATAAATTTCCGCGAAGTACAGGCGGTCGCCTTCCCGCGGTCAGAGCCACAATGTTACTCTCGAGTAACTTACCGACGGGAGGACAGCGGCATGAGCGACGCGCCAGAGTCAGGCCCCGGGAGCCAGGCCTTCTCGCTGGATCTGGGGGAGGACCTGGCGCGGACGCGGGACTGGCTGCACGAGTTCGCGGCCTCGGTGATCCGGCCGGCCGGCGCGGAATGGGACGAGCGCGAGCAAACGCCGTGGCCGGTGCTCGAGGAGGCGGCCAAGATCGGGCTGTACTCGCTGGACTTCTACACCCAGCAGTACCTGGAGTCGTCCGGGCTCGGCATCCCGGTCGTGTTCGAGGAACTGTTCTGGGGTGACGCGGGCATCGGGATGTCGCTGGTCGGCAGCACGCTGGCAGCGCTGTCCGTGGTGGCCAACGGGACACCTGAGCAGGTCGGGGAGTGGTGCCCGCAGATGTTCGGCGGGCCGGGGGACGTGAAGCTGGGGGCGTTCTGCTCCTCGGAGCCGGAAGCGGGCAGCGACGTGGCCGCGATCAGGACGCGGGCCGTGTACGACGCGGTGTCCCGGGAGTGGGTGCTGAACGGGGTGAAGACCTGGGCCACCAACGGCGGCATCGCCGAGGTGCACGTGGTCGTGGCGTCGGTGGACTCGTCGCTCGGATCCCGCGGGCAGGCCAGCTTCGTCGTGCCGCCGGGCACGCCCGGGCTGTCCATGGGGCAGAAGTTCCGTAAGCACGGCATCCGGGCCTCGCACACCGCCGAGGTCGTGCTGTCCGACGTCCGGGTGCCGGAGCGGTGCGTGCTCGGCGGCCAGGACCGGCTCGAGGAGCGGCTGGCCCGGGTTCGGGAGGGCGGCCACGCGGGGGAGCAAGCCGCGATGAGGACGTTCGAGGCCTCCCGGCCGGGCGTGGCGGCCATGGCGGTGGGGATCGCGCGGGCGGCGGCGGAGTACGCCGCCGAGTACTCGACCAGCCGGGTCCAGTTCGGCCGGCCGATCGGGCAGAACCAGGCCGTCGCATTCATGCTGGCTGACATGGCGGCAGCCGTCGACGCGGCCCGCCTGCTGGCCTGGCGGGCGGCCTGGATGGCGCGGCAGGGACGGGCGTTCCGGCGGGCCGAGGGGTCGATGTCCAAGCTGGTCGCGGGGGAGACCGCGGTGCGGGTCACCGAGCAGGCCATCCAGATCCTCGGCGGGAACGGCTACACCCGGGAGTTCCCGGTGGAGCGCTGGCACCGGGACGCGAAGATCTTCACCATCTTCGAGGGCACCTCGGAGATCCAGCGCCTGATCATCGGCCGCGCCATAACCGGGCTTGACGTCCGATAGCTCTGAACTGCGGTTCACGGGGCCGGCGCACGGAAGACGGGTCGCCGAGGCATTCAAGGCCATCCTTACCAAGGACGCAGCCGGCGGACGCCCTGGTCGTATTTATGCGAGCGGCATTGCGGGGCTAGGAACCTATTCCCGTAGGGGGCACGGCGGCCCTCAATGCCGTCCTAGTCTGCGCCTTTGCTGTTTGCCCTGAGAGTGGTACACGTCGCTGCGGTGCTGGACCGTGATGATCTCGATGGCCCGGGAGTTGTCGTCGATCAAGTAGATCACCCGGTAATCGGCACGCCGGGCCTTGTGGGCAGGCGCGAGCGGCGGGTCGAGCGCTGCTCCGGCCCGGTAGGGATTGTCCCGCAGTGGCCCGGTGATGAACTCGAAGGTTGCCGCCGCAACCTTTTCGGGCAGGGTCTCGGAGAGGTCGCGCTTTGCCGTGCGGGAGTAGATGAGGTCATACGGCTGGCTGCCTTCAGCGTCATCCGCAGGAGAAGACGTTACGCACGCCCCGCCCGGCGCATGATCTCGGCCATCTCGTCGTGCCCGACCGTGCGGCCAGCCCGGAGGTCCGCGATGCCCTCGGCGATGGCGGCCATCTCCTCGGAGTCGGCCAGGGTCTCGATGGTCGCCCGCATGCCCTCGTAGTCCTCGTCGGAGAGGATGACGACCGCGGGAACGCCGTTGCGCGTCACCGAGATGCGGTCGTGCGTCGTGACGGCCGATTCAACCAGCTTGGAGAAGTGGATGCGGGCCTCGGCCAGCGGAAGGGTCGTCATGTACAGAATACTAGTGCATCATGCACCAAAATTCTAGTGCACGATTGAGGTGGTGCTCATCCCGCCATCATCGGGCTTGACGTCCGGTAGCTCTGAGCAGTTGCTTAGCCGAGCTTGAGCGGCACGTCCGCGTAAGGGTCCAGCGCGTAGGCGAGGGAGACACGGTGGTAGCCGTCCGCGATATCCCCGTCCGCGATGAGCACCGGGGACAGCTTCTCCCCGGCCAGCACCTTCTGCAGGTCTCTCAGCACGCCCGGGTCCGACAGCGACAGCGGGTCGCGCTTGGTAGCCCGCAAGATATCGTTGGCGCGGCGTTGGATGACCGGGACCTTCTTCAGCTTCGCCGACATCTCCTCGGCCCGGCTCTCCCCGTAGCGGATACTGAGGTAGCTGGAGGCTGCGGCGTAGTCGTGGTCGGCCACGTCCTTGCTCCACCGCAAATACTGGGCGGGTTCTCCGATAGCGGCCATTCGTCGTCCCCTCCTCGCGTTCTGCTACACCTTACGGCCTGTCCCGTGCCGGACCTAGCTCGGCACCACTGGCCTGGCACCGCGCTAGGGCTCGGCCGCGGAGAACCACGTCTCCGCAGGCCAAGCCGTTGGATGGGATAAGTGCCGTATGCGCGATAGTGGGGGCTGGTGCCGATCAGGTGAAGCCGACGTCAAGGATGAAGTGCCCGAGCCTCAGGTCGAGTTGTCCGCCGCCGGCCCAGTGGACGATGAACGCGAGCAGGATGATGGCCAAAATGACGACCACCAACCAGATGAAGAACATGATGATGCCCGGGACGGCGTACCCGCCTACCCTTCTCGTTCTTGCCATGGCCGTCAGCTACCCGCCGCCGTCCGATTTATTCCGCGGCCACGGCCAGGTGAAGGTCGTCCAGGCCTCAGAGGAACTGCCCCGGCGAGCTTTCCGTATCGCCGTTCCACACCACCGCCATGACGTCGCTCGGATCGATCACGGCCCATCCGCTCTCGCGCTCAAGGCGGACCAGGCCGTCCGGACGGATCTCGACGCCGGTCAGTTTCTTATTGTCAGCCGTGGCGAATCCGATCGGGCCGGTCCTGCTGACCACCATGAAAATCGAGCCACGCTTACCGATGAGAGGGCTGAGCAGGTCGCGGATCGTCTCGCCCGTCATGGATTACCACCTCCGGGTATCGCTAGGGAAAGCATGTCACGCCGGGGCCAGGGCGCCTCGATGAGGTGCTGCAGGTCCTCGCCGAACGGCCGGTCGTCATCGATCGGGGCGACGATGCCCGCCAGCCAGTCCAGCAGCGTCCGGACCGGGTCGGTCGGCGGGCGTCCGGAAATCCCGGACAGCGCCGCCGCCTGGTAGCCGGCCAGTAGCTCGCAGGCCGTGACCGCGCGGGCGTGGCGCAGCGCGGCGGCCAGCTTGTCGACGGCTTCCCAGGCGAACGACTGCACGTCCTCCTGGCCGCCGGAGGTCTCGATCAGGCCGACCGGGGTCGCGGTGGCCAGGCGCCGCATGGCGTGGACCTCCCCGGCGGCCCGCTTGTGGACCGGGGTCAGGCCGGCCTGCGGGCCGGGCTCCCGGGCCAGCTGCGCGGGCAGTCCGGTGACCGCGGGATCCAGCATCCGGTGGACCCGGGCCGCCGCCACCTCGGCCGCATGGCAGAACGCCGCGGTGAGCTGGTCGCAGTGCGCGGCCAGGTCGATGCCGTGGAACCCGGCGGTCCCGGTGAACTGCCCGTCCAGGAACGCGGGGGAGTCGGTGACCCCGGTCAGGGCGCGCCGCACCGCCGCCTCCAGCAGGTCGGCCGCCCGAACGACCTGGGTGAGCACCGGGCCGGCCACCCGGAACGACACCGGCGCCTGCAACGACCGTGGCGACGGGTCGTCGCCGATAGCCGCGCGGAGCCGGCCGAGGACCGTAGCGAGGAGGTCGTCACCGCGGGCGCAGGCCGCGCGGTAGGGATCGCGCGACGCGCGGACCGCGATGATGGACAGCGCCGCAGCCCCTTCCATGAGGGAGGTGAGCGCGGCCGCCTCGCCGAGCCGGAGCGCGGACAGGCCGGTCGCTCCGGGCACGCCCTGGATCAGCGCGATGCCCTCCTTCGGGCCCAGCGTGAACTCGCCGAGCCCGGCCTCGCGCAGCGCCTGACTTGCGGGGACCGGGGTTCCGTCTGGGCCGAGGACCTGACCGATGCCGGCCAGGGGTCCGAACGCGTGGGCCAGTTGCATGATCTCGCCCGCCGACCCGGCGCCGGTGCGGGGCACGGCTGGCACGAGGCCGCGATTCAGGAACTCGGCCAGTCGCTGGCACAGCTCGCCCGACACTGCGGCGTCGCCGGACAAGAACGTCAGCAGCCGGACCGCGAGGACCGCCCGGGCCTCGGGCGCCGTCAGCCACGGCGGACCGCCCGTCGCCCGGGCCAGCAGCAGGTTGCGTTGGTGCGAACGCTGCTGCTGGTCGGTCAGGCGCACCGAGGACAGCGCGCCCATTCCGGTGTTCACGCCGTACACCAGCCGCCCGTCGGCCAGCGCCCGGGTGGCCTGGGCGCGCTGGCGCCGCACCGTGGCCAGCAGCTCCGGCCCGATCCGGACGCCCTGCCCGTCGGCCACCGCCCGGATCAGCCCGAGGTCCGGCTGACCTGCCTCGGTGATCTCACCGGCGAGTGTCACGCGCGGTAGCGGAGCATCGTGCCGGCGTCCAGCTGCTCGGCCCGGCGCAAGATAGCCAGGCCCACCGCGATGTCGAGGATGGCCAGGCCGCGGTGCCAGAACAAGATCCGCTCGTCGTCGCGTTCCCGGCCGGGCCGCGCGCCGGTCACGATCTGGCCCAGCTCGGCGTGCAGCGACGCGGCTGACAGCCGGCCGGTGTCCACGTGACGGCGCAGCGCGCCGAACCGTCCCGACTGCGCCTCCCGCCAGTCGTCTACCACCACCTTGTCCATCACGTCGAGCAGATCGAGCTCTACGGCGCTGATCGTGCCGTAGGGGACGACGAAGGCGCCGGGCTTGACCCAGGCGGTGCGCAGCAGCGGCTCGGGATTGGTCAGCCTGGACGCCTCGACCAGGATGTCGGCGCCCTCGAAGACCTCCTCGGCGGAGGCGGTCACCCGGACGGGGGTGTCGGTGACCGCGGCCAGCTGGTGCGCGAAGGCCTCCCGGGACTCAGCCCGCCGGCTGGTGATCCGGATCTCGTCGAAGTCGAACAGCTCGTCCAGCAGCACCACGTTCCAGAACGCGGTACCGCGGGCGCCGACGTGGCCGAGTATCCGGGCGTCTGGCCGGGCCAGGTAGCGCGCCCCCACCGCGGTCATGGCGCCGGTCCGGCACGCGGTGATCAAGGTGGCATCCATGATCGACAGCGGCACGCCCGTCCGCGGGTCGTACAGCGTCAGCAGCCCGAGCTCGCTGGGCAGTCCGGCGGCGTAGTTGGCCACGAAGTCGCCCACCACCTTGATGCCGCTCACCCCGGGCACCGACAGGTGACCGCGGAGCACGTTGAAGTGACCGGCGCCGTCGTTGTCCGGGACCAGGTGCACCCTTGGCTCCACCACCACGCGCCCGTCACCGTGCGCACGTACCGCCTCTTGCACCGCGGCCAGGATGTCGGCGTTCGACAGGCGCAGGGCGTCGATGTCAGGTCCGGACAAGAAGCGGAGCCACAGTCCCCCAGCACTCTGATTAACCGTCACGTCAGCAACTTACGCGGCCAGCCGGGTTAGCCTGAAGGTAAGGCAGCCACTGATCCAGGGGGCACCGTGACCCACGCGACCTTGCGCGTCCACGTCGATCCGGACAAGTGCCAGGGACACAACCGCTGTTACAGCGTGTCCCCCGACCTGTTCGAACTGGACGACCTGGGCATCTCCAGTGAAGCCGGCGCGGGCCTGGTGCCCGCTGGCCTGGTCCGCCTGGCCCGCCTGGCGGTGGCCAACTGCCCGGAGCACGCGATCTCGCTGACCGAGGTGGCATCGTGAGCGACAGTCATCCCCGCGTCCACGACTTCGCCACCGACTTCGATCACACCGACCAGGCGTGGGTCGCCGATCCCTACCCGATCTGGAGCGACCTGCGGCAGCGGTGCCCGGTAGCGCACAGCGACCGGTACGGCGGGGCGTGGCTGCCCGTCACCCACGACCTGGTGTCGGAGGTGGCCTACGATACCGAGCACTTCACCTCCCGTTCGGTCGTGGTCAGCGAGCGCCGGCCGGGTCCGGAGGACCTGCCCGCCCCCATCGGGGTGGCCCCGCCGATCAGCTCGGATCCGCCCTATCACGGCCTGGTGCGGCGGATGCTGCTGCCCGCCTTCACGCCCAAGCCAATCGCCGCCCTCGAGCCGTTCACCCGGGAACTGTGCCGCGAGCTGCTGGCGGCCACCGACGGCCGGGCCAGCTTCGACGCGGCCGTCGAGTACGCCCAGCACATCCCGGTGCGGGTCATCGTCAGGTTCCTCGGCTTCCCTCAGGAGGACGCCGACCTGTTCCGCGACTTCATCCACCTGATCCTCGAGGAGGTCGACCTGCCCGCCGAGGAGCGGGAGGAGAGGTTCGCCGCCGTCGATGCGTACATGGACGCGCAGATCGAAGACCACCTTGCCCGGCCCCGAGACGACCTCACCTCGTTCCTCCTCGCCGCCGAGATCGACGGGCACAAGCTGCCGGTGGAGCACGTCCGCGGCACGATGAGCCTGCTGATGATCGCCGGGATCGACACCACGTGGTCGGCCATCGGCGCCTCCCTCTGGCACCTGGCCCAGCACCCCGAGGACCGTCGCCGGCTGGCCACCGAGCCGGAGCTGATGGGCACCGCCCTGGAGGAACTGCTGCGTGCCTACGCGCCGGTCACGATGGCGCGCCTGGTCGCCACGGACTTCGACTTCCACGGCCACCCGTTCAAGGAGGGCGACTGGCTGCTGCTGCCGTTCCCGGCCGCGAACCGGGATCCGGCCGCCTTCGACCAGCCGGACCTGGTCCAGCTCGACCGGGCCCAGAACCGCCACGCCGCGTTCGGGCTGGGCCGGCATCGCTGCCTTGGATCCAACCTGGCCCGGATGGAGCTGCGGGTCGCGCTGCAGGAGTGGCTGGCCCGCTACCCGGACTTTGAGCTGTCCGACCCGGCCGCCGTCACCTGGTCCGCCGGGCAGGTGCGCGGGCCGCGCAGGCTCCGGGTGACGATCCGGGGCCCGGGCCGCTGAAACCAGGGCCGTTCGGAA
>PLDT01000180.1:0-7371 GCA_003136255.1 Actinomycetota bacterium
GACTACCAGGTATCCATTCCCGAGCTCGGCACGGTGACCAGCGTGCAGACGCCGCTGGTCTTCCTCACCTCGAACAACTCGCGCGAGCTGTCCGAAGCGCTCAAACGGCGGTGCCTGTACCTGTACATCGACTACCCCTCCGTGGAGCGGGAGCAGGAGATCGTCCTGCGCCGCGTGCCAGGCATCAGCGCGACCCTGACCAGCCAGATCACCGGCGTCGTGCGGTCGTTGCGGCAGCTGGAGCTGAAGAAGAAGCCGTCGGTGTCGGAAACCATCGACTGGGCCCAGACCCTGCACCTGTTCGGCGCCCAGCAGGTCAGCACCGAACTGGTGGTCGACACGCTGCATGTCCTGCTGAAGCACCAGTCGGACATCGAGAAGGCGACCGCCGAGCTCACGGCGGCGCGCTGACCGGAGCGCCTCGATGGAGACGATCCTGGCCGGCTTCATCGCTGAGCTGCGGGCCATCGGCCTGCCTGTATCGGTGTCGGAGAACGTGGACGCGGCGGCGGCCCTGCGGGCCATCCCGCTCAGCGATCGCGCTCAGGTCAAGAGCGCGCTGGCCGCCACGCTGGTGAAGAACCACGATCACTACGGCGCCTTCGACGTGGCGTTCGACATCTACTTCGGCGGCCGTCAGCTCGGCTCGCTGGCGGGCGGCACCGGAAACGGCACGGGCGAACCGAAGGTGACGGGCTTCGGTTCCGGTACGGTCCTGAGCCGGCTCACCGACGATGAGCTGAGCGAACTACTGTTCCGGGCCGTGTCCCAGCGAGACGGCGGCCTGCTGCGGGCCGTGGCCGGCGAGGCGGTCGACCGTTACGCCGGCATCGAGCCCGGCCGCGTGGTGGCCGGGACGTTTTATCTCTACAAGACGCTGACCAGGCTCGACCTGGAGGTCCTGCGGCAGCGGCTGCGGGAGTCGGCCGAGGCCGACGGGCTGAGCGACCTGGGCCGCCAGCTCGCCGAGGACGACCAGGACGCGCGGGTCGACGCGGTCCGCGGCGAGGTCGAGGCGGAAATCCGGCGCCGGCTCATCGCTGACCGCGGCGCGGAGGCCGTCGCGGCGACGCTGCGCCGCCCGCTGCCCGAAGACGTCGAATTCCTCAACGCCTCGCGCGCGCAGCTGGCCGGGCTCAGGCAGACGGTCCGGCCGCTGGCCAGGAAGCTGGCCGCCCGGCTGGCGCACAAGCGGCGACATCGGCAGCGGGCGGCGCTGGACTTCCGGCGCACGGTCAGGAAATCCCTGGCCAGCGGCGGGGTGCCGGTCGACCTGGCCTACCGCAAGCCGCGCCCGGCCAAGCCGGAAATCATGCTGGTGGCCGACATCTCCGGGTCGGTGTCCGCGTTCGCCGGCTTCACCCTGCAGCTGGCCTACGCGATCAAGTCCGAGTTCTCCCGGGTGCGCAGCTTCGTCTTCGTGGACGGGGTCGAGGAAGTCACCGCGATCCTGCAGGACGCCGCGGACATCACCACGGTGACGCATCGCCTCAACCTCGGGACCAGCGCGGTCCGGCTGGACGGGCACTCGGACTACGGCCTGGCGCTGGAGACCTTCTGGGAACGCTGGGGCGAGCAGGTCAGGAGCCGGACCAGCGTGATCATCTTGGGCGACGCGCGGAACAACTACCACGCGTCCCGGGCCTGGGTGCTGAAGGCGATCCGCCAGCGCGCCCGGCACCTGTACTGGCTCAACCCCGAGCCGGTCGCGGCCTGGGACACCGGGGACTCGGTAATGCGTGAGTACGCTCCCGAGTGCGACACCGTGGTCGAGTGCCGGAACCTGCGCCAGCTGCGGGCGTTCGTGGAGCAACTCGACTGACCCCGAGGCCGGCACGTCCGGTGTTCTGCGGCTTGAGCCACGTTCGTTCGGATAAATAGTGAATTATCTAATTATGACGTTGGGGCTGATCAGGCGGCCGTGTTGACTGGAGAGTAATTCGACGTTTAGGCTTGTATCAAATAATTTGTCAGTTCGGGCCGGGCGGACGGGTCGGGCGTGGCTGGTGGGCCGGCTGTGAGAGGGCGATCGTGCGCGACGGTGAACTGCTGCTGCCTCTGATCGAGGAGTGGGACCGCGAGCTGGTCTCGGCCGATCCGCTGGGCTTTCCTGGCTACNNCGGGGGGTCCGGGCGGTGCTGATCCAAAGTGACTTCGACGTGTTCGGCGGGACGATGGGGGCGGTGGCCGGGGAGAAGATCGTCCGGTCGTTCCGTCGTGCGGTTGACCGGCGGCTGCCGGTGGTGGCGGTGACGCGGACCGGCGGCGCGCGGATGCAGGAGGGCATGGCGGCGCTGATCCAGATGCCCCGGACCGCGGTGGCCGCCGATGAGCACGCCCGGGCCGGGCTGTTGTCGGCGATCGTGTACCGGTCGCCGACCACCGGGGGGGTGTTCGCGTCGTGGGCCTCGCTGCTGGACGTGCGGGCCGCCGAGCCGCGGGCCACGATTGGGTTCGCCGGGCCCCGGGTGGTGCGCGAGGTGACCGGGGAGGCCCCGCCCGCCTGGTCGCACACGGCGGAGAGCGCCTACGCCGCGGGCCTGGTCGACGCCCTGGTAAACCGGGCCGACCAGGTGGCCTGGGTGGATGCGGTCCTCGGGTCGGCCGACCGGCCGGTCACCGACGCCGACGCGGGCCGGATCCCGGCGAGCGTGCCGGTCGCCATGCCGTCGTCGGCGCAGCAGGCTATCCGGCAGGCGCGCAGCCGGTCGCGGCCGTCCGGCCTGGAGTGGGCCGCGGCGCTGTGCTCCTCCTGGGTCGAGCTGCGCGGCCAGGACCCGTGCATCCGGGCCGGGCTGGCCAAGATCATGGACGAGCGCGTGATGGTGGTGGCCATGGACCGGTACGCCGACGGCGTCGGGGCGGCCCGGCCGGGTCCGGGTGCCTACCGGCTGGCGCAGCGGGCCATCAAGCTGGCCGACCGGATCGGGCTGCCGGTGCTCACGCTGGTCGATACACCGGGTGCCGAGCCGGGACCGTTCGCCGAGCGGGACGGCATCGCGGCCGAGATCGCCGGCACGCTGGCGGCCATGGCGCGGCTACGGATGCCGAGCGTGGCCATCTGCGTGGGCGAGGGCGGCAGCGGGGGGGCCATGGCGCTGGCCCACGCCGATCGCCTGTTCATGCTGCCGAGCTCCATCTTCTCCGTCATCGCCCCGGAGGGCGCGGCCGCGATCTTGTACCGCGACGGGTCCCGGGCCGACGAGCTGGCTGAACCGCTCCGGCTGACCAGCGCCGAGCTGATCGGCCTGGGCATCGCCGACGGCGTGCTACCCGAACTGGCCGCGGACCGGACCGGCTGTCTGCAGCGGGCCGTGAACAGCGCGATCGCCGCGGCGATGCCTGGTGACCGGGACCGGCGGATCGCGAAGGCGACCAGGTCGTTCATCACCGCGGGTTCGGCCGGGCCGGCCGAGCCGGTCGCGCGCCGCTGACGGGCGGTGATCATGCCTGTCCCGCGGACCGGGTCGCTGATTGAGCTGCTGAGCCCGGTCGCGGCGGGGCCGGACCGGTATCTGGCGCAGAGCCGGATCGGGGGCGGATCGGGGCGGCTGTTCGGGGGGCAGCTCGTGGCCCAGGCGCTGCGCGCGGCTGCGTTCAGCGTCGACGCCGCCTACCTACCGCATTCGCTGCACGGCTACTTCGTCAGCGCCGGCCACTCGAGCCGGCCGGTCGACCTGCGGGTAGAGCGGGTCAGGACGGGTCGTTCGTTCGCCACCCGGCAGGTGACGGCGAGTCAGCGGGGCGTCACCATCTTCGTGCTGGCGGCCTCGTTCCACGTGGCCGAGCCGGGCGAGAGCTACCAGGTGGCGATGGCCGCGCCGGTGCCGCCGCCGGACAGCGATCAGCCGTGGGCCCCGCTGATAACCGGTCCCATCGCGGCCGAACTCGAGCTGCGCGAGTTCGCGCCCGAGCCGTGGCTGGACGACGGCGCGGCCCGGGCGGCCCGGCGGTTCTGGGTCCGTACCCGCGGGCCGCTGCCGGAGGACCCGGGGGTACACGCGGCGGTGTTCGGGTACGTGTCGGACTTCGGGGCGACGATCGCCGCGCACATCCCGATCGGCGTGCCGTTCGGCACCGGCATGCACGCCAGCCTGGACCATTCGGTCTGGTTCCACCGCCCGGTCCTGATGGACCAGTGGGTGCTGATCGACTACCGGCCGGTCTCCAATTCCGGCGCTCGCGGCCTGGTGCTCGGCACCGCGTACTCGATCGGCGGCGAGCTGCTGGCCAGCACGGCCCAGGAAGTAGTGATCCGGTCGGGCGCGCCGCGGTGAGGCGCGCCGCGGTGGGCCGCGCCGCGCCGAGGTCCTGGGTCAGCCGGTCGGTGCCTCGGCGGCGTCCTTGAGCGCGGGGCGGACGGGGGGCGCCTCGTTCCACGGGACCACGCCGAACTCCGGCGTCCCGGCCGGGAAGTGGTTCTCGTTGATCTCGGCCCAGTGGGCGTGGTTGAGCTCGTGCATGGTGAAGCATGCGTTGAGGGCGTTGTAGAAGCCCATGTTGTCGACGCTCTGGTTCACCGACTCCTTGATCAGCAGCGCGGCCATGGTGTTCGTCTGGGCGATCCGCCGGGCGAACGCCAGGGTCTGGTCGGCCAGTTCGTCGACCGGGAATACCTTGCTGACCATGCCCAGCTGGTGCGCCTCGTGGACGTCGATGGAATCGCCGGTCAGCAGCAGTTCTTTGGCCTTGCGCGGCCCGAACTCCCACGGGTGGGCGAAGTATTCCACACCGCACATGCCCAGCCTGGTGCCCACTACGTCGGCGAAGCTGGCGTCGTCGGCGGCCACGATCAGGTCGCAGGCCCACATCAGCATCAGGCCGGCCGCGAACACCGTGCCCTGCACCTGGGCGATGGTGATCTTGCGCAGGTTGCGCCAGCGGCGGGTGTTGTCGAAGAAGTAGTGCCACTCCTGCAGCATCCGGGATTCGGCACCGAGCCTGGTCCCGCCGTTGATCTTGACCGACGGATGCTGGTTGGGCCCGGGCTGGTACTCCTCCCGCCCTTCCCTGGAGCCCATGTCGTGGCCCGAGGAGAACAGCGGCCCGGCGCCGCACAAGATGACCACCCGCACGGTGTCGTCGGCCTCCGCGGCCAGGAACGCCTCGTTGAGTTCAACCAGGAGGCCGCGGTTCTGCGCGTTCCTGGTCCGCGGCCGGTCCAGGGTGATCCTGGCGATCAGGCCGTCGTCGAGCAGCTCATACCTGATGAAGCGGTAGTCGGGCATCGCCTGAGTCCCTTCGGTTCTTCATACATAGAATCTTAAAAAGATATGACATCACGTACCGGCAGCCAGGTCCAGCGACGCCCTGGCCTTCAGCTGCGGGATCACCTCGTCGCCGAAGCGGGCCAGCGTGCTCGGCGCGCCGAAGTCGGAGAACTGGAGGTAGAACCGCTCCACGCCGCGGTCGGCCAGGCCGGCCAGCCGGCCCGCGATATCGGCCGCCGTGCCGATGAGCAGGCCACCCCAGCCGCCGAAGCGGCGCTCGGTCAGGGCGGTGACGGCTGGGACGTCGGCCGGCGTGGCGGCCAGGCCGACCGGGTGCTGGCTGGAGACCCGGGCCGTCCCGGCCAGCGGCCGCAGCTCGTCGAGCCGGTCGAAGGCGTAGCCGGGGCAGTTCCACCAGTCGGCGTACCTGGCCACCAGGGGCATGGTCAGGCGGGGGCCGCCGCCGCCGATGAGGACGGGGATCCGGCCCGCCAGCGGCCGCGGGCGCAGCTGCGCGCCGTGCAGCGTGAAGAACTCGCCCGCGAAGTCGACCGGCTGCCCGGTGAACAGGGCCTCGGTGATCTCCAGGCACTCCCCGAGGCGGGCCGCGCGTTCGGCGGACGCGGCCAGCGGCAGGCCGAACCTGGTCAGCTCGCCCGGCACCGAGCCCCAGCCGATGCCGAGCTCGCACCGCCCGCCGGACAGGTGGTCCAGGCTGACCATCTGCTGGGCCAGGACGGCCGGATGCCGGAAGGAGGAGCACAAGACCAGGTGGCCGATCCTCAGCCGGGCGGTGCCCATGGCGATCACGGCCGCCGTGGTGACCGCGTCGTACATGTCAGCCGACGGCAGGCCGGGCGGGGCGAGGTGGTCCATCAGCGCGATGCCGTCGAAGCCGGCCTGCTCGGCGGCCCTGGCCCGTTCGGTGATGGTGTCGAACGACATCCGCATCTGCGGCAGGTACAGCCAGAACTCGGGGGGTGCTGCGGACGTCATGGCCGCCTCCTGATCCGCTTATCCGCGCGTGAGCGGATAGTGCAATACTTATCTATTCGTCGTACGATGACAGCGTAGACCATAAGACCCGGCCCGTGGAGGTCCGCAGATGGGTTACGCGCAGCGGCGAGCGGCGATCGTGGGGGTGTACACCAGCGAGCAGGCCAGGTTCATGGACCGGACCGGGATATCGCTGCAGCTGGAGTCCATCAAGGGCGCGCTGGACAACGACGGCGGCTACGCCATCGTGATGGCCGCGGAGGACATCGCGCGGGATTGCCGCAAGGCGCCGGTGTGGGTGCTCGGCGGGGCGGAGGCCGCGTACACCGACGCGAGCTGGGCGAGGGCGCGGCGTACTTCGCCGAGGGCCACACCCGGCTGGGCGGGAAGATGCCGTGCAACACCGACGGCGGGCTGCTGTCGAACAGCCACTGCACCCACCCGTCCGGTATGCACACGATCGAGGTGGTCCGCCAGCTCCGGGGCGAGTGCGGCGACCGGCAGGTTCCTGACGCGCGGATCGGCGTCTCGCTGGCCCAGGGCATGGCCGTGCACGGTCACGCGGGAACGCTGATCATGGCCAGGGACTAGGCATTGACAACGTTTCGTCTATACTTGCACAACTACCAAATGATGCGCCCGAAGAGTGGAGGCCCCAGATGGCAATACCGGACGTAGGCTCAGGGACCCTCTACATAGACGGCAAATGGCGTCACGCTGCTTCCGGGCAGACGTTTGCGGTGACCAATCCGGCCACGTCGCAGGTGCTGGCCCAGATCAGCGCGGCGGAGACCGAGGACGTGCGGGAAGCGGTGAACGCCGCGGCCAGCGCGTTTGGCTCGTGGTCGGCCAGGACGGCGTATGAGCGGGCAGGCTATCTGTATGCTGCGCACCGGCTGATGCTGGAGCGGGCTGACGAGCTGGCCTGGCTGATGACCACCGAGCAGGGCAAGCCGCTGCGCACGGCCCGGATCGAGGTTCAGTACGCGGCGGACTTCTTGATGTGGTTCGCCGAGGAGGCCAAGCGCGTCTACGGGTCCACGATCCCCTCGGCCCGCGCCGACCAGCGGTTCATGGTCCTGCACCAGCCGGTGGGCGTGGTCGGCGCGGTCACCCCGTGGAACTACCCGATCTCCATGCTGACCAGGAAGATCGGGCCCGCCCT
>PLDT01000302.1:0-22988 GCA_003136255.1 Actinomycetota bacterium
GAGACCTTCGCGGTACCTGCCGCCTACATCCTCGGGGGGGTCGCGAAGATCAACGACCTGCAGGAGCCGACCGCAAAGATGAGCAAGTCGGCGTCGTCACCGGCGGGCATCATCGACCTGCTGGACGAGCCCGGTGCGGTCCGCCGGAAGATCGCGCGCGCGGTGTANNGCCAAGCCGGGCGTCACCAACCTGCTGCGGATCTACTCCGCGCTGAGCGGCGAGCAGATCGCCGGCCTGGAAGCCAGGTACGCGGGTGCGGGCTACGGCGCGTTCAAGAAGGACCTGGCCGAGGTGGTGACGGGCGCTCTCACCCCGATCCGGGAGCGGGCCGAGAAGCTGCTCGCCGACGAGGCCGCCCTGGACCGCATGCTGGCCCACGGGGCGGCCAAGGCGCGGCCCGTGGCTGCGCAGACCATGACGGCGGTCAGGGAAAGGGTCGGTTTCCTGCCCGCTGGCGACGCCGGCTGACCGCCAGCGCCAGCCCGCCGACCGCCGCGGCGAGCACCAGGGCCGCCGCGCCGGCGGCCACCGGCACCGTGCGGTCCGCCGGCAAAGACGAGAAAGACCGGCCCGCGGGCAGCGGGCGGGTGTCTACCTCGTTCTTCGCCCGGCGCCGCGCGGTGCCCGCCGGCTCCGGCCGGACCAGCCGGCCGACCGGCCTGATCTTGCCATCCACGGCGAAACCCCAGTTCAGCAACCGGGCCGCGTAGGTCGTCTCGGTGAGCGGCGGGCAGTGCAGCAGCGTCACGATGAGCGTGACCCCATGCCGGGTGGCCATCCCGACGTAGGTGGCCCCCGCGGCGCTAGTCCAGCCGATCTTCCCGCCCACGGCCCCTGGGTAGGTGGTGAGCAGGGAGTTCTGGTTGTACAGCTCGACCGCCTTGCGGCGGGCGACCACGAACCGCGCGCTCATGGTCTGGTCGTACTTGAGGAACGCGGGCAGCTTCAGCGCCTGCCGGGCGATCAGGGCCAGGTCGTAAGCCGAGGTGCGCTGGCCGGGCGCGTCCAGCCCGTTCGGATCGACGGCGACCGTGTCGTCGGCCTGCAGGTGCCGCGCCTCGGCGTTGATCAGCGACATGCCCTCGCTGAACGACCCGGTGGCCTGGGTCAGGGCGATCGCGGCGTCGTTGGCCGAGATGGTCAGCAGCGCGGTGAACAGGTCGGAGATCTTGTAGGCCCGCCCGGCGACAAGGCCACCCACGTCCGGCGAAACCGAGGTGGCCTGCTTGCTCGCGACCACGGTGGCGTTCGGGTTGAGCAGCGGGATCAGCGAGATCGCGGTGAGCACCTTGAGCGTGCTGGCCGGCCGGTACCAGCCGTGCGGATCCTTGGCCGCGAGCACCTGCCCGGTGTCGGCGTCGGCCACCACGAACGCCGAGGCCTTGATGTCCGGCAGCCCGGGCACCGAACGCGATGGGTGGTTGACGATCACGCCCCGGGAGGCCAACTGCGGCCCGCCGATGGCCTGCGCGACCGGGGCCGCCGTCGGCGAAGGGCCGCCGAGCACTTCAGCCGACGCCGGGGCGGCCACACCGAGCCAGGCCGCGAGTACGGCACACGCAGCGACCAAGACGGCCCGCGGCCTGATCCGGTCCAGCATGACCCTCCAGCTCTTGGCGTGGGGCTACCGGTCTGTCCCGAAGTAACCTGAGCGTTATGGAACGAACGCCGGAGTCCGGGCTACGCATCGACGACAGCAAGCTTACGGACTTCCGGCCCCCAGAAAAGCTCGGTCAGCCACGAGAGTATCCGTTCACTCGCGGAGCGTGTGGGCGAATGTATACCGAACGGCCGTGGACGATGCGCCAGTGCGCCGGCTTCGCCCCGGCGGAGGGGTCTAACCGCGAGCTGATCGAGACAGGTACGACCGGGCTCGACCTGCCTACCCCGATGGGGCACGACGGCAAGCGGGTAGCAGCCGGAGTGAGCCGATTCACCATTAACGGCCGCACCATCGTCGACCTGAAGAAAGCCGCGGAAAGCGCGGACAACGTCCTTTACCCGCTCCGGGACGCGCCGTACGCGGAAGGCACCCCGGGAACGGAAGGCGCCCTAGGAACGGAAGGCAGCCTAGGAACGGATGGCACCCTCGGAGAGGTCTGCGACGCGCTACGTGACGTATGGGGCGAGTACCAGCCCGGCGAACTCTGACGATTCAAACAATTCCGGGCCTGGAGGTCGGGCATGGCTATCGATTGGAATCCTTCCCGTGGCGCGACGCTCGGCGTCGAATGGGAGGTACAGCTCATCGACTCCGAGAGCCGGATGCTGCGTCAGGAAGCGGGCAAACTGCTCGCCGACCTGCCGGTAACCGGCGACACGGGCGAGCACCCGCAGATACGCCACGAGCTGATGCAGTCCACCCTCGAGGTGGTCACCGGCATTTGCAGCACGGTATCGGAGGCCAAAGAGGACTTGGCCCAGACGATCGGCGATCTCCAGCGAGCCGCGTCCAAGCACGGTATCCTTCTGGCATGCGCCGGGACCCACCCGGTGAGTGAGTGGCGCGACGCGAGCATGGCGCCTATCCAGCGCTATGCGGAGCTCGTCGAGCAAATGCAATGGCTTGCCCGCCGGATTCAGACCTTCGGCGTACATGTACACGTGGGGATCCGGGACGGGCGTAAGGCGATTCCGATCGTCAATGCGCTCGCCGGGTATCTCCCGCACTTTCTCGCGATAACCGCGTCGAGTCCGTTCTGGTGCGGGGACGACACCGGGCTTGCCTCCAGCAGGTCCGTGATCTTCGGGGCCCTGCCGACGGCGGGTCCGCCGGCCCGGCTGACGGACTGGAAGCAGTTCGAGGACTATATGGACACGCTGCTGCGCGCTGGGACCATCCGCAGCATCAAGGAGGTCTGGTGGGACATCCGGCCGCACCCGGACTTCGGCACCGTCGAGATTCGCATGTTCGACGGGGTGCCGACGCTCCGCGAGGTCGGCATGGTGGCGGCGCTCTCGCAGTGCCTGGTCCAGCTGTTCGACGCGCAGCTGGACCGCGGCTACACGCTGCCGTCCCCGTCGGCCTGGGTAGTCAGGGACAACAAGTGGCGCGCTACGCGATACGGGCTGGACGCGATCGTGATCACTGATGAGGCCGGCGCCACCGCGCCGCTCCGCGACGAATTTTACGAATTGCTCCGTGAGCTGGAGCCGGTGGCTTCGAGGCTGGGCTGCCTCGAGGAGCTCTCGGTGGCCTTCGAGGTGCTCGAACGGGGCGCCTCGTACGAACGGCAGCGGGCCGTCTACGCGCGCACAGGGGACCTGGTCAGCGTGGTAGACGCCCTGATTACGGAGTTCGCCGACGATAGGTTCTGCACACAGGGGGGTGCCGGGCATGGAAGGAAATGATCAGGCCGCGGATCTGAAGGCGTTCCTGGCCAGACACGAGGACGAGCTGATCGCGTTCCGCCGCGACCTGCACGCCCATCCGGAGCTGGCCAACGCCGAGCACCGCACGACCCGCCGGGTCGCGCTGCGCCTGACCGCGGCCGGCTTGCGGCCGGTGATCCTGCCCAAGGGCACCGGCCTGATGGTCGACATCGGCACGTTGGACGAGGAAGACTCTTATACCGAACGGCCCGTGGTGGCCCTCCGCGCGGACTTGGACGCGCTGCCCATGGCCGACGAGAAGGACGTCCCCTACCGCTCCACCGTGCCGAACGCCTGTCATGCGTGCGGCCACGACGTACACACCACCATCCTGCTCGGCACCGGCCTGTACCTGGCCCAGCAGGCCGCCGCGGGCTCGCTGCCCGGCCGGGTCCGGCTCATTTTCCAGCCCGCCGAGGAGGCCGCCAGCGGCGCCCTTGACGTGCTCGCCGCGGGCGGCATCGCCTCGGTCGGCCGGATCTTCGCCCTGCACTGCGACCCCCGGCTGGACGCCGGCCAGCTCGGCGTGCGCTCCGGCGCGATCACGGCCGCCTGCGACCGGATCCAGGTCCGGGTGTCCGGGCCCGGCGGCCACACCGCCCGGCCGCACCTGACCGTGGACCTGGTGTACGCGCTCGGCAAGATCATCACCGAGGTGCCCGCCGCGCTGTCCCGCCGCGTCGACCCCCGGTCCAGCCTGAGCCTGGTCTGGGGCCGGGTCAGCGCCGGGACCGTGGCCAACGCGATCCCCGACGGCGGGATCGTCGAAGGCACCGTCCGCTGCCTTGACGATGAGGCCTGGCACCGCGCACCCGACCTGCTCAAGGGGCTGATCGACTCGGTGGCCCTCGCCTACGGGATGAACACCGAGTTCACCTACGAGCGCTACGTGCCGCCCACGGTCAACGACCAGGCCAGCGCGGCCATGCTCGCGGCCGCGGCGCTCGACGTGCTCGGGGCGGGCTCGGTGGTGCAGACCCCGCAGAGCCTCGGCGGCGAGGACTTCGCCTGGTACCTGGAGTCGATCCCCGGCGCGCTGGCCCGGCTCGGCACCCGGGTACCCGGTTCGACCGCCTCGGTCGACATCCACCAGCCGACCTTCGACGTGGACGAACGGGCCATCGGGATCGGCATCAAGGCGATGGTGGCCACCGCGATCAACGCGCTGTGGGACGACGGCGCGATCGTCGCCCAGCCCCTCCCCGGCGTCACCGGCGCGTAGGTCCAGTCGGCGGCGGCGCCTTTTGGCTCGGGGGTGAGGTTAGGCTGAACGGGTGGAAACCGTGCCGGTCGGGCGCAAGAAGCGCGCCGACACCGCCGGAGGCCCGCAGACGTTTCGCTCGCCGACCGCGGTGGTCGTCTGGTGGGTCTGGCTGCTGTTCGCCGCGGCCAACCTGATCGACCTGGCCGTCCAGGGTCGCGATCACTTGTCGCTGGTCGCGGCGGCCGTCTTGGTGCTGGCCACCGGCGTGGCCTACGTCACCGCCCAGCGGCCCCGGATCATCGCCGACAGCGCCGGGGTCACGATCGTCAACCCGATGCGCACTCACCACATCGGGTGGGCGGGCGTGACCAAGGTCGACCTGGCCGACCTGCTGCGTGTCCACACCCGTCGGGACCCGGACGACACCAAGATCATCTATGCCTGGGCGGTGCACTACTCGCGGCGCCGCAAGCTCACCACGGAAGCCAAGACGCGCCGGACCGCCGACCGAGCGAACTCCAGCCGCCCGTCCCTCGGCACCTTCGGCCTGGGCGGCGGCCTCGGCGGCGGCGGCCTCCGTGGCGGCGGCCTCGGCGGTGGCGGCCTCGGCGGTGGCGGCCGCCGCGACCTCGGGTACGCCAGACGCCCAGGCAGCGACCCCACCTCGTCGGCCGAGGCGGACGCCGAGCGGATCGTCCGGGTACTCAGCGAGTACGCGACCGCGGCCCGAGCCGAGACGGTCTGGGCCGAGGGCACCGTGGAGATCGCAGGCATCGGCCCGACCGACGAGCCCGAACCCGTCGGCGAACGCGAACCCGAGCCCGCCGGCGAACCCGACCCCGAACGCGAGCCCGCCGCCGAACGCGAACCCGAGCCCGAGCCCGCCGCCGACGACGTCGGACTGGCCACGGGCAGTACCGCAGATCCCCGCCTCGCTGCCTGGCTCGAGCCCCTCACCAGCACCTGGAGTCGGCCCGCGCTCCTCGCGCTGCTCATCCCCGCGCTAATCCTGCTGGTCATCGCCCTGGTCTAACCGCCAGCGACGGTCTAGGTCCAGGGTGGCTCGGACTCCCGGGGCCAGGTGTTGGCGTCCCCCATTTTCCCGCACGGCAGGGCGCGCAGGGCGGTCACGTAGTCTTCGGGCGCGCCCGCCTTCTCCGCGGAGTCGGACAAGATGCCGATGGCCCGCGCCGAGGGCAGCCCGCCCTCGTAGAAGTTGAGCACGTACAGCCAGGCCAGCACGTCACCGTCCAGGGTCTGCACCCGGACCTTCGCCTTGCGGTAGTAGCCGAGGGTCACGCCGTCCCAGTTGTCGAGTTCCTTCTCGTCGGTCTCGAACATGTCGTACAGCGCCACGAACACCCGTGACTTCGCGTCCTCCACCACCGTGGCCAGCGCCCCGTCCCAGCCGATGTCCTCGCCGCCGAACGTCAGCCGCCAGCCTTCCAGCCAGCCAGTGCCCCGCTGGGGCGAGTGCGGGCAGCGCAGGAGCATCTGCTCCGGGTCCATGTTGCTGCCGTAGGCTGCGTACAGTGCCACGGGGGCAAGCGTACGGCTTCCCGCCGCGGTCCGCCGGGCATGCCCCGCGCCCGATACCTGACTGCGACCCGCGCGAGGGGAGAAACCATGTCACCGCACAACATCGCGATCCTGGGCGGCGGGCCGGGCGGATACGAGGCCGCCCTCGTCGCGGCGCAACTCGGCGCCGACGTGACCGTCATCGACTCGGACGGGCTCGGCGGGGCCTGCGTGCTCACCGACTGCGTCCCGTCCAAGACGCTCATCGAGACGTCCAACGCGATGACCATGCTCAACCGGTCGGCCGGGCTGGGCATCGCCACCGGCGGCCTGGCCACGGTCAATGCCGCCCGGCTGTACGAGCGGATCACCAACCTGGCCCGGGCCCAGTCCGCCGACATCACCGCGCGGCTGGCCGTCGAGGGCATCCGGGTGATCAAGGGCCAGGGCCGTCTGGTCGGCCCCGGCGTCGTCAAAGCGGGCGACACCGAGATCAAGGCCGACGCCGTCCTGATCGCCACCGGCGCGCTGCCCCGGGTGCTGCCCGGCGCGCAGCCCGACGGCGAAGCCATCTTGACCTGGCGCCAGCTCTACGACCTCACCGAACTCCCGCGTGACCTCATCGTCATCGGCTCCGGCGTCACCGGCGCCGAGTTCGCCAGCGCCTATCAGGCCCTCGGCTCGCGGGTCACCCTGGTGTCCTCCCGGGACCGGGTGCTGCCGCAGGAGGACGAGGACGCGGCCAACCACATCGAGGACGTCTTCCGCCGCCGCGGCATGACCGTGCTCGGCCGGTCCCGGGCCCAGGCGGTGACCCGCGACCGCGACGGCGTGACCGTGACCCTGGACGACGGCCGCACTCTGACCGGGAGTCACTGCCTGCTCACCGTGGGCATGATCCCGCGCACCGAGGGCTGCGGCCTGGACGAGGCCGGGGTCAAGGTCAACGCGCACGGGTTCATCCAGGTCGACCGGGTGTCGCGGACCTCGGTGCCGGGCGTGTACGCGGCCGGGGACTGCACCGGCGTGCTGATGCTGGCCTCGGTCGCGGCCATGCAGGGNNACCCAGCGCGCGGTCACCGCGGGCGAGGTCTCGGCCCGGGTGCTGAACCTGCCGCTGGCCACCAACCCGCGGGCCAAGATGGCCGGCGTCGCCGACGGCTTCGTGAAGCTGCTGTCCAGCCCGGGCACCGGCGTCGTCCTGGGCGGCGTCGTCGTCGCCCCCCGCGCCAGCGAGCTCATCCTGGCCGTGTCCATCGCCGTCGAGCAGCGCCTCACCGTCGAGCAGCTGGCCCAGACCTTCGCCGTCTACCCGTCCCTGTCCGGCAGCATCACCGAGGCGGCCCGCAAACTGATGGAGTTCACCCCCGACACCCCCTAGTGGGAGGGTCGGCCCAGGTCGGGGTCGTCGGGAGCCGTGAGCCCGTTTCGGCGCAGCCGGGAGACCCGGATGTCGTCCGCGTACATGGCCACGATGCCCAGACTGGAGATCAGGAACAGCAAGGGCACCATGATGTGGATGAACAGCGGGCCGGGGAAGGCAGCCAGCACGGCCGCGATGGGCACCGTGATCAGCAGGTGCCGGGCGACCAGCCGCCCCCGCCACCCGGCGTCGGTCAGCTCGTGCCGGACCCACTCCCGGTTCCGCTCCGGGAGCCGGGCGCCGAACGCGAACAGCAGCTTGCGGCCTGCGCTGGGATCGCCCGGGAGCCTGCGCACCGCGGATCAGTCCTTGAGCTCGCAGATGGGCGCGCCCGCGGTCACCGTCTGGCCCACCGCCACGGCCAGCCCGGTAACGGTGCCGTCCTTGTGCGCGGTCAGCGGCTGTTCCATCTTCATCGCCTCCAGGACCACGATCACGTCCCCGGTCGCGACCCGCTCCCCGTCCGCGACCGCGATCTTGACGATCGTGCCCTGCATCGGGCTGACCAGCGTGTCGCCGCTGGCCGCGCCGGCCCGCGAGGGACGACCCCCCGGGCCAGCAGAGCCAGACCCGCCCCGCGCACGAGCGGGCGGCCGGGCCCCCCCGGAGCGGGGCACCACGACCGACAGTCGTTTCCCGCCCACCTCCACGGTGATCGTCTCCCGGTCGCCCGCCTCGGCGGTCTCGGCTGGTTCCTGGGCCGGCATCGGGGCGGTGAACTCGGTCTCGATCCACCGGGTGTGCACCCGCAGCGGCGGTTCGGTGAACGCGGGGTCGGTGACGACCGCGCGGTGGAAGGGCAGCACGGTGGGCATGCCGCCGACCTCGAACTCGCCGAGCGCGCGGGCGGCCCGCTGCAGCGCCTCGGTCCGGCTGGCCCCGGTCACGATCAGCTTGGCGATCAGCGAGTCGAACACCTGCGGGACCGTCATCCCGCTCGCGTACCCCGAGTCGAGCCGAACGCCCGGGCCGGACGGGGGTTTCCAGGTCGTGATCGTGCCCGGGGCGGGCAGGAAGTTCCGGGCCGGGTCCTCGGCGTTGATCCGGAACTCGATCGAGTGCCCCCGGGCGGGCGGGTCGTCGTAGCCGAGCGGCTCGCCGTCGGCGATGCGGAACATCTCCCGGACCAGGTCGATGCCGGTGACTTCCTCGCTGACCGGATGCTCGACCTGGAGCCGGGTGTTGACCTCCAGGAAGCTGATCGTGCCGTCCTGGGCGACCAGGAACTCGCACGTGCCCGCGCCCACGTACCCGGCCAGCCGCAGGATCGCCTTGGAGGCCTCGTACAGCGCCTCGACCTGCTCTGAACCGAGGAACGGGGCCGGGGCCTCCTCGACCAGCTTCTGGTGCCTGCGCTGCAGCGAGCAGTCCCGGGTGGAGATGACCACCACCTGGCCGTGCGTGTCGGCCAGGCACTGCGTCTCCACGTGCCGCGGCCGGTCCAGGTACCGCTCGACGAAGCACTCGCCCCGGCCGAACGCCGCGGTGGCTTCCCGGACCGCCGACTCGTACTGCTCGGCGACCTCGTCCTCGCCCCAGGCCACCTTGAGGCCGCGGCCGCCGCCGCCGAACGCGGCCTTGATCGCGATCGGGTAACCGTACTCCGCCCCGAACGCCCGGATCTCCTCGGCGTCGTGCACCGGGTCCTGCGTCCCGGGGGTCAGCGGCGCCCCGGCCTCGCGCGCGATGTGCCGGGCCCGCACCTTGTCGCCCAGCGCCTCGATCGCCTCCGGCGGCGGGCCGATCCAGGTTAGGCCGGCCGCGGCCACGGCCCGGGCGAAGTCGGCGTTCTCCGCCAGGAACCCGTACCCGGGGTGCACCGCGTCCGCGCCCGATTCCAGCGCCACCTTGATCAGCTTGCCGATGTCCAGATACGTCTCCGGGCCCGTCGTCCCGGACAGCGAGTACGCCTCGTCCGCCATCTGGACGTGCAGCGCGTCCAGGTCGGGTTCGGCGTACACGGCCACGCTGGCCAGGCCGGCGTCACGGCACGCCCGGACGACACGCACCGCGATCTCGCCGCGGTTCGCGATCAGGACCTTGCGCAACGACGGCCTCCCTGGTTCGCCTACCTGGCCAGCAGGAGTCTAAATCAGGTCCCGGGGCACGCCGCACGTCGGCTCCGGCCGCGAGCGATCAGGCGGTGACCGGCTCGCGTAGCCGGCTGAGCAACTGGTCGCCGACGCGGACCACTTCGTGCAGGTACGGAGTGTCGGACAGGACGAAGTGGGTGATGCCGAGGTCCTGATACTTCCGGAGCGCCGCGGCCACCTCGTCATGGCTGCCGACCAGCCAGGTCGTCCACGCGCCGCCGGCGCCGAACTTGCCGGGAGTGGTAAACAGGCAGGAGTCGAGCACCTCGCCCCGCTCCGCCAGGTCGAGGAGCCGGGCCTGGCCGACGGCCCGGCGGTGATGGCCGTCGTTGAGGTTCTTCCCGCTGCTCGCCGCCATCTGGGCCACCTTCGCCTCGGCGTCGCGCCAGGCTTCCTCGGTCGTGTCGCGGACCAGCGTGGTGATCCGCAGCCCGAACTCCAGCGGCGCGAGCGACCGGCCGAGGGACTGGGCCAGTGCCTTGAGCCTGTCGATCCGCTCGGCGACGCCGTCCAGCGGCTCACCCCAGAACAGCTGCACGTCGGCTTCGGTGGCGCAAACCTGTTCGGCCGCGGCCGAGGCGCCGCCGAAGTAGAGGCGCGGGTGCCGTCCGTAGGGCCGCGGGCTCACCGTCGACCCTTCGACCGCGAAGTACCGGCCCCGGAAGGTGACCCCTTCCTCGGTCCACAGCCGCCGGACGATCTGCATGAACTCCCTGGTCCTGGCGTAACGTTCGGCCTGGTCGCCCTCGGCGTCGCCGTACGCCGCGAGGTTGTCCTGGCCGCTCACGATGTTGACCAGGACGCGTCCCTGGCTGAGCTGGTCGAGCGTCGCGGCCGCGCTGGCGAAGTGGGCCGGGTGCCAGTAGCCCGGCCGGGTCGCGATCAGCGGTTTGAACCTGGTCGTGCGCGCCGCCAGCGAGGTGGCCAGGGTGAAGGTGTCAGGACGACCCCAGCCGGTGCCGATCAGCGCCCCGCCCCAGCCGTGCTCCTCGGCGCTCCGTGCGAGCTCGGCGGACACGTCCAGGCTCGTCCACTGGTTGGTGTCGTCGTCGCCGCGATGGCCCGCCTCGACGGTGTTCGGGATGTACCAGAGGAATTCCAAGCTCACGTCATGGCTCCCAGTCGCTACCGGCCCGTCTCTACCGGCGCTGCCTGCCGTGCACCGCCGCCGACCTAACCAGGATAACCGATAGGAATAGTCGACTTATGGAGTAATCAGGAGCCCCGCGTAGCCTGGGATAACCGTCAGCGAATTGTCATGGTCTCTTCCGGGTTCCGGTGCCTTACAGTTCCCGCGCCTCAACCGAAGTGTGACCTCGGGTACGTAGAGTGAGCGCCACACTGGTGACGAGGCCGTCGTGGGCTGGGATCCCGGTGGCCGCCGGTGCTCGGTGACACGCCGCGCCGGCGACAGTTCGTTACGACGAGGTAACGAAAAGCGTGACGCAGCTATCTGTACTTGCCTGGCGTGCGTTGAGCATTTTGTTGAGCTTTTGAGAACTGAGGACAGCAAGGACAGCACGGTGGAACGGAAGGAGCCCAGGTGCGCCTGATCATCTCGGGGTACCGAGCATGAGCGTGCTTGGCATACTGGCGTGGTTCGCGGCGGCGGTGAGCCTGTGGCTCGGCGCGCGCCGGTATGACAACGCCTTCGGCCGGGGCTACCGGTGGCTGGCCGGGGCCGCTGCCTTGTACTGCGCCGGGCTCATCACCCAGCAGGTGCTCGGCTCGGCACTCAGTCCCGGATCCGGGCTGTCGTTCGCCGACCTGCCGCCGCTGCTGGCCGTGGTCGCCGCCGCCGTCGGCATCGTGATGCTGACCACGGCGGAAAAGGAGGGCCAGGGCTCCGGCCGCGCCGCTCAGGGCGGCGACGGGGCCAATCCGCTGGACAGCGCCCCCGCTCCGGTCCTGCCCGGGCTGGCCGACGGCTACGTCATGGCCGTCGCCCTGCTCGTGATCGGCTGGGTCACCCTGTTCAGCGCCGAGTTCCACCGGTCCGGCGAACGGCCCGGTACCTTCTTGCTCGCCCTCATCCACCCGCTGGCCGACCTGGCCGTGCTGGGCGCGCTGCTGCCCATGGTCACCACCGCCTGGCGGCGGGTCATGCTGCCCTACCTAGCCCTGCTCGCGGCCCTGGTCGGGGACGGGCTGGCCGTGGGCCAGCGGGCCCTGGGCGGGCACCCGGGGGTCGCGACCCAGCTGCTGGCCCTGGTCGCGGCGCTGCTGCTCGGCGCGGCCCCGTGGCGGGTGGCCGAGGCGGGCTGGACCCGCCGGGCCTCGAGCTCGGCCGCCGCCACCATCGTCGCCGCGCTGACCGCCGCCGTGGCCACCGTAGTGGTCATCGCCAACGGTTTGGCCGGCGCCCCCGCGTCCGGGGCCGCGCTGGTCGTGGCGGGCGGAGCAGGCGTGCTGGTGCTGGCGGTACGGGTCTTCATGCTGGTCAACCAGAACGGGATCATGCTCGGGATCTGGCGGGAATCGAGCCGGAGCCTGCGCGAGCTGGCCACCCGGACCAGCGACGTCGTGCTGGTCTGCGACCTGGAAGGCGTCATCAGCTACGCCAGCCCGGCGGTGGGGGACTACGGCTACCCGCCGGGGGACCTGACCGGGCGACGGCTGCTGGACTTCGTGCACCCCGAGGACCGCGACGCCGTGCGCGCCGCGTCCCGGCTCGCGCTCGCCCCGGGTGAGGCCCTCGGGTCGGCCCGGCGGTTCCCGGCCCGCGTGCGCGCCGCCGACGGGACGTGGCGGCACGTCGAGTCCACCGTGCTGCGGTACCAGGTCCCGGGCGCGGCCCTCGCAGGCGGCAAGGGCCCCGTCCCCCCGGATCGGCACAGCCAGATCATGGTCACCGCGCGGGACGTCAGCGACCAGGTGGCGCTCCGCCAGCAGGTCGCGCACCTGACCTTCCACGACGGGCTGACCGGCCTGCCCAACCGGGCCTACGTCGAGGAGCGGACCCGGGACCTGCTCCGCGACGATACGACGGCCGGCCGGATCGGCGTCATCTTCCTCGACCTGGACCGCTTCACCGCGGTCAACGACTCGGTCGGTCACGGCGCCGGCGACCTCGTGCTCGCCCAGGCCGCCCGGCGCCTGCGCGCCACCGTCCCGGTGCACGACACGGTCGCGCGCTGGGGCAGCGACGAGTTCGCCGTCCTGATCGAGAACGCGGGTAGCACGGCGGAGGCCGCCGAGATCGCCGAGCGGCTGGTCGGCGCGATCGCCGCCGAGCCGTTCCGGGTGGCAGGCCAGCAGATCGCGCTCACCGCGAGCGCGGGCGTCGCCCTGGCCGGGCGGGAACCCCAAAGCCCAGGCGCCCCGGACGGTGACCCGACCGGACTGGTGCTGCGCAACGCGGACGTGGCCATGTCACGGGCCAAGGACGCCGGCGGCGACCGGGCGGCGGTCTACGCCCCGCACATGCACGCCGACGTGCTCCGCAAGCTCGAGATCGTGACCGACCTGCAGCGCGCCCTCAACAACGACGAGCTCACCTTGCAGTACCAGCCGGTCGTGGAGCTGGCCACCTCGCGCGTCGTCGGCGCCGAGGCGCTGGTCCGCTGGTGGCGCGCCGACAATCGAAACGGCAATGGAAACGGAGAGGGAAGGTGGGTCGGCCCGCGCGAGTTCCTCGGCGCCGCCGAGGAGTCGGGCCTGATCGTGCCGCTGGACGAGTGGGTGCTCCGCCAGGCCTGCGCGCAGGGAGCCGCCTGGCGCCGGGCCTCGTGGGACATCGGCGTCGCGGTCAACCTGTCCGCCCGCCAGATCACCTCGCCCGGCTTCATCGCCCGGGTGGCGGCCATCCTGGCCGAGACCGGCCTGCCCGCGACCGCGCTCACCGTCGAGGTGAACGAGCGGGTCCTGGTCGAGGAGGACGGGCTGATCGCCGACCGGCTCGCCGAGCTGCACCAGACGGGCGTGCGGATGGCCATCGACGACTTCGGCACCGGGTACGCCTCGCTGGCCTACCTGCGCCAGCTGCCGCTGGACATCATCAAGATCGACCCGTCGTTCGTGGCGGGCCTCGGTCACGACGACACCTTGACCCTGCTGACCAGGACCGTGGTGCAGGTGGGCCGCGAACTCGGCCTGCGGGTCATCGCCGAGGGCATCGAGCAGCCCCGCCAGCTCAGCGCGCTGCGCGAGATGGGCTGCGATTACGGCCAGGGCTTCCTGGTCGCCCGGCCGATGGCCGCCCCGGGTGTCGAGGCCCTGATCAGGACGGCAGGGATCAGGACCTCAGGGGAGGCGCCTGAGGAGCCGACACCGCGCGAGCCCACCCAGCACGAGCCGAATGAGCCGGCCCGTCTCGGAATGTGAGACAAGTTGTGCCTTCTGTTGACGTTCCGATCACCGATCGCAGTAAGGTGTTACCTGTGAAGCTCTCGCAGATCCTCGTACTTGGCCGGCGCGCAGCCAGCTGACCAAGCCAGTTCCTGCGCGCTCCCCTCGACTGCCGCCCGGCACGAGGGGATTTTTTATGCCGCTCGCCCCACCAGCCAACAGACCCAATCCAGGGGAGACTAACCGATGACCGAGCAGATGACGGGCCGCAAGGGTACCGCCGGCCCGGAGAGCCCGGCGGGCAGTGCCGCGCCGCCGGCCTCCGCCGTGCCCAGCCCGCGGGACCTGGCCGCCCGCTCGCCGCACCGCGACGCCGCGCACTCCCACGCCGAAGCGCCCGCCCAGCCTGGGTCGACTGAGCCCGCTCCCGCCCAGCCTGGGTCGACCGAGCTCGCCCCGGCCCAGCCTGGGTCAGCACAGTCGGGGTCAGCAGAACCGGCGCGGGTGGCGACGACGAGCCCCACCCGGGTCCGGGCCACCGGCGCGCAGGCGCTGGTGTACGCCCTCGAGCGAGTCGGCGCCGACGTGGTGTTCGGCATCCCGGGCGGCGCCGTCCTGCCCGCCTACGACCCGCTGCTCGACTCCAAGATCATCCGGCACATCCTGGTCCGGCACGAGCAGGGCGCGGGCCACGCGGCCACCGGGTACGCGCAGGCCACCGGGCGGGTCGGCGTGTGCATGGCGACCAGCGGGCCGGGCGCGACGAACCTGGTCACGCCGATCGCCGACGCCTACATGGACTCGGTCCCGATCGTGGCCATCACCGGGCAGGTGCCCTCCAGCCTGATCGGCACCGACAGCTTCCAGGAGGCCGACATCTCCGGGATCACGATCCCGATCACCAAGCACAACTTCCTGGTCACCAAGCCCGAGGACATCGCCCGTACCATCGGCGAGGCCTTCCACGTGGCCTCGACCGGGCGGCCGGGACCGGTGCTGGTGGACATCTCCAAAGACGCGCTGCAGGCCACCACCGACTTCAGCTGGCCGGTGTCCTTCGAGCTGCCCGGCTACCACCCGGTGACCAGGCCGCACGCCCGGCAGGTGCGCGAGGCGGCCCGGCTGATCAGCGAGTCCCGGCGCCCGGTCCTGTACGTCGGCGGCGGCGTGATCAAGGCCCGCGCCGCGGCCCAGCTGCGCGAGCTGGCCGAGCTGACCGGCATCCCGGTGGTCACCACGCTGATGGCCCGGGGCGCGTTCCCCGACCGGCACCCGCTGCACATGGGCATGCCGGGCATGCACGGCTGCGTGACCGCGGTCGGCGCGCTGCAGCAGGCCGACCTGCTCATCGCGCTGGGCACCAGGTTCGACGACCGGGTGACCGGCAAGCTGGACACGTTCGCGCCCGGCGCGCTGATCGTGCACGCGGACATCGACCCGGCCGAGATCTCCAAGAACCGCCGGGCCGACGTGCCGATCGTGGGCGACTGCCGGGAGGTGATCGCCGACCTGGTCGCGGCCATCCGGGCCGAGCACGAGCAGGGCCGCCAGCCCGACCTGGGCGCGTGGAAGGCCCAGCTCGATTCCTGGCGGACGACCTACCCGCTCGGCTACGACGAGCCGGGCGACGGTAGCCTCGCGCCGCAGTACGTGATCCAGCGGATCGGGAAGATCGCGGGCCCGGAGGCGGTGTACGTGGCCGGGGTGGGCCAGCACCAGATGTGGGCCGCCCAGTTCATCGACTACGAGAACCCGGGGACCTGGATCAACTCCGGCGGCCTGGGCACCATGGGCTTCGCCGTGCCCGCCGCCATGGGCGCCAAGGTCGGCCGCCCGGACGCCACGGTGTGGGCCATCGACGGCGACGGGTGCTTCCAGATGACCAACCAGGAGCTGGCCACCTGCGCCCTGGAGGGCATCCCGGTCAAGGTCGCGATCATCAACAACGGCAGCCTCGGCATGGTCCGGCAGTGGCAGACGCTGTTCTACAACGAGCGCTACTCCAACACCGACCTGCACGTGACGGCGGAGCCGCGCACGACGAGCGGCACCCGGATCCCGGACTTCGTCAAGCTGGCCGAGGCGTACGGCTGCGAGGGCATCCGGTGCGAGGAGCCCGGCGAGGTTGACCNNATGGTCGCGGCCGGCACGTCCAACAACGACATCAAGTTCGCGCGCGGCCTAGCGCCCGACTGGGGAGGTTCGGAAGAGTGACGTACCACACGCTGTCCGTGCTGGTGGAGAACAAGCCGGGCGTCCTGGTCCGGATCGCCGGGCTGTTCTCCCGGCGCAACTTCAACATCGACTCGCTGGCCGTCGGGCCGACCGAGCACGAGGAGATCTCCCGCATCACGATCGTGGTCAACTGCGAGGAGCACCCGCTCGAGCAGGTGACCAAGCAGCTGAACAAGCTCATCAACGTGCTGAAGATCGTCGAGCTCGAGCCGGGCGCCACCGTGCAGCGCGAACTGATCCTGGTTAAGGTCAGGGCCGACGCCGAGAGCCGGTCGCGGGTGCTCGAGACGGTCAACCTGTTCCGCGCCCGGGTGGTGGACGTGGCGCTGGACGTCATCACGGTCGAGGCGACCGGCGACCGGGAGAAGCTCGACGCGCTGATCAAGGTGCTCGAGCCGTTCGGGATCAAGGAACTCGTCCAGTCCGGCATGGTGGCCATCGGCCGCGGCGGCCGCTCCATCACCGACCGCGCGCTGCGCCCCGTCGAGCGCAGCGCCTGACAAACAGCAGCGCCTAACCAACACAGGCTTAACCCAACACAGAACAGAAAGGCCCCTTCAGTGGCAGAGATTTTCTACGACGACAGCGCTGACCTGTCCGTCATCCAGCAGCGGCACGTCGCCGTCCTCGGTTACGGCAGCCAGGGACACGCGCACGCGCTCTCGCTCCGCGACTCCGGCGTGGACGTGCGGGTCGGCCTGCCCGAAGGCTCCCAGAGCCGGGAGAAGGCCGCCAACGAGGGCCTGCGGGTCACCACGCCCGCCGAGGCCTGCGAGGAGGCGGACCTGATCATGGTTCTCATCCCCGACCACCTGCAGCGGGAACTGTACCGCGAGGCCATCGCCCCGGCCCTGGTGGAGGGCGACGCGCTGTTCTTCGCCCACGGCCTGAACATCCGCTATGACCTCATCACCCCGCCGCCGGGCGTGGACGTCTGCATGGTCGCGCCGAAGGCCCCGGGTCACCTGGTCCGGCGCCAGTTCGCGCAGGGCCGCGGGGTGCCCGTGCTGGTCTGCGTCGAGCACGACGCGACCGGCAACGCGTGGCCGCTCACGCTGGCCTACGCCAAGGGCATCGGCGGCACCCGAGCGGGCGCGCTGAAGAGCACGTTCACCGAGGAGACCGAGACCGACCTGTTCGGCGAGCAGACGGTGCTGTGCGGCGGCGTGGCCGAGCTGATCAAGGCCGGCTTCGCCACCCTGGTCGAGGCCGGCTACCAGCCGGAGTCCGCCTACTTCGAGTGCCTGCACGAGATGAAGCTGATCGTGGACCTGATGTACGAGGGCGGCATCTCCAAGATGTACTGGTCGGTGTCCGACACCGCCGAGTACGGCGGCTATACCCGCGGCCCGCGGCTGATCAACGAGCAGACCCGCGAGGAGATGCGCCGCATCCTCGGCGAGATCCAGGACGGATCGTTCNNGCCAAGCTGCGCCCGCTGATGTCCTGGCTCGAGGAAGACGAGTAGCCCCTCGCTGGTTTCATCGCTCCGGGCGGGGTAGCGGGCCGTGATGACTGTGAACACGACCCACACGCTGACCCGCCCGGAGCGCCCGGCCGTCATCGCCGGGACCAAGCCCCGGCGCGGCTGCGCCGCCGGCGACGCGGTCCTGGCCTACCTGCGGATCCAGGCCCACACCCTCAACACGCTCGAATCCGCGGTACGCGCCGACCGGNNCGGCGACAGCGAGCATCTGACCGCTGAGCTGCACTGGCTGGGCCGGGAGCTCGGCCAGGCCCGGGACGCCGAGGTGCTGGCCGCGCACCTGCGCGAGAGCCTGCAGCCGACCCCGCCCGAACTGCTCATCGGGCCGGTCCAGGCCCGCGTGCAGGGTTACTTCGCGCCTCGCCGGGCGGCCGCGCGTGCCGCTTTGCTGGAGGCGCTCGACTCCCCCCGCTACACCCGGCTGCTGGCCGAACTGGACCGGGTCACGGCCGGGCCAGCCCGCGGCCCGCTGGCCGGAGCCCCGGCCCGGGACGTCCTCCCAGCCGCCGTCCGGCACGCCTTCGGGCAGGCCAAGCGGCGCATGCGCCGCGCCAGGCACACCCCGGCCGGCCCGGCCAGGGACGCCGCCCTGCACCAGGTCCGCAAGTCGGCCCGCCGCGCCCGCTACGCCGCCGAGGCGGCCGGCCTGGCGGAGCCCGGCAAGCAGGCCCGCCGGTTCGCCCGGCAGATGAAGAAGGTCCAGTCGGTGCTCGGCGACCAGCATGACGCGGTGCTGGCCCGCCAGGCCGCCCGGGACCTGGGCATCGGCGCGCACCTGGCCGGCGAGAACGCGTTCACCTACGGCCTGCTGCAGGAGCGCGAGCACCAGTACGCCGAACGCCGCCAGGCCGAAGCTCGCCACGTCTGGCGCCGGGCGGCCCGCCCGCGGCACCGCCGTTGGATGAACACCGCCGCTGGATGAACTAGGACGTGAAAATGCCATCCTGGCGAATGAACTAGGACCTAAAAATACTGTCTCGCATGCTGAGACAGACGTCTTGCGGGCCGTCCGTGGCGAGCGGAAGTCGGGTAACGTAGCAGGCACTATGCGGCGCCTCGTACTTGTAACCAGCCGCAGCGGGAACCTGTAGCGACCTGATCCAGGGCAGGCCGGCCACCCGCTGCGGGTGAGGTGCTGGCCGTAAGTCCCGCTCTGGTGTCCCGATCAGGAGTCCGCTCGTGTACGACATGTATCCCTGGGACAGTGCTAGCCCGGAAGGACGGCACCCCGAGACCGGCGCGTCCCCCGACACCCTCCCGGGTGCCATCAAGGCGGTGCAGATCGCGCTGGACCGGCGCGACAACGGCGGCGACGCGACCGACGCGGTAGGCGCGGCTAGTACGCCCCCGGCAGGCCCGACCCGCCAGTAAGGTTCTGGCATGGGTTCACGAACGATCAGGCTCGCCGTCATCGGTGGAGACGGCATCGGCCCCGAGGTGGTCGCCGAGGCGCTCAAGGTGCTGCGTGCCGCGGCGCCCGAGGTCACCATCGACGAGACCAGTTACGACCTCGGCGCCCGCCGCTGGCACCGGACCGGGGAAACGCTGCCCGACGCGGTGCTCGAGGAGATCCGCGGCCACGACGCGATCCTGCTCGGCGCGGTCGGCGACCCGAGCGTGCCCAGCGGGGTGCTCGAACGCGGCCTGCTGCTGCGACTGCGCTTCGAGCTCGATCAGTACGTCAACCTGCGCCCGGTGCGCCTGTACCCGGGCGTCACTTCCGCGCTGGCCGGCGCGCGCGCCGAGTCGGTCGACATGGTGGTGGTCCGCGAGGGCACCGAGGGCCCGTACACCGGCGCCGGCGGCGTGCTGCGCAAGGGCACCCCCGCGGAGATCGCCAGCCAGGAGAGCGTGAACACCGCGTTCGGGGTCCAGCGGGTGGCCAGGTACGCCTTCGCCAAGGCCCTGGCCCGGCCGCGCCGCAAGCTGACCCTGGTGCACAAGACCAACGTGCTGACCTACGCCGGCGACCTGTGGCAGCGGACCGTCGACGCGCTGGCCAAGGAGTTCGCCGACGTCGCGGTCGACTACTGCCACGTGGACGCCGCGTCGATGTTCTTCGTGTCCCAGCCCGCGCGGTTCGACGTCATCGTCACCGACAACCTCTTCGGTGACATCCTCACCGACCTGGGCGCCGCCGTGGCCGGCGGCATCGGGCTCGCGGCCAGCGGCAACATCAACCCCGAGCGGACCACGCCGAGCATGTTCGAGCCGGTGCACGGCAGCGCGCCGGACATTGCCGGCCAGAGCAAGGCCGATCCGACCGCGGCCATCTTGTCCGTCGGGATGCTGTGCGAGCACCTGGGCCTGACCGCCGAGGCGGCCCGGATCGAGCAGGCCGTGGCCGACGACCTGCTGGAGCGGCAGGGCGCTTGGGCGGCCCGCACCACCGTCGAGGTGGGCGACGACATCGCCGAGCGAGTAGCCAGCTGACCTCGCGGCTCGCTTGAGCCATGCGGGTCAGGCCCCCGGTTACTGTTGATCCCACGGCGATGAGGAAGTACAAGTGATGATTGATTTCGAGGTCCGCCCCTCCAGCCGCCCGGTGCCCGCCGCCGAGCGCGAGACGATCCTGGCCGCGCCCGAGTTCGGCCAGGTCTTCACCGATCACATGATCACCCTGCGCTGGTCCGCCGACCGCGGCTGGCACGACGGCCGGCTGGAGCCTTACGGCCCGTTCACCTTCGACCCGGCCACCATGGTGTTCCACTACGCCCAGGAGTTCTTCGAGGGCCTGAAGGCGTACCGCCACGACGACGGGTCGATCGCCATGTTCCGGCCGGACGCCAACGCGGCCCGGTTCAACCGGTCCGCGCGCCGGATGGCCATGCCCGAACTGCCCGAGGAGACCTTCGTCCGGGCCCTGGAACTGCTGGTCGCCCAGGACCGCGCCTGGGTGCCCCCGGGCGAGGGGAACAGCCTGTACCTGCGGCCGTTCTTGATCGCGACCCAGCGCGGGCTCGGCGTCAACCACCCGTCGAGCGAGTACCTGTTCTGCGTCATCGCCTCGCCGGCCGGGTCGTACTTCAGCGGCGGGGTCAAGCCGGTCACGGTGTGGCTGTCCGAGGAGTACGCCCGGGCCGCGCCCGGCGGCACCGGCGCGGTCAAGTGCGGCGGCAACTACGCGGCCTCCTTCGTGGCCCAGCAACAAGCCGTGGAGCAGGGCTGCGACCAGGTGGTCTGGCTGGACGCCGCCGAGCACCGCTGGGTCGAGGAAATGGGCGGCATGAACCTGTTCTTCGTCCGCGGCGCAGACCAGGGGGGCGGGGACGGTACCCCGCACATCGCGACGCCGCCGCTGACCGGGACCCTGCTGCCCGGGATCACCCGCGACTCGCTGCTCCGGCTGGCTCCTGACCTAGGCGTCAAGGCCGTCGAGGACCGGATCACGATCGACCAGTGGCGCGAGCAGTGCGCCTCGGGTGAGCTGACCGAGGTGTTCGCCTGCGGGACCGCGGCCGTGATCACTCCGGTGGGCCGGGTCCGGGGCAAGGCGGCCGAGTGGCTGATCGGCGACGGCACCACCGGCCCCGTCACCGCCCGCCTGCGCGAGGAACTCATCGGCATCCAGTACGGCCGCCGCCCCGACCCCTTCAACTGGCTCCACAAGGTCTGCTAACCCGGACCCGGCTCGCCCACCGATGGCGTGGCAGCCCGTCATCGTGCGGACCGGTCGATACCTTCAGCGCGGCGCCTCCGCCGGGCTTTCGCGGGCGGCAGCGGCTGGCCCGCCATGAGGCTCACCCGGGCCCGGATCGTCGTCAGCGCGGCGAGCAGGTGCTCGCGGTCGGCCTCGGCCAGGGTGCTGATCGCCTCCGCGATGACCGCGTGGATGGCCGGCAACTGCTGATCGACGACTCGTTGCGCCTCGGGAGTGAGGTGAATCAGGACCTTACGCCGGTCCGTGGGGTGGCGGCGCCGTTCGACCAGACCGCGGCGTTCGAGCGTGTCGACCAGCGAGGTCATGCTGGCGCTGCTGACCAGCAGTCGCTCGGCGATGACGTGCCCGGGGAGTGGCTCGCCGGCGCCGTCGAGGATGGCGAGGGTCTGGAACGCGCTGGCGGACAGGCCGTGCGCCTCGCGGGGCGGTCGTTCGATCTCGGCGATGAGCGCCATCTGAGCTCGGGCCAGGTTCACCGCGACGTCGCTCGCTGACCGGCTGGCGCCCGGGAACTCGAACTCGAAGTCGGCGGGCACCCGGATGGTCGAGATGTCAGGCATCGCAGCAGTTTAGCTCGAACTCTGATTGCTAGACTTCTAGCGATCTTGCTGTTACGGTCACAGGAACACGCCCCGACGAAGGAAGGCGAATCCATGTCCGACGCCAACAAGGCCCTGACCCGTCAGTTCCTCCAGCGAATCAGTGCGGGAGACCTCAGCGCGGTCGAAGAACTCGTCTCGGACGACTACGTCGAACACGAGCAGTTGCCCGGCCTAGCGTCGGGTAAGGCTGGCGTGCGGCAGTTGTTCGAGATGTTCCACTCGGCGTTCGACCAGGCCCGAGTGGAGGTCGACGACATGATCGCCGAAGGTGACAAGGTCTTCGTCCTGGCGCGGATGACCGGAACTCAACGCGGCGAATTCATGGGCATCGCCCCGACCGGCAACACCATCGACGTGAGCATCTGCGACTACTTCCGCGTCGACAAGGGCGCGCTGATCGAACACTGGGGAGTCATGGATGCCGCCGGGATGATGCAGCAACTGACCACGCACTGACCACCCGGGAACGCGAAGCCTTGTCTGCCGGGCGCACTTGTCCGCTTTGCGCATGGGGCGTAGCGTCCGAGCTAGGAGGTCGTTCTCGTTTACCTGCGGGTAAAAGAGATAAAGATTCCTCTGGCTGCCCTGGACCTTGGTGGCGTTAGCGCGTAACCGAGCCGAGGTGGCAGATGGCAGTCGAGGTTGCGCTGGAGCCCGAGTCACCCGCGGTACGCCCGGTGGGGTGGGGTTTCATCTCGCTGTACACATTGGCGTACATGAGCACCTCCCTCCTGTTTCTCGCACCCGTGCTGGTCACCTTGGCGNNGCCCTGGTGGCCATGGTCGGTAACCCGTTCTTCGGCCGGATGAGCGACCGCACCGCGTCGCGGCTGGGCATGCGGCGGCCCTGGATGATCACCGGCCTGACGGGCGGTTCCGTCGGTATCCTCATTATCGCGCTGGCTCCCAGCATCCCGGTCGTCCTCGTCGGGTGGTGCATCGCCCAGTTGTTCTATAACGCGCTGCTCGCCACCATGGTGGCGGTGGTGCCGGACCAGATCCCGTCCGCCCAGCGCGGCCTGATCTCCGGTGTCCTGGGTGTCTGCACGCCCGTCGGGTCGGTGTGCGGCACGTTCCTGGTCAAGCTGTTCGCCCCCAGCCTGCTCG
>PLDT01000433.1:0-3804 GCA_003136255.1 Actinomycetota bacterium
CAGCGAGCAAGCGTCCGGTCAGGACCGCCGAACGCGCCATCGGCATCGACCGCAGCCGGTCGATGACGCCCTTCTTCAGCTCCTGGGCCAGTGCGATGGCCGTACCGAAGCAGGCGAACGCCGCTGTCTGAGCGATGATCCCCGGCAACAGGAAGTCTACGTAACCACCCGCCGAGCTCACCCGGATCGCGCCGCCGAAGACGTACCGGAACATCAGCACGAAGATCACCGGCTGGACCACAGTGAACACCAGATACGCGGGCACCCGCATCCAGACCAGCAGGTTGCGCCGGGTGATGGTGAGCGTGTCGGTCACCGCCCAGCCGAACCGCACGCGCCAGTTAGGCGCGCCGACCGGGCCAGCGATTCGCTCCGCGATCGCCGTCATGACGCCGCCCTCTCCCGCCGCCGCGCGCTGCGTTTGCGCCCGTTCGGCTGCTCTTCCTCCTCGGCGGCGTGCCCGGTCAGGGTCAGGAACACGTCGTCGAGCGACGGCCGGCGCAGCGCCAGCCCGCGGGTGACCACGCCCGCGGCGTCCAGCGCGCGGACCGCCTCGACCAGCGCGTCCGACCCGCGGCCCCCGACCGGAACGCTCACCACGCCGGTCTCCGGGTCGACGTGGGGCTCCCCTTCGCCGATGGCGGCGACCGCCGCGGCCGCGTCGTTGACCCGCGACCGGTCCGGCACGCTGAACTCGACCACGTCCCCGCCGGCCCGGCCCTTCAGCTCCTCGGCCGCGCCGGCGGCGATGACCTGGCCGTGGTCGATGACCACGATCTCGTCGGCCAACTCGTCGGCCTCGTCGAGGTACTGGGTGGTGAGCAGGATCGTCGTCCCGTCGGCCACGAGGGACCGGATGATGTCCCACATCCCCAGCCTCGACCGCGGGTCCAGACCCGTGGTCGGCTCGTCCAGGAACAGCACCCGCGGCTTCCCGACCAGGCTCGCGCCCAGGTCCAGGCGCCGCTGCATGCCGCCGGAGTAAGTCTTGGCCGCCCGGTCGGCCGCGTCGGCCAGGCCGAACTGCTCTAGCAGTTCGACCGCGCGGCTACGAGCCTGCGGCCAGCGCAGATGGTACAGCCGCCCGATGATCTCCAGGTTCTCCCGGCCGGTCAGCTCCAACTGGATGGCGGCCGACTGCCCGGCCAGCCCGATCGACCGGCGGACCGCGGCGGCCTCGCGCACCACGTCGTAGCCGTCGACCAGCGCGCGTCCGCCGTCCGGTGGCAGCAGCGTGGTCAAGATCCGCACCGCGGTGGTCTTGCCCGCGCCGTTGGGGCCCAGGACCCCGAGCACCGTCCCGCGCGGCACCGACAGGTCGATGCCCCGCAGCGCGTGCACCTCCCCGAACGACTTGGTCAGGCCCTCCACCAGGATCGCAGGCTGGCCGCCATCAGGCATGTTTCCTCCCGAAGACCCGTAAACACCCCGTAAGACGAACCTACCGCCATGTCCTCATCGCCATCGCCCGGCGTCCGGTAGTGAAGATCATTATGTCTATGCCGAACGGTCCGTGGCGCCTGCGGCAGAATCTCTGGCATGCTCCCCGTCGCCGAACTGCACCTGCATATCGAAGGCACCCTCGAGCCAGAACTGCTCGTCCGCCTCGCCGCCCGCAACGGCGTCGCGCTGCCGACCCTTGATCCCGAAGAACTCCGGGCCAGGTACCGGTTCGACAGCCTGCAGGCCTTCTTGGACCTGCACTATGCAAACCTGCGCGTCCTGCAGCAGGAACAGGACTTCTACGACCTGGCGCACGCGTACCTGACCCGGGCCGCGGCGGCCGGGGTGCGCCGGGCCGAGATCTTCTTCGACCCGCAGACCCACCTGGGCCACGGGGTCCCGCTGACCGCCGTGTTCAGCGGGCTGACCGCCGCGCTGGCCGACGCCGAGCGCGAGCACGGGATGTCCGCCGACCTGATCTTGTGCTTCCTGCGGGACCGCGGTCCCCAAGAGGCCGCCGAGACGCTCCACGCGGCGCTGGCGTTCCGCGACCAGTTCATCGGCGTCGGCCTCGACTCCACCGAGATCGGCTACCCGCCCGCGCTGTTCACGCAGGTGTACGCGCAGGCCGCGGCCGAAGGCCTGCGGCTGGTCGCCCACGCCGGGGAAGAAGGCGGCCCGGACACCGTGCACGAGGCGCTCGACCTGCTGCACGTCGAACGGGTCGATCACGGCGTACGGTCCATGGAGGATCCTGGGCTGGTCGCCGAGCTGCGGGATCGGCGGACCGCGCTGACCGTGTGCCCGCTGTCCAACGTGGCGCTGCGCGTGGTGGACAGCCTTGACCAGCATGTGCTGCCAGTCATGCTGAACGCGGGGCTGCTGGCCTGCGTGAACAGCGACGACCCGGCTTATTTTGGCGGGTACGTGGACGACAACCTGGCTGCGGTCCGGGTCGCGTTCGGGTTCGACGACGCCGCGCTCGCGGTGCTGGCGCGCAACTCGTTCGACGCCTGCTTCGCCGCCGACGCAGACAAGCGCCGGTGGAAAACCGAGGTGGACGCCTGGCTGGCGGCCAGCGCCGCACGGACCAGCTCGTCCTAGGACAGGTCGTTGAGGAACGTGGCCACGATCGGGCCGCAGGTGGGGCCGCCGTTCCCGTTGGAGTTCACCACCAGGCAGGCGAACGCGGTATCGCCCTTGAAGCCCATCAGCCAGGCATCGATCTTGAGCGGGGTGGTCGTNNGCGGTCCCGGTCTTGGCGTAGGTTCCGGCCGGCAGGCCCTGGCCCGCCGCGGTGCCGCTGGCCACCACCGACGCCATCATCTCGTGCAGGTCGCTGACGACGTCCGACGGGAGCTGGCTGGTGGCCGTCCCCGTCGCGCTGCCCCCGCCCACGACCAGCTGCGGCGACCGCACGGTCCCGGTGTCGGCGGCCGCGGCGACCATGGCCATGGACAGCGGTGACATCAGCACCCGGCCCTGCCCGATCGAGGTCGCGGCCAGGTCGGCCTCGTCGGACGGCTGCGGGACCGAGCCATCGAAGGAGACCAGCCCGAGATCCAGGCTGCGGCCCAGCCCGAACATGGTCGCGGCGGCCGGGAGGTCCGGCGCGGTTAGGTGGCCGGTGGCCAGCCGGATGAAGGCGGTGTTGCACGACTCGGTGAAGGCCTGCAGCAAGGTGCTGACCGGTGCCTCGCCTTCGGCGTTGTGGAACACCTCGCCGTCCACGGTGGCGGTGCCCGGGCAGCTCGCCGCCGAGCTGGGAGTGAGCCCGTGGGTGATCAGCGCGGTCGAGGTGATCACCTTGAACGTCGAGCCGGGCGGGAAGCCGCCGTCGATGGCCTGGTCGAAGCCGCCGGAGTTGACCGAGACGGCGGCCAGGACGTCTCCGGTGGAGGCGTTCACCGCGACCAGCGCGGCGCTCTTGCGCTCCCCGGCCAGGGCTGCCTCGGCGGCGTGCTGGGTGGCCGGGTCGATCGTCGTGGTGACCGGGGTGCCCGGGTGAGCCGGCAGCGTGGCCACGGTCGCGACCCGCGTGCCGCTGTGCCCGACGACCGTCACCGTGGCGCCCGGCTGGCCGGCCAGCTGGCGTTCGTCGGCCTGCTCCAGGCCGGTCTGGCCGACCACCCTGGTCGCGTCGTAGGGCGCGCCGAGCTGGCTGAGTTCCTGGGCGGTGATCGGCCCGACCGTGCCGACCACACCCGAGGCCAGGCCGGGCGTGATGGCGCTGCGCGCGTTGCCGGACTGGAACACCGTGCCCGGGATCGGGTAGATGGTCGGTTCCAGCTGGTTGTAGCGGGCCTGGGACACGGTGAAGACCGGCTCGAAATAGGTCGGGTGGAGCTTGGCCGCGGCGAT
>PLDT01000053.1:0-3459 GCA_003136255.1 Actinomycetota bacterium
TGAAGCGCCAGGAGGGCCAGGACCGTTCGCTGCTTGGCGCCCCGGACCGGCACCGGCACGCCGCTTTCTACTGCCTCGAACTCCCCGAAGAACTTCACCTCCACACACCCACCCTACGGCCGCCGGCCCAGCCCAGCACCTGAGCAGCCTCCGACCGCGCTGAGGTCCGGCCTCAGCGCCACGGCAGTCCCACCTCAGGCCCTCGGCGCATTCTGTTTCAAAACCCAAGAGCATCGAGGGTCCGATAACCCGCATCCGCGAAGGAGACCGACGTGACCACCACCCTGCGAACCACGACAACCAAGCAAACCAGGACAGCGAAGCGCGGGCCGATGGACAAAATGCGGAAGACGGCGCTAATCGCCGGCGTGTTCTACTTGATTACCTTCATCTCGATTCCCACGCTCGCCCTCTACGGCCCGGTGAAGAACCACCGGGACTGGATCCTCAGCTCCGGCGCCCACACGGGCGTGCTCGCGGGCGGCTTCCTCGAGGTGATCGTNNGCCCTCGCCGGCATCGGCACCGCTGTCACGCTGTACCCGGTGGTCAAACGGCAGAACGAAGGCGTCGCGCTCGGCTTCGTCGCCGCTCGCGTCCTGGAAGCCGGCATGATCTTCACCGGCGTCGTCAGCCTCCTGTCGCTGGTGACCCTGCGGCAGGCCGGAGCTACCGGGGCAAATGCGGCCGCGCTCGTCACCACGGCCGCGTCGCACGTCGCGGTCTATAACTGGGCGTTCCTGCTCGGGCAGAGCCTCATGCCGGGCATCAACGCGNNTCGCTGCGCTCCCGGTGGCCGCCTGGGAGCTGTCGCTGGGCCTCTGGCTGGTCGTCAAAGGCTTCAAGCCCTCCCCCATCACAACCGGAATGACCGCAACCGACACCGCACCCGCCTACCACGACGTCACCGCCTGACCCCGAGCACACGGCCGGGCCTGCCCGGCACCCCGCTCGCCGCCGCCCCCGCCGTTCCGTTCCCGAAGCGGCCCGAACCAAGGAGCCATCGTGTCCATGCCCGCCCCGTATCCCCTCCAGCTGGAGCTGCACGCCAACCGCCACATCGCCCGGTGGCGGCCCCTGGTGCAATGGCTGCTGGCCACCCCGCACCTGATGATCGCCTACGCCCTGCGCTTCGTGCGGCAGGCCCTGACCTTGATCAGCTTCTTCACCGTGCTGTTCGCCGAGCAGATACCGCGGCCGCTGTTCGACGCCATCGTCATGACCTACCGCTATGAGTGGCGGGCCATGAGCTACGCCTTCTTCATGCACGAGGACTACCCCCCGTTCGACTTCGAGCTGTCCTCCGAGGACGACGGCGCCGAACCCCACACCTCGCTGCGCCTGACCTATCCCGGGCACCTGGAGCGGTGGCAGCCGTTGTACAAGTGGTTCCTGGCCATCCCCCAGTACTTCGTGCTGGCCGGCCTGACCATCGCGGCGTGCGCGGCCATCATCGCCGGCTTCTTCGCCGTGCTGTTCACCGGGCAGTACCCCGAGGGCATCCGGGGCTTCCTGGTCAGCGCCTACCGCTACGCGCTGCGGGTGGAGGCCTACGTCGGCTTCCTCACCGACCGCTACCCGCCATTCAGCCTCGCCGCGTAAGGCGGCCGACGCGGCCGGGACCAGTCCCGGGCACCCACCGAAGGAGCACGGAGATGGAACAGATCCACCGCGGGCCGATGACCGGCCGGACGGTGCTGGTCACCGGCGGCAGCGGCGGCATCGGCCGGGCGACGGCCCTGGGCCTGGCCGCGATGGGCGCGCACCTGGCGATCACCGGCCGGGACCGCGGGCGTACCGAGGACGCGGCCCGCGAGATCCGCACCGCCGGCAGCGGGCAGGTGGACGTGTTCGTCGCGGACCTGTCCTCCCAGTCGCAGGTGCGGCGGCTGGCTGGCGAGGTGCTGCAGAGCCTTTCCCGGATCGATGTGCTGGTCAACAACGTCGGGGGGTACTGGAACACCCGGCACGTCACCGCTGACGGGCTCGAGCGCACCTTCGCGATCAACCATCTCGCGCCGTTCCTGCTCACTAACCTGCTCCTGGACCGGCTCAGGGACAGCGCCCCGGCCCGCGTGGTCACGGTCTCCTCCAACGTGCAGGCCATCGGGCGGATCGATTTTGAGGACCTGCAGGGCGAACGGTCCTACTCCGGCGCCCGGGCCTACAANNGGTCACCGCCAATGCGCTGCATCCTGGCGTGGTGCGCACATCTTTCGGAGCCGAGGACCCCGGCAGCGTCCAGCGGCTGTTCACCCCGTTTATGCGGCCCTTCATGAAGGCCCCAGGCCAGGGCGCCGCCACGTCCATCCACCTGGTCTCCGCTCCCGATCTAGAGCAGGTGACAGGCCGCTACTTCGCCAGCAGCAAACCCAGGAAATCCTCCAGGCGCAGCTACGACCAGGCCGCTGCGACACGACTCTGGCAGGTGAGCGCCGACCTGGCCGGCCTGACCGCGGTCGGGGCCGCGACCAGCGCACGGCCAGCGGGGAAGGACGCCTCACCTGAATAGCCGGCCCGGACCGCGACCATGCCCGCCTGGCCCGGCAGCTCCAGGCCAGCCGCCGCAGCAGCGCCGCCAGCAGAGGAAACCAACCCGGGGGCGCGAGACTGGCCGGGCAGCGAAGCTCCCTGGCCCGCCGGGATACCCCGAGGCAGCGGTCAGATGGTCCAGTCGATCGGGTAGTTGACGATGGGGATGAAGGTGACGCCGGCCTTCTCGGCGTCCTGCCGGGCATCCACGATCATCTCCTTGAGCCGGCTCATCTGCTGTGCGTGCTCGCCGGACTCCCAGATGCTGACATGGACCACGGAACCATCGGGCGAGGCGCCCGCGTGGTAGCTGATCAGGCCGGGCAGTTTCTTGATCGCCGGAATCAGGTAGCGGCCGGTCGCGACGGTCATCTCATGGACCTCCGGGAACCGGGCGGGGTCGAAGTTGCCGCGTGAGACGCGGACGACTGCGGTCGGGGGGATCGGGTCGGCGGTCACGGGAAGCCTCCCAGGATATTTACGTTCCGATATGACACCAGAATATAATGTTCGCCAGGAGGATGTGGAGTGAGACCTGCCGCAGCGCGTCCGCCGGGGCGGCCAAGAAACCCGGAGCTGGACCGGGCGATCCTGGCAGCGGCCGAGCAGCAGCTTCGCGAGGCCGGCTACGCCGGGATGTCCCTGGAGTCAGTAGCAGCCGCCGCCGGCACGACAGTCCCTGCCGTGCGCCGCAGGTTCCGCAGCAAGACCAGCGTGGCCGTCGCGGTCATCGACTCGCTGCGGGTCGAGAGCATGCCCCCCGAGTCAGGGCCACCCCGCAGCCGCGCCCTCGCGGTCCTGCGGAACTTCCGCGCCAACCTGCTGCGCCCGAACTCCATGGCGGTGGCCGGCACGCTGCTGGCCGAAGAGCACCGTCATCCGGAATTGCTCGCCGCCTTCCGCCACCGCTTGGTCGAGCCGCGCCGGGC
>PLDT01000587.1:0-715 GCA_003136255.1 Actinomycetota bacterium
CCGAGGATGCCGCGCACAGCGGGATGGCTTCGGCCGCGGTCAGCCCGACCAGCTGCCAGCGGTTCGCGCCGCGCGCGGTCAGCATCGCGGACTCGCCCTCGCGCTGGCCCGCGAGCAGCCGTGTTACCGCGAGCAAGGCCGCGGCGGCGAGCAGGAACAGCAGCACCGCGCAGATGGCTAGCAGCGAGCGGGCCACGTCCAGGTCGCTCGCGGTCCCGGTCAGCACCGCGGGCAGGCTGGTGACGAGCGTGAGGGCGGGGAGTTGCTGGGCGTTCGCCAGCGCCGACCGCAGGCCGGTCACGGTGGCCGCCACGGCGGTGAGCTGACCGGCCGGGATGCTGGCCGTCTGCGGTTCGGCCAGCCAGGTGCCCTGGCTGACCGCCAGGGGACCGGCGAACGCGGCGGGCTGCACGGTGAGCGGGCCGAAGGTGGTGAAGCCCGCGGCCGTGCTCGAGCCCGATGACGCGATCTGATTCAGGTTCCAGTACGGCGATGACATCTGTCGCGGCCGGTACAGGCCGGTGACCACGAACCGGAGGTAGCCCTCGGTGACCCGGTCTCGCATCCGGAGCACGTCGCCGGTGCTCACGTGCAGCAGCGCGGCGGCGGTGGCCGGCAGGGCGGCGGGGATGGGCTGCCCGCTGACCGGGGCGCCGGGCCAGCGGCCGGACACCAGCTCGGCCTGGCCGGTGATGTCGCCCAGCCCGGCGGCCAC
>PLDT01000587.1:737-14811 GCA_003136255.1 Actinomycetota bacterium
GCCAGCGCGGTGGCCAGCGCCGCGGCCACCACGGTGGTGAGCGCCGCCGCGATGATCACCAGCCGGTGAGCGTTCATCCGCGGCACGGTCAGCGAACCCCGTGCCCGCGAACCCCGCGCCAGCGCGCCCCGTGTCGAACCCATCAGACTCCGAGCCTAAGGCCGGAAATGGCTGATAAAAAGGGTGCGTGCGCGACCTGGTATCCGTCTGTGACCAGGCTGGGATGGCCGCCGCGCGGTCCAGCAGGTCAGCTAGCGACGCAAGGAGGCGGGCCGGTGCCGGTCATCGTCATCACCGGGGCCGGCGGCCTCGTCGGGTCCATGCTGCGGCCCCGGCTGGCCCGCCCGGACCGGACGCTGCGGCTGCTCGACCTGGTGCCGCTGACCGCCGGGCCGGGCGAGGAGACGATCCAGGCCTCGGTCACCGACCTGGACGCGATGACGGCCGCCTGCCAGGGCGCCGATGCCGTCATCCACCTGGCCGGGATCCCGAGCGAGGCGCCCTGGCCGCGCATCGTGGAGACCAATATCAACGGCGGCTACAGCGCGTTCGAGGCGGCCCGCCGGGCCGGGACGCCCCGGGTCATCTTCGCCTCGTCCAACCACGCGGTGGGATTCAGCCCGCGGTCGGAATTCCCGGTGCCCGACTACGCGTTCCCCGTGCCCGACACCTACTACGGCATCTCCAAGGCGGCCACCGAGGCCATGGCCGCGATGTACCACTACCGGTACGGCCTGGACGCGATCTGCGTCCGGATCCTGTCCTGCTTCCCGCGGCCCGCCAACGTGCGGATGCTGTCGACCTGGCTGTCCCCGGACGACACGGGCCGGCTCTTCGAGGCCTGCCTGACCGCGGACCGGCCCGGGTTCCGCGTGATCTTCGGGGTCTCGGCCAATACCCGCGGCGGCTGGGTGTCACTGGCCGAGGCCCGGGCCCTGGGCTACCAGCCGCAGGACGACGCGGAGGCCTACGCCGCCGAGATCATCGCCGAGTACGGTGAGCCCGATCCGGCTGACCCGGTACTGCGTTACCTGGGCGGCGAGTTCACCCTCCCCGACGCGGAGGTGCCGCAGGGTTAGCGCCGGCGTTCCTCCTCGGCGTGGATCCGGTCCAGGCAGACCGCGATGCAGATCATGAGCGCGTCGTCCTGGCCGGGCGCGACGTCCACCCCGTAGGTATCGCGGACCCGGAACCAGGCCCGGGAGACCCGCGCGATGGGCTGCCCGTCGTCGCGGATCTCGAATTCCTTGTCCACGAGGTTGCCGACCGCCTCGAGCCGCCCGCCGCCCGCCAGGTCGATATTGGCCCGGTGGTGCAGGGGCGAGAACACCGCCTTGTGCACGGTGGCCACCCGCCCGTTGTCGTCGTCGATGTCCATCGCGTCGGTAAAGGTCACCAGCTGGTGCTTGATCGTGGCCAGCTTGCGGCCCGAGGCGTCCTTGAGCTCGAGGGCGTGGCGCAGCGACAGGATCTTGGCGTCGACGAAGAAGACCTTGTCGCCCTGCTCGTCGGTGACCCAGAAGTCGTCGGTGATGGAGAACAAACGTTCCCGCACGAGATAGCGCATGACCTGAGAGTTTACGGGGGGCTCGGGGGGTCGTCCCCCCGAAGTCAGCAGAGCATACTTTACGGGGGGCTCGGGGGGTCGTCCCGCGTTCCCCGTTCCCCGTCCCTCAGGAGTCGGCAGAGGTCCGATCCTGGTGCGGCGTGGGCCGGTAGCCCTGAGTTCGGGGATCGCACTTTGCATACAGTCGTCGATAAACTCCGCATGTGTCCAGGTGGGGGGGAGGCCGGGCGACATGACGCACAGTGTGACCATGCGGACAGCGGTGATCCGGCCGCTGCAGCGGCCGGTGCCGCTGCGCCAGTCGGTCTACGACGCGCTGATCGACCTGATCGTCCGCGGTGAGCTGCCCCCCGGTCAGCACATGGTGGAGACCGACCTGGCCCGGCAGCTCGGGGTCAGCAGGCAGCCGATCCGCGAGGCGCTGCACCGCATGGAGGCCGAAGGCTGGGTGGACCTGCGGCCCAGCCAGGGCGCCTTCGTCCACGTGCCCACCGACTCCGAAGTAGACGAACTGCTCGACGTGCGCGCGCTGCTCGAGGCCGAGACGGCCAGGCTCGCGGCCCGGGCGGCGAGCCCGGCGGAGGCGGCGCGGCTCAGGGAGATCAGCGCCGAGGGGGTGGCGGCGGCCGAGCAGGGCGACCTCGGCCGCGCGGTGGCGGCGAACGAGGCGTTCCACGCCGAGGTAGCGGTGGTCGCGGGCAACTCGGTGCTCGCCGAGCTGGCCGACATCGTGGGCCGCCGGGTCCAGTGGTACTACCGGATGGTCGCCCCGGAGCGCGGGTCCGGCTCGTGGGTCGAGCACGCCGAGCTGATCGACGCGATCGAGGCGTCCGACCCGGAGCGGGCCCAGCTGCTAGCCCGCCAGCACACCGAGCGGACCAGGGACGCGTACCACCGTTCCTAGGAAAAAGCCTGACCACGGGAGCATCCCGAAATTAACGCGAGTTTTGCAGTGTGCCCCGAGCCGATGTCCGTTCTATACGATATTGCACTATTTGTCCGGCAAGCCTGACCTGGTCGATGGCGCAACGTACTTGCAAGAGAGCGTGTAACGCGACTCCGGGGGACGTGGTGTCAATGACCTTTTGGCGCCGGGTGTGTGCGGCAGGGCGCGGGCCCGGCATCAGCCTGGCCGCCTGGTCCCCTGGCTCCCGGCCCGCACGAGCCCCGGCGGCACTCCCTCATCAGCTAGCTCACCAGTTCCATTAACGCGGATGATCTGGCTTAAGCGGAGGATCCGGGCAACCCCAGCTGCCCGGATGCTCCACGTAAGCCGGATGCTCCGCGTTGATGGGGCGCCTGGGGCTGGCGAGCAGGGATGGCGCGGCGGCGGGGCGGCGGCGGCCGGACGGAGGTGAGGGGACGGCAGGCCTCGGGGCGGCAGTCACCCGCAGCGCGAACTGGCACATCCGACTCCCAGGCCCCGGGCAGTCGCGTGACGGGCTCTCTTGCGGCGGCCGACGCGCCACGAGCCTCGGACTCGGCGCCGCACCACGCACATCCGCCGCTTCCGTAAACCACATCACGAGTACAGACACGCCGCAACGGCACCATTAATTGGGAACGCTGATCCGGCGCGTACTGATCGCGGGCGTTGTCGATGAGCTCGATCTCGCCCGTCGACGGCCCGGTGCGTCAGGGGCGCCAGATACGCCAGATACGCCGCGAAGTCCAGAGAGCCACATTGCGGAGAGTCACGGTGTACTGTCCGTAAGTGAGGGCCCGGGGGGGCGACTTGCCGTATCAGACGGAATGCACCAAAAAGAGGGCGGCTGGGCAGTAGCGTGAGACTTCGGTCGAGGACGCTTGCCGCTGAATTATCCAAGTAGGTAGCAGAGTGTCTGGTATGTCGCGATGATGCTTCTGGGTGTTAGATGCAGCACTGTGATCATTGACCTGCTGTACGACAGACAGGGGAGTGACCCGGTATATGAGTAGTGGCTCGTCGGCTCATGATGGCGACGGATGGTCATCGTCGCAGCGTCCCTACCAGGATGACGCCCTGAGCGGCCCGGGCCCGTACGGGCCAGGGCGACGCAGCGAGCCGCACGAGATCCCGGGCGGACGGCGCGAGGTGCCGTTCGGGCCCGACGTCTCCTGGCCCAACGGCTTCCGGGAACTGGACCCGGAGTCCCGGCGCCTGCTGGAGTCCGGCTACGGCCGCGGGGCCTATGACCAGGTCGATCCCGGTCACGGAACCGGTGGCCGCGGGGCCTATGACCACGTCGACCCCGGTCGCGGAACCGGCGGCCGCGGGTCCGGCTACCGGGCACCGGTCACGGACGACTACGGGGATCCGGGCTACTCCGATCCCGCCTACGACGGGCCGCGCGGCGGGTCCGCCGGCCGCACCTGGCTGGGCGACAACCGAGGCTCGCGGGCGCCGGGCGGCTCGCCGGTCTCCGACGGCCCCGGCTACGGCAGCGTGCCCGGGTATCAGGTCCCGGACTACCGCGGCCCGGCCCGGCCCGACCTCGGTGGCTACCAGGGTTACATGGCGCCCGGCATCTACCCGGTGACCGGCGCCCAGGAGGCGCTCCCCGCGACCGGTCCGCAGCCGATGGCGGACTTCTGGCCCGGCCGTGACCCCGGTTCCGCGCAGACCAGCCGCCCGACCTACCCCGAGCAGTGGTACGACCACCCGCGGCTGGACGATCCGCGCCCCAGCGATGCGTTTCCCGGCAGCCCGTCCGTGTTCGATCCGCNNCCGCGCGGCAGCGGTGCGCGTCCCGACAGCCCGCTCGCGTCCGATCCGCGCCTGGAGGGCATGCGCTACGACGAGATCCGCTACGAGGAGCCCGTCGCGGGCGGCCCCGGTTACGACGAGCCGCTCGACGACGATGCCTGGGTCGCGGAACTGCGCCGCAGCGCGCCCGCCTTCCCCCAGCCTCCCGGTGCCCCGAGCGGCGGCCCGTCCGGCGGCCCGTCCGGCGGGGATCAGCGGCGCGGCGACCCGCGCGGTCCCGGCTACGGCCAGCAGCCGGGTCGCGGTCCGCAGCCGGGGCTGAGCCAGCCGGGCTGGGGCCAGCCTGGACCAGGCCAGCCTGGGTCGAGCCAGCCGGGCGGCTACCCGCAGGCGTCCGGTTACGGCCAGGGCCGGGATGACCGGGACGGCCCCGCGCCGCGCGGCCCCCGGATGAGCGCCGCGCTTCCGGCCGGTTCGCCGCCGCCCGTGGCCCCGCAGGATCGCGCGTTCCCTGGCGATGCCTACTACGCCGCCCCGACGGCGCAGGTCGGGGTGCTTACCCCGCCCTCGATCAGGCGCCTGGAGAATCCGCTGGACACCGGGCCCCAGCCGGTCGCGCTGCCCGCCGCCCTGGGCACCAGCCAGGGAATCGCCCCGCAGATACGGCCGGGTCACGGCCTGGACGGGCCGGAGATCACCTCGTCCTGGCCGGCTCAGCCCCAGGTCGACGACCCGGAATCCTTCGAGGACTTCTGGGCCGAGGACGACGACGACGCCGACTACCAGGGCCTGTTCCCCGGGGAGAACCCCGACTTCGACCCGCGGCGCAAGGCCAGCACCCGGGCCAAGGCCGACAGCCGCCGTAGCGGCCGCCGCCGGGGGCGCAGCAACGATCACCGCCTCTGGCTGGCCCTGCTCGGCGTGCTAGTCGCGGCCGCGGCGGCGATCTTCGGCATCCTCAGGTTCGAGTTCCCGTCGCACAGCGGNNGTCATCAAGATGAGCTCCGGCCAGGCCAGCGACGTGGTGTCGGCCGTGTACGAATCCGGCAACTCCGCCGCCGGGAACACCGAGCAGATCGTGATGTTCATCGGCGGCCACCTGGCCAACGCCGCGCCCGCCAGCTCGATCGCCAGCTTCACCCAGAAGTTCGCCGGGGCCACCGTGGTCAGCGCCGGCGCCCTGAACGGTAAGGCGGCCTGCGTCGAGGAAGCGCCTGGTACCTCCGATTCGGTGGCCATGTGCGTCTGGTTCGACAACGACAGCTTCGGCGAGATCGTCTCGCCCACGATGAACGCCAACGCGCTGGGCGGCGTGATGCGCACCATGCGCCCCTCGTTGGAGCGGGTGGACACGAAGTAGAACCCGCCGCGGTTCAGCTCCGCGGTTTGGGCTTGGACCGCTTGCGCACCGACAGGCGCGTCACGGTGAGCATGATGGCCAGGCCCAGCGCGATCAGGCCCGCCACCTGAGCGGTGAAGACCGGCGTGCCGAGCGAAACCGGCGACGCTGCGGTGACCGGTGCGGTGTTCCGTCTGGCCGGTTGCGTTACCGCGACCGTGGGGCTGCGGCTCGCGCCGGGCGACGGAGCGATCGTCGGGAACAGGCCGGACGCGTTGCCCGCCCCGATGAACACGCTCGCCTCACCGTTCAGAGCCGGAATGGGTCCGAGCGGCAGCACGGCCATGTGGCTGACGTCCGGCGAGGCCGCGGCTGAGCTCTTCGTCGAGGCGGCGGCCGCGGTGACGGCGGTCGTCTCGGCGGCCGCCGGCGGGGTCCACTTCGTCGTGGTCACCACGCTGGCCGTGGCGGTCAGCTTCACCGAACTGACCGAGGTCGCGTTCGACGCGACCGCGATCTGCGCGTTCAGGCTCGTGGCCTTCGTCGTCACCGAGCTGAGGCCGCACGAGGCGGTACCGTCGTCCTTGGCGCACCCGCTGCTGAACGTGGGCTTCTGGCTCGACGGCTGCGCGGTCAGCGCGACCGACACGTCCGAGGCCGATCCGTTCTCGGCCCAGACCTGGACGACGTACCCCGCCGTCTGGCCCGTCTTGATGCTCGACTGCGAGCGCTGGACGCTCACGCATAGTTCGGGTGGTGCGGTCGTACCGGTGCTGCCGCTGCCGCTGCCGCTGGTGACCGGGCTCGGGTCCGAACTCGGGCTGGTGGCGACGTCATCATCGAGTGTTCCGGCGGCGGTGGGCGTGGCGGTACCCGTAGCGGTGGGCGTGGCGGTACCCGTNNTAGGCGTGGTCGGCGTTGTGGGTCCGCCGCTGGCCCGGACCGGCGGCGGACCCACGCTCGGCGTCGAACTGGGCGCCGCGGAGTTGTTCGTGGACGGACTGCTCGAGCTCGTCGAGGGCGACGGCGACGGTGACGCAGAGGGCGACAAGGAGGGTGACACGGACGGAGAGGGCGACGGTGACGGTGACGGCGAGGGAGTCGGTGTACCCGAGGCAGGAAGCGCCTGGCACACCGAGTCCGTGTTGGCTGCCGTGGCCAGGGGGGCCGCTTGCGCGCTGCCCAGCATGCCCAGGGTCAGGAAGCCCCCGCTCAGCACGGTGAGTGCCGCTGCTCTTGCGTGCCCGAAATGCATTAGGATCGCCTGTCTACGCTGCTCGTCAGGGCTACCGTGTGCTCTTCGTGATTCGGAGGCGACTAGGGGACCGGATGGGTATGAGTACTCATTTCCGTTAACTGGCTACCTATGCATCACCTTTCTCCCGGATCGCCGCCCGCGGCGCCGGCGTCCGGCCGCCCGGGGGCTGTGTTTACCCGCGTCACCGACGATCTGACGGCCCGCGGGCCGGATGGGTTCCGTGACGCACGTCACGCTGCGGCCTAGTTCCCGTCGCGGACAGTAGTTCCGCCAGACGCAACTGAGCATTCCGGTTGATCCCGGCCCGGCTCGTGTGCTCTGCTGTCCCATGCCCGCGATCACGTCGCCGCCGGACGCTCCGGCGTGGGACGTCGACGCCGACTGGTGGGGGCCCACCTGGGACGTGGTGACCTCGGCCGGCGCGGCGGGTCCGGACCAGCCGCATGACGATGCGCCCGAGGTCGTCGGCCAGGCCGCGCCGGTCCCCGCGGCGTCCTACGCGGCTACGCCGGACCCGTCCTGGGGTCAGATCCTGGCCACCACCGTCCGCCTGTGGCTATCGCGCCGGCGTCCCAGCCCTCCGCGCGTTGCTGCATGGGCTTCGGCCACGTGGGGCGCGCACGCCCGGCTGCTGTCGGCCGCGATGCTCAGCGCCGGGCTGCTGGCCGCCGGGGCCGGCGCGGCAGGCCTGGTGATAGCCCACACCTCGTCGGCACCCTTGCGGCTGGCCGCGCGGCCGTCACCGGTGGCCGTTCCGTCCGGCCGGGCCGTCGTGCCGATCTCGGTCTCGGCCGTCCAGCAGACNNACGGTGGCCGGCTGGTACACCGGCAGCCCGCGCCCCGGCGCGATCGGGTCCGCCGTCATCGCCGGCCACGTCGACTCCCGCACCGGTCCCGGTATCTTCTTCTGGCTCAGAAACCTGCGCCCCGGTGACCGCATCTACGTGCGGCGTGCCGACGGAACCCTGGCCGTCTTCACCGTCACGGCGGTGCGGAAATACCCCAAGAGCAACTTCCCGACGCCCTTGGTCTACGGTCCCGTCCCCGATGCCGAACTCCGTCTGATCACCTGCGGTGGCACCTTCGACTACGCCCGCGGTAGCTACCTCAGCAACGTGGTGGTCTACGCCCGGCTGAGTGCATAGCCGGATCTAGCGCCCGGACCATAACACATCCGACTCAACCGCGCGTTCCGGTTGAACCGGACTGGCCCGATGTGCTCTGCTGGTCCCCAAAGCCACGGTGACGGGGACGGTATGAGCGGGCATCGGCCGCCGTGGGAACCGAATTTTGCCGAACGGCCTGCCTGCGACCGGCCGGATTTCTTACCAGGTCGCGGGCGGAGGAGTGCCCGGAAGGGTGTTGATCCGAGGGGGGAAGCTGACCGTGAGGCTACGCGGGATCGCCCTGTGTACGGTGCTCGCGGCGTTGCTGGGCTGGGGGGCCTCCGTGGCGGCGCCCGCGGCCATGGCCGCCACATCCTCGACCGCGACCGGGTGGGTGCGGTGCGCCAACCTGTCCCCCGGTAACCCGGCGGTGGACATCTACCTGCTGGCCTTCGGCAACTCCGGGAACCCGACCGTGCTGAAGCACGTGACCTACGGCGACGTCTCCAGTTACATGGCGGTGCCCTCGGGCGAGTACACGGTGGCCATGCGCTCCGTCGGCGCCCCGGCCTCGAGCCCCCCGATCGTCTCGACCAACTTCATGGTGAGCGGCGGGACGAACTACACCGTGGCTAGCCTCGGCCCCGCCGCGGCCCGGCGGCTCGAGGTCCTGAAGGACGCGATGGCGGCGCCGAAGGGACAGGCGCTCGTCCGGGTCATCCAGGCCTCGCTGAAGCAGGACCAGGTCACGATCACCGACGGGGGCCGCGTGCTGGCCCAGCAGCTCGCCTTCGGTGCCGTGACGGCGTACCTGAGCGTCTCGCCAGGTCCCCAGAACGTGCAGTTCAGCGCGTCGGGCCAGCAAACGGCCATGCCCGAGACCCTGGCGGCCGGCTCGGTTCACACCATCGTCGTCCTGGACAGCTCCGCCGGGCTGAAGGTCGACACCCTGACCGACGCGGCAGGCAGCGCGGCCGACCCGGCGGGCGCCGCCGCCACCGGCTTCGGCGGGATGGCCCCGCCACCCCCGCCCGGATCGGCGCCATGGCTCGCCATCCTGGCCGGCGGGCTGGCGCTGATAGCCGTCGGCGTCTTCGGACTGCGCCGATCGCGCCGCACCGCCGTCCTGCGCGATTAAGCGCGTCCGTTTACCGGCGCGCGGGGATCTGGCTGGCGTCATCGGGTCGGCGGAACGGCCGGATCCTGGTTCCGGCCGAGGCGGCCGGAACCGGCACCGGGTCAGCGGTGTAGTCGGCGGGCCGGGTCTCGTCCCACCCTTCCTGCAGCCCGATCCTGCGGAAGACCACGGTCAGCACGACGGAGACCACGACGTTCAGGATCAGGGCCACGATCGCGATATACGTGATGTGGCCGAACACCGCCGTCGTCGACGCGCCAAAGTGGGCCTGGCCGCCCCCGGACGTCCGGTACGCCTCGACCGTGCCGTAGACCATCCCGGTCGCCCAGCCGAAGATCAGCGCGCTGCGGTGGAACCAGCGCGTGTACAGGCTGATCACGACGGCGGGGAAGGTCTGCAGCACCCAGATCCCGCCNNACCCGCGTCTCCTGGGCGGGCGTGGCGTTGGGGCTGATGAGCTCCTTGTAGATCGTCCGGGTGAACAGGTTCGCCGCGGCGATCGACATCACGGCCGCCGGGACGAGCGCCCCGATGACGATCGCCGAGTCACCGATCCCCGCGAACCAGCTCGGGAACATCCGCGCGAACAACAGCGGCACGGACAGCTGCGGGTTGCCGCCGTCCGCCTTGATCCCGGCGTTCACCGAAGGCGCTGCCCGCGCCAGGTAGCCGAACAACGCGATCAGGCCGAGCACCAGCGAATAGGCCGGCAGCATGGCCGCGTTGCGCCTGATCACGTCGCGCCGTTTCGCGGCGAACACCCCGGTGGCCGCGTGCGGGTACACGAACAGGGCCAGCGCGGAGCCGAGCGCCAAGGTCCCGAAGGCCCATTCGCCGGCCGGCATCACCACGATGCTGCCGTACGCCTTGCCGGTCGCCGGGTTGACGGTGTGCAGGTGCGCCGAGGCGACACTGAAGACATGCGCCCAGCCGCCCAGCCGGCCCGGGATGTAAGCGATGGCCACGAGCACCGTCACGTAGATGAGGATGTCCTTGACGAAGGCGATCAGCGCCGGTGCACGCAGTCCGGCCAGATAGGTGTAGGCGGCCACCACGGCAAACGCGATGATCAGCGGCAGGTCCCTGACCAGTGCGTTTCCCGAGCTGCTGCCGATCCCCACGACCGTCAGCACCGACTCGATACCGACCAGCTGCAGCGCGATGTACGGCATGGTGGCCAGGATCCCGGTCAGCGCCACCGCGAGCCCGAGGCCCTGCGACCCGTGCCGNNGCGTAGAAGCCCGCCGCGCCGGTAGCGTAGACCAGCGCCGGCACCGCGATAAAGGTATAGGCGGTATAAATGTCGCCGCCAAGCAAGAACCAACTGACGAACGACCCGAACCCCCTGCCACCCAGACCCCACTCGCTCAGCTGCATCGGGTCCTCAGCCGGCCGCCATCGGGCCGAGGCAAAGCCGATAAAGGTCACCACCAGAAATGAGCCGATAAGGATGGCGAAGGCGACCGTGTTAACGTGACTCATTTCCGCACCGCTCCGTGACTTGCAGGCCTGGTCTTCAGCAGCAGATAGCAAATCCAGCACAGGACGGCGGTTACCGGCACCCAGATGAGCTGATACCAGTAGAAGAAGGGAAAAGGACCGAACTTCGGCGCGGAACGCGCGTAAATCGGTACCCACAGCGTGCCGGCGATGGCGACGCCGAGCAGGACCGCTACCACGGCCCACGTGGCCGGGCGCTTGCCCGGGGGAGCGACATGGCTCATAACGATCCTCTCGGAAAAGATGAGGAATTCAGGACATAATGTGCGCGGCGAGCTGCATAACCCAGTCGCCGCGCACCAGTTGTGCTCGCCGATCTAGTCCCTATAGTCCCGCAAAACGGCCCGCCCGATAGGGCTTTCCGAAGTATCGGGAACCGCACCTCATGCCGAAATGGCCGCAGCCTCCTGGAATGATCGCATCACAGAGGAGTGGTGAAGGTCATGATGATTACCTGGTGCCATCCGCGGTAATGGGTTAACCAGTGGGTGGCGGCCAGCATGGCCGGCCCGGTACAGCACGGTGCAGGCATGAGCCACGACGGGAGGAGGCGCCAGGTGCGATCACAGGCGCTGGCGGGCCTGCTGCGGCGGATCGAGCAGACCGGGCGGATCGCGTCGGGGCAGTTCCCGGTGTTCGCCGATCCCGGGTCCGGCGAATGGACGTGGTCCGATGACGGCGCCTGGTCCAGCGGCTTCTGGCCCGGGATGCTCTGGCTCGCCGAGGCCGCGACCGGCGAGGGCCGCTTCGCCGCCCTGGCCGCCGAGAGCGCGCAGCGGCTGCGGGGGCGGACCGGCACGCCGACCGTGCTACGCGGCTTTGTGTTCTGGTACGGCGCGGGAATCGCGGCGGTGCTCGATCCCGACCGGCACGCCCAGGCCGAGCTCGCGATCGCGGCGGCCCGGTCCCTGGCCGCGGGCTTCGACCCCGCCGCCCGGCTGCTGCCTCCCGGTCCGCAGGACGCCAGACTCTACGGCTGGCCGCGGCCAGGTGCCTGCATTGACGGCCTGCCCGGTACGGTGCCGTTGCTGGCCTTCGCCGCCGACCGCACGGGCGAGGGCCGGCTGCGCGACATCGCGCTCGCCCATGCACGCGGGCATCTGGCCCTGTGCATGCGCGCGGACGGCTCGGTAGCGCAATCGGCCACCTACGACCACCAGGGTCGGCTCTGCCGCCAGGCCTCGATCGAGGGCTCCTCAGGCGACAGCACCTGGGCCCGCGCGCAGGCCTGGGCGATGCTCGGGCTGGCCCAGGCCGCGCACCTTTCTGGCGCGGAGTTCACCCAGCCAGCTAAGCGCGCCGCCGACTGGTACCTCGACCACCTGCCCGCCGACGGCGTGTGCTTCTGGGACTTCGATGACCCCGCCATCCCGGACGCCCCCCGCGACACCTCGGCCGCGGCCATCGCCGCCGCCGCGCTGCTGAAGCTGGCCGCGGCCAGCGATGACCAGTACCGCGCAGCTGCCGAGCACATCCTCGACGCCCTGGCCGCCCGCCACCTCGCCGCCCACGGCGGCCTCCGCGACGGCTGTTACGAGCAGCGGAACGGGCTCGCCACCTCCAACGAGCTCATCTGGGGCGACTACTTCCTGCTCGAAGCGCTCCTTGCCCTCGACGAAGTGATCGGTCCCGCCACGCTGTGACCCGCGCGAGTCAGTCACAGGCCCGGTAGACCTGCCGGAGTAATGACCGGCCGGTTGATAGTCACGTGCTCGACAACAGCCCATGTCAGCCTGGGTTACTAGAACTTGACCTTGCCCGATCCGGTAATTGGCGAGTAAGCGTCAATTGGCCGGGTGTTGTCGTCGCATTGGTTCTTATGCGGTCCGCTTGTATAGCGGGGCAAGACGAAGGCGATGGTTTCTGTGACGTTCACGGTCCCTGTGATTCCCCGATAGGAACCCTTGCCGTCTAGCGCCGGAGTTGGGGCCGTTACCGAGGACACCCCAGAGCAGGTCGCCGGGTCCACCGTGGGAGCCGATCCGCCCTCCTTGGCTATGAGCTTCGCGACATTCAGCTCGAAGGTGCCGTGGTGCAAGGTGACCTTGAGGTACTTGCCGCTGGCGGCGGTCGTCCCGTAATCGCCAATCGCGCCGGTGACGATTATGTCTCCCGTGCCGTTGCTGAAGGTGTTCACGAAGAACTTTATCTGCCCGCTGGTGGATGTACCGGCGGTGTCCGCGGCGCGCGCTGCGCTGCCTCCGCAAGCCGCGCATACAGTGGCCGCAATTAGTGCGGCGCCTGTCATGGTTTTGATGAATCTCACGTCTGTCTCCTTGTCGGCCGTGTGGATCTTGCATAACTGGGCATCAGGCTAATTCGGGCCGCATCCCGGATCGCAGGGCAAGCTTCCCTGTCATAGTCGGGAGATTTTCCCGGGGGCTGGGAGTTCTTCCTGGTAGATCCCGGTTAGTTTGGGGGGGATGATGGCTCCGTGCCCCACGACGAAGACTTGACCGAGGCCACGGAGGCCGGGATTTCTGAAGCGCCACCAGCAGGGGCGCGGCTCGGTGCGTGGGGAATCCTGGCCGTCACCGAGGCCGGTGTGGCGGTGGCGGGATGGGCGCTCGTGGCGTGCGGGCTGCCCTGGCAACTGCTGCTGACTAGTTATGCGGTAACCAACGGGTGGATGGCCGCGACGTTCGCGCCGTTCGGGGCGCTGGTCGCGCTCCGTCGGCCCCGACTAGCGGTTGGCTGGCTGTTCTGCGGGTTCGCGCTGTGTTACGGATTGTCGGCGGCTGGTATCTCACTGGCGATGTGGCAGGCCACGGCGGGAGGCCCGAACCACTGGAGTTCCACGCTCGGATGGCTCGGGGTGTTCATCTGGACCCCGGCGGTAGCGGTGTTTTTTCCGCTCATCGTCCTGTTCTTCCCTGACGGTCATCTTCCCGGTCGCCGGTGGCGGTGGCTCGCCGGCCTGGCTCTCGCTGATGGCGTGGTGTGGCTCCTGGGCGGGGCCTTCGATCCAAACGCGGTAAGTGGCATGCCGTTCGTGGCGTACCGGACGGTAGTGGTCTCGGGCGCTTGGGGGCGCCTGGCCCATACGGCCGATTACGTTGGCAATATTCTCGTCGAGTCGATCGGCCTGGTTTGCCTTGCGGTGCTGCTGTGGCGTTGGCACCGCTCGACGGGGAGCCAGCGAGCCCAGCTTTCCTGGCTGGTGGTCGGAGCGACGATCGCCGTGGGTCTGTTCGCTCCCACCGCGGCAAATGTAAGCACCCTGTGGAGCACGGCGCTGCTCGTCGGAGTTCCGGCCCTCCCCGCGGCCGCCGCTGTCGCCATGCTGCGCCACCGGCTGCTCGGGATCGACGTGGTGATCAACCGGACCTTGGTCTACGTCGGGTTGAGTGTGACTCTGCTTGCCTGTTTCCTAGCCGTCGTGGAGCTCGCTAGCGCGATCGTCGGCCACGACGTGGGCCTCGGTGGCTCTCTGGCCGGGGCGGCGGTCGTCGCGGTCGCCTTCTCGCCGGTGAGACAGTT
>PLDT01000185.1:0-5103 GCA_003136255.1 Actinomycetota bacterium
TGCCGCTCAACCGCCCGGAGCCGACGGAGCTCCGCGAGCGGCACGATCGCGGCGGCCTCCCCGCCGAGGTGAATCACCTCGTACGGCTCGGCCGGTTCCGGGCTGGCAGCCGACTGCACACTCATAGAGCAACCGTACCGGACAACGACGTGGCGAACCCGACGGCACGGCTGCGCAGAAGCCGGCAGGCGATCGCGCTACCTGCACCGGTTACCGCCCGAGCAGGTCCTCGATGTCGCTGACGGCCTGGCTGTTGTCCTGGTACAGGACGGCGTGGATACCCGCCCGGCGTGCTCCTTGGACGCACGGCTCAGAATCGTCGAGGAACACCATCTGCGCTGGCTCGACCCCGAGCCGCTCGCAAGCCAGGGCGTAGATCCTGGGGTCGGGCTTGCTCATCCCGCACTCGTGGGAGTAGATGATCTCATCGACGAGGTCTTCGAACCCGTAGGCGGCCTGTTCTCGTTCCCTGGCGCCGACGAAGCTGTTGCTCAGGATCCCCGTGCGGTAGCGCGGACGCAGCCGGCGAGCGTACTGGATCAGGTCGGTGTTGGCGGCGCCGAGGTACTCGCGCCAGATATCGGCCATGAACTCCGCCAGCTGCCCTTCATCGAGGCCGAGGATTCTCGAGGCCGCCTGATGCACGTCGCCCTCGCTGACCGTCCCGACGCTGCCGCCACGCCAGACGTCATACATGCGCTTATTAAGCTCGCCGGGGCCCAGGCCGAGCCGGGACTCCCACCTCCCGGTCACGCCCAGGTCCGGGGTGATCTCCAGAACGCCGCCGATGTCGAACACAACCGCTTGGATGGTCATGACACGCATGATGCCGGTGGCCCCAGGGGCAAGGTCGAATTTCATGAAGGGCCGCTTGCTCATCGCCGCGGGAATCGTGGTGATCATCATCGGTGGCGTCTTTGCGCCGCATTCGGGCTGCGGCACCGCAGACCCGCCTCGGAGTGACTGGCGCGTTGTTTCCGGCCTGCTCGATAAGCTGGGATGGTACGCGGCAACCAGCAGGAGGTTAGGCGTCGTCATGACCGTCCGGCGACACGACCGACCCCATCCGCACATCGAGCGGACCTTCACCGCCGTACGCGCGGCCTTACCCGCCGCCAACGTCGCCGCGTTCGATACCGGGCTCGAAGGGATCACCTATGCGCCCGTCGTCGACTTGGCGGCGCTGGATGAGTTCCTCTCCGGCTGGTGGCGCATCGCCACCCGGGCGGTCACCGATCCGGCCGACTGGCAGCGCATGCACCAAGAGGCAGAGCAACTCCAGTCCGGTGCGCGCTCGGCGGGCCCGACCCTGGCCGAGGTGTTGGGTCGGCGCGGAGTCCAGCTATAGGGGTGTGTACACCATCCGCATGGGCAGTGACGTCGCCGAAGCCCAGATCGACGATCTGTCCGAAGCACGAACGGACCATGGTGTCAGCTCCAGGACGCCGGGTCTGCTGGCCGTTCGTGTGCCAGAATCCTCGGTGAGTACAGATGACCGAGACAAACGCGGCCCTGCTGGCCGGTCTTCCCGACAACGTCCAGGCCCTCCTGGCCAGGCCGCCGCTTGACGACACCATGCTGCTGGAGCTGGCGGCCAGGTGGGAAGGCCTGTCGCCGGCGCTGGCCGGGATGGCCGAGGCGCTACGGCTGTTCGTGGTCACCTGGGATCCGCTGGAGTGGCTGGCACCGCGGCCGGAGGCGGTCGCTACCGCCAGCGCGTGGCCGGTCGAGATCGTCGTCTACGTGCCGGTGTGGTCGCTGGCTGAGATGGCGACGCGGCGGGAAACGACGATGGCGGCCGTGCTGGCCGAACTCGGCGGCCGGGCCATCACCGCCGCTGCGGCGCACGAGGACGTCGTTACCGCTGGCCGGTACGCCGAGCTCGCGGCGCGCGGGGAGGTGCCGGGCCTGCTGTCCGGGGATCCCGCGCCCACGCTCGGGGAGGCCGTCATCACGGCCGAAACCCCGTCGTGGGACGACATCGGCCTGGGCGCGATCACCGATTTCGTCCAGGAGGCGTTCGGCCGCATCGATCTGGACCGGTCGCTGGTCGAGCTCACTGTGACGGCCGCTCCCCGGTCCGGCTGCCCGGCCTGCGCGGGCCGGCGGTTCAAGTTCCCCGCCGACCTAGCCGATTCCCAGGACCGCATGTGCCCGCCGCACCGGAACGAGGCGGACGCGGTGACCAGGAAGCGGATCGCGCGAGCGGCGGCCAGCAATCCGGCCGGGTGGCGGATGCTCGGTGACGCCTCCGCGCGGCTGTCACTGCCGCACCTGCCCGGCGGCCTGGCGACCAGGCTCGCGGCGGCCAGGAACGATCCGGTGCGGCGCGGCCGGCTGCTGGCCGAAGCCGCAGCCGCATTCCCGGGCCGCCCGGATGACTTCGGCAGCGCGCTGGCGGAAAACCGGGATCAGGCGGGCCGGTTCCCGGCCTGGCCGGTCACCCTCATCCGCGACCTCGGCCGCGCGGGCCAGGCAGCCGAGGCCGTCATGCTGGGCGAGGCGCTGGCCGCCGTCGACCCGGCCCGGCACGGTTTGTTCGCCGGTGAGGCGGCGGTCGCGCTGGCCGAAGCGGGGCTAGCCGCCGACGCGCTGGCGAAGATCGCCGACAATGTGGAACGGTGGCCCGACGACGTCCGGGGCCGCCTGCTCGCCGGTGACGCGCTGGCCATCCTCGGCAACACCGAGGCGGCGCTCGCCCAGTTCCAGGTGGCCTTGCTGCTGGCCCAGCAGGCCAAGGATCTCAAGGTCATCCGGGACCTGTCCACGCGGATATTCCGGCTCACCCATCCCGCCGCCGGCGAGATGGTGCAGCGCCGCCAGCCCCGCTCCAGGTCGGCCCGATCCCAGCGCAAGGGCCGACGATAATTCCAGGTCGGCGACGAAATCAGTATCAGACCCGCAACAGCCTGCCGACGCGGGCGGAAAGCAAGGCACGCATGCTCAGAGCATGGCGCCGGGTCACTCTCGTGGCCCTCACCGCAGGCGTCGCAATCGCCGCCCAGCTGGCGGGCGTCGCCCCCGCCCAGGCAGCCGGAACGGCGATCACCATCGCCGCTACGTCCAAGATTGGCCCGGTGACTGGGTACGTGGTCGTGGAATACCGCGGCGGCAAAGACGCCAGCGCCAGGATTCACGGCACCATTACCGGCGCGACCGCCGGAGAGGTCGCCACCTTGTACGCTCAGTCATTCCCGTATGCGAAGGCGCCCGCGCCGGTCGGCTCGGTCACGCTCCGCGCGGCCGACACCACTGCGTACTCATTCACGGTGACGCCGACCCTGGCCACCCGCTACAAGGTCAAGTTGTTCGCCCGCAAGACCGCAGCCAGCCCGCTGGCCACCTCGCCCGTGAAGAACGTCTACGTCAGCTTCGGCGGGACCATGACGACCAGCGGACCGTGTGGCCCGCCGACATGCCATGTGACATCACACGTGTTCCTGATCGTGCCCAGCTCGGCCCTCCAAGTCGAGATGAGCAAGCGCTTCGATGCCTACTTCGCCGTCAGATTCGGGCCGCCGCACGGCCCTACTCCGCCGCTGCCGGAGTGGCTGTACCTGAATGCCGGGCACGCGAGCTTCACTGCGGCGCAACGGATATCCGCCGACGAATTCGAGAAGACGGTCACATTCTCGTTCGCTGTCGGCGCCAACTCCTCCGAGAGCGTGGCGTGGCTGGTCTGCACGCCGGACACCCTGTCCAAGGACGGCATCGGCCTGCCCGGTCATCATGGCTGCGGCTCCATCCGGATCCGGCGGACCGTCAATTACCTCGGCTAGCAATTAGCAGCGCGTCCGGTGACATCGAGGAAGGGAACGGATGACGGCAACGTGTACGTCTGGGACAATCGCCGGGTGAGTCCGAAGAGTCGCGGGCGTCCGCCCGGTCGGGGCCGGAGCCGGCGTCCGGCATCAGGCCGCTCGAGCGGCAGGGGCCGGCCTGCCGGAGGCATATCCGGATGGGTGGCCGAGGAGGCCACCGACTGCTGGTTCGACGATCCGCTCCCCGGCGACCGGCGGTCCTGGGCGGTGCCGCCGGGACATGGTACCTATCGGGGCCTCGACCTGGAACTGCTGGATCCGGACGACGAGGACGAGCGCACGTTCTTGCTCGAGGCACAGCACCTGGAGATGGAGGAGGCGCTCGAGCGGCACGAGGAGATGACGGGTCCCGACGGCGAACCGATGAACCCCACGCTGCACGTCACGTTGCACCAGGTAATCGCGAACCAACTGCTGGCCGACGACCCGCCGGAGACGTGGCAGACGGTCCAGCGGCTGGCCGCGCTAGGGTACGACTGGCACAACGTGATGCATCTGGTCATGGGTCCGGCCACCGAGGCCGTGTACGAGACCCTGGCTAAGAAGCGGCCCTTCGATCGTTCGGACTACGTGCGGCGGCTGGCCGAACTGCCGGGCGACTGGCCGCCGCCAGAGGAACTCGACCCACGCTGACGCCTCGGCTGACTGCATCCGGGCGTTGCCGACGGGGCGCGAGGGCTGGCACGATGACGGCGTGGACTACCTACTGGCTCAGGTGAACATCGGGCGGATGCTTGCGCCGCTAGACAGCGCGCAGCTGGCGGACTTCGTGGCGGCCCTGGATCTGGTGAACGCGGCGGCGGACGTGGCGCCGGGCTTCGTCTGGCGGCTGCAGACCGAGGACGGCAACGCGACCGCGGTGCAGGCCTTCCAGTGGGACCGGGCCGGGAGCGCCGGGGTGCTGGTCAACATGTCGGTGTGGGAGTCGGTCGAGGCCCTCGCCGCGTACGTGTACTCCGACACGCATCGTCAGGTCCTCAAGCGGCGCCGGCAGTGGTTCGAGCAGATGGCCGAAGCGTATGCCGCGCTGTGGTGGGTACCGGCCGGGCACACGCCCACGACGGCCGAGGCCGAGGGACGGGTACTGCACCTGCGGGAGTTCGGGCCGACGCCGTACGCGTTCACGCTGCGGGAGCACTTCCCGCCCCCGGACGTGACGGACTCCCGGCCGATACGCAGCCCGGAACACTGGACCTGTCCCGCCTGAAGCGTGGTCCAGTCCCGGCCGCTGGGGCTAGGCCGGCGGTGGCGGCGGGGTGGAGGGCGGCGGGTGGTGGTGACG
>PLDT01000428.1:0-25225 GCA_003136255.1 Actinomycetota bacterium
CAGGCGGGCCTGGTGATCGGCTCGCCCGGGTACATGTCCCCCGAGCAGGCCGAAGGTTATGACGTCGGACCGCCGAGCGACATCTTCAGCCTGGGCGCCGTTCTCGCCTTCGCCGCTACCGGCGAAGCGCCGTTCGGAAGCGGATCGGCACCTACGCTGGCCTACCGCGCGGTCTATCGCCAGGTGAACCTGGACCGCGTGCCCGCGGAGGTACGCGGGCTGATCCAGCGCTGCCTGACCAAGGACCCCGGCCAGCGGCCTACCGCCCGTGACCTGATGTTCGCGGCGGACGCAGCGGCCGTGCCACCGACCGAGCGCTGGATACCCGAGCCTGCCTCCCGCACGCTCCTCGAGCTTCCGGACCGCCAGGACCCATCGCGGACCGTCACGTCCGCGAGGCTATCGCCGGTCTCCCGGCCGGCTCCCGGTCCGTCAGGGCGGCACGAGCACCGTCGGCGGCGGCTGGCCCGGCCGCTCACGATCGCCTCAATGGTCATGGGGCTGCTGGCGGCGNNGCAGCAGACGCATGGCGCGCACTCTGGGCAGGCTGTGTCCGGGCCGGTAACCTCGCCCACCACCTCCGCGCCGGCGACGTCGGCGCCGAGCACGTCACCTGCTGCCGCCCCGTCCATATCGGCAGTCCCCGCTGCCAGCATGACCGCGACGACGTCGCCGGCCATGTCCCCATCGGCATCCCCGACCGTGAGCTCAGCACCCGCACCGACCGCGTCGCCGTCGGTCAGCGTCTCGCCGACGCCGAGCGGATCGCCGTCGGTCAGCGTCTCGCCGGCGTCCTGAGGCACCCGAACTGAGGCCTCGGCTCAGTGCTTGAAGGACTGGCGCAAGGCCTGGACCTCGGGCGGCGGCTGGGTCTGCGGGTGGTGCTCCAGGATGCGCACCTGCAACCGCATGTCGTCTAGCAGCAGGTTGCCCAGGTCCATGCTGAACCCGTTCCGGATCACGATCCGCATCACCGCGGTGTCGGTCATGTCCTCGGGGAAGGTGTACGCCGGCACCTGCCAGCCGCGCTGGCGGAGCCGCTCGGACAGGTCGAACACCGAGTAGCCCGTGACGTCCTCGCGCAGCTTGAACGCGAACACCGGAAGCTCGCTGCCGTCGGTGAGCAACTCGAACGGGCCCATCTTGGCGACCTCGCTTGACAGGTACATCGCGATGTCCTGGCAGGTCTGCTGGACATGCCGGTAGCCCTGCCAGCCCAGCCGGAGAAAGTTGTAGTACTGCGCGGCGACCTGCGCGCCGGGCCGGGAGAAGTTGAGCGCGAAGGTGGGCATTTCGCCGCCCAGGTAGTTCACCTTGAAGATCAGGTCCTCCGGCAGCGCGTCCGGGGTCCGCCAGATGACCCAGCCCACCCCGGGATATACCAGGCCGTACTTGTGTCCCGAGCTGTTGATGGAGGCGACCCGCGGCACCCGGAAGTCCCACTCCAGGTCCTGGTGCAGAAACGGGGCGACGAACCCGCCCGAGGCTCCGTCTACATGCACCGGGACGTCCCAGCCTCGCTCGACCTGCAGCCGGTCCAGGGCTTGGCTGATCTCTAGCACTGGCTCGTAGCTGCCATCCATGGTCGAGCCCATGATCGCGACCACGCCGATCGTGTTCTCGTCGCACTTAGCCGCGGCTTCGGCCGGGCCCAGATGCAGCCGTCCCGGCACCATGGGCACATAGTGGGGCTCGACCTGCCAGTAGCGGCAGAACTTCTCCCAGCAGACCTGTACGTTCGAGCCCATCACCAGGTTGGGCTTGGAGGTATCCAGTCCGGCCGCCTGGCGCCGAGCCCGCCACCGCCACAGCAGCGCCATCCCGCCCAGCATGCAGGCCTCGCTCGACCCGGTGGTCGAGCAGCCGGTCGCCTGGCTGTTTTTCGGCGCGTTCCACAGGTAGCTCAGGATATTCACGCAGCGCCGCTCGAGCTCCGCGGTCTGCGGGTACTCATCCTTGTCGATCATGTTCTTGGCCGCGGTTTCGGCCATCAGCAACTCGGCCTCGGGCTCCATCCAGGTCGTGACGAACGTGGCCAGGTTGAGCCTGGCGTTACCGTCGAGGATGAGCTCGTCCCGCACGACCTGCAACGCAGTGCGCGGCAATACCCCGTGCTCCGGCAATTTGTACCGAGGGATGGCACAGCTCTTCTCGCGGAAGTAAATGGGGTTGATCTCGAGTTCTTCGTCCTGGGCGGGCTCGTGCACCTTGGTGTGCAGCGGCATTGCAGTCTCCCTGGTTGTCCCGGCAGGCGGTGACTAGACCTTCCAGAGGCCAGGCTAACGTGCCAGTCCAACGGGCGTACGGCCAGACGGAACTAGCCCGCGGGCGTCAACCCGTTACCTCAGAACCGTCCGATAGCCGGGAACCGCTTTTCGCGCTGGCCTGTGGCCTGGCCCGCGAGGATGTCACGTAGCTCGTGCGTGACGTCGTCCGGGTACTGGTCCAGCGTCGCTTCAAGATCGAACCGCTGGGCCGAGGTGGTGTAGACGGCCAGCTCACGCTCCAGCTCCGAGCGCTGCATGCGGTCCGTCTCAGGAGTGCCCGGGATCAGCGGCGCGGACAGCAGCAGCAGGAGCCCGGGCAGCAGAACCACGCTGCCGACCGTGCTGCCGCGCAGCATGACCCCGGCCGCCGTGAGGACCGTCCCGGCCAGCAAGGGCCGCCAGCGGCCGCGCACCGCGCGGGCCAGCGGCAGCAGGCGCAGGACGGTGAGCAGCATCCCGATCCGGATCCACCTGCGGATCCGCCTGGCCCGGGCGGGTCGCGTGACCCGCGAGGCCCGGTACGTGCCCCGGGACTGGCTCCATACCACCAGGTTCCGCCGCTGCGCTCGCAGTCTCATCGCAGCCTCCTGCATCCAGGCCCCGCTCTGCACGTTCTACCATGCTACGCCTCAGGCCCCGGAGCGGCCTGGGCTGTGCTGTGGGCAGGCACCACGGCCGTTCGGATCAATGCTCTTTTCTGGTGTACCGGCAGAACAGGAAGCCGTTGTCCTGCAGGACGTGGGCCAGGGTGAGCGGCTGCGCCGAGGCGGCGGGCTGCGCGCCGGCCACGATCCGGCCCGCGCCCGGGCCGGCTAGCAGCGGGCTGATGGTCAGGCACAGCTCGTCCAGCAGGCCCGCCGCGGCGATCTGGGCCAGCAGGTGCGGGCCGCCCTCGGCGAGCATCCGGCGGTGGCCGCGCTCGGCCAGCGCGCTGACAGCCGCCTTCAGGTCGACGGTTTCCTGCCCGGCCACGATCACGTCGGCCCGCTCTTCCAGGGCGGCGCGGCGGTCGGCCGGGGCCTGCGCGGTGGTGATGACGATCGTGCGGGCCGATGGCGGGGCCGAGTCGATGAGGGGGCTGGACGGCTCGAGGTCGAGCCGCGCGGTAACCACCGCGATCGGCGGGGTCGGGGGTCGGCCCGGCCGCAGGTCTGGCCAGAGCTCATGCTGGCGCACCGGCTTGTATTTCTCGGCGCGGACTGTCGCAGCGCCTACCACGATCACGTCGGCCAGCGTGCGGAGCAGCGCGAACAGGCGCCGGTCGGCCTCCGAGGACAGGCCCGAGGTGAGGTTGGCGAGGGCCCCGGCGCCGTCCGCGCTGGACACCATGTTGGCCCGCAGCCACGGCCCGGACGGGTAGGCGTACAGGGCGGCCAGGTCGGACTCGCCGAGATCGGAGGAGGCGAAGATCTGGCGCATGGTCAGTCCGTGGACCGCAGCACGACGGCCGCCCGGACGCCGACCTCGACTTCACTCTTGGGCATCAGGGTGGCTCCGTCCTCATCGTCGCTGGCCTCCGCTGCGCTGGTGTCGATCACGACCTCCCAGCCGGGCGCCACGCTGGCCTCGGGCAGGGTGAACGTGAGCGGATCGCGGTCTGCGTTGAACAGCAGGAGGAACTTGGCGTCCACTATTCTGCCGCCCCGCGGATCGGGTTCGCTGATCGCCTCGCCGTTCAGCAGGGCGGCGAGCGACTGGGCGTAGCCCGTGCCCCAATCGTCATGGGTCATTTCCTGGCCGCCCGGGGTCAGCCAGCTGATGTCGCTGGCCTCGTCGTCCGGTGCCCGTCGGCCGCGGAAGAACCGGCGCCGCCGGAACACCGGGTGGTCGCGGCGCAGCCCGGCCAGGGTCTCGGTGAACTGCAGCAGGTCCCGCTCGGTGTCGGCCAGGCTCCAGTCCAGCCAGGACATCTCATTGTCCTGGCAGTAGGCGTTGTTGTTGCCGCCCTGGGTCCGGCCCATCTCATCGCCCGCCGCCAGCATCGGGACGCCCTGGGACAGGAACAAGGTGACCAGGAGGTTCCGCTTCTGCCTGGCCCGGAGCCCGATGACCGCGGGGTCGTCCGACGGGCCCTCGACGCCGCAGTTCCAGGACCGGTTGTCGTCGGTGCCGTCCCGGTTGCCCTCGCCGTTGGCCTGGTTGTGCTTGTGGTTGTAGCTGACCAAATCTTGCAGGGTGAACCCGTCGTGACAGGTGACGAAGTTGATCGACGCGGCCGGGCGTCGTCCGCTGGTCGCGTACAGGTCACTGGATCCGGTGAGCCGGGACGCGAACTCGCCAATGGCCTCGGGGCGGCCGCGCCAGAAGTCCCGAACCGTGTCGCGGTACTTCCCGTTCCACTCGGTCCACAACGGCGGGAAGTTGCCCACCTGGTAACCACCCTCGCCGACGTCCCACGGCTCGGCGATCAACTTGACCTGGGAGACCACTGGATCCTGCTGGACCAGGTCGAAGAACGTGGACAGCCGGTCCACGTCGTGTAGCCCGCGGGCCAGTGCGGCGGCCAGGTCGAACCGGAACCCGTCGACGTGCATCTCCAGGACCCAGTACCGCAACGAGTCCATGACCAGCTGCAGCGCGTGCGGGTGACGGGCATTCAGGCTGTTCCCGCAGCCGGTGTAGTCCAGATACCGCCATCGCTCGGAGCTGTCGAGCCGGTAGTAGGCGCTGTTGTCGATGCCGCGGAAGGACAGCGTCGGTCCCATATGGTCGCCCTCGGCGGTGTGGTTGTACACCACGTCCAGGATGACCTCGATACCGGCCTCGTGGAGCGCCTTGACCATCGTCTTGAACTCGCTGACCTGCCCGCCGCGCTGCCCGGCCGAGGAGTACCGGTTGTGCGGGGCCAGGAATCCGATGGTGTTGTAGCCCCAGTAGTTGGTCAGGCCCCGCTCGACCAGCGATTTCTCCGCCACGAACTGGTGCACCGGCATGAGCTCGACCGCCGTGACGCCGACCCGCAGCAGGTGCGCGATCACGGCCGGGTGCGCGAGGCCGGCGTAGGTGCCGCGCTGATGCGCCGGGATGTCGGGGTGGCGCAAGGTCAGCCCCCGGACGTGCGCCTCGTAGATGACCGTCTCGTGGTAAGGGATCTGCGGCGCCCGGTCGTGACCCCAGTCGAAGAACGGGTTGATGACCACGTTCTTCGGCATGTGCGACGCGCTGTCCGCGGTGTTCCGCTTCCTGGGGTTACTGAACTGGTAGTCAAACAGCGACTCATCCCATTGGATGTCGCCCTCGATCGCCTTGCCGTACGGGTCGAGCAGCAGCTTGGAGTCATCGCAGCGCAGCCCGCGCGGCGGATCATAGGGACCGTGCACACGGTAGCCGTACCGCTGCCCGGGTGCGATCCCGGGCAGGTAGGCGTGCCAGACAAACCCGTCGACCTCGGTCATCTCGACCCGTTCTTCGGTCAGCGGGCCCCTGTCGTCGTTCTCGGGATCGGTGAACAGGCAGAGCTCGACGCGCTCGGCGATCTCGGAGAACAAGGCGAAGTTCGTCCCCCACCCGTCCCAGGTCGCGCCAAGCGGATAGGGCGTTCCTGGCCAGGTACGCATTCGCCCCCTTCTCCTGCGGCAAGTCGGGTCGCCTTGATCAGCGGCCGACTCTACCGGGTACGCGCATGCCCGGAGGGACGTACGTTACCGGATCGTTCTGCGGGTCTGGGGTCCTCGGTAGTAGTGAGGACTATCGGAAGGTTTACCCAGTTTTACGCCGCAGCCTTCGCCAGCGTTCCCGCCTCCTGGTACCGATCCACCACCACGTCGGCCAGTTCCGGCGACGCGCCGAGCGCCGGTGAGATCGCAGCCGCCCCCGCGGCCAGCGAGGCGTCCCGGATCCGGTCGGCGAACAGCCCGGGCGCGAGCAGGTAGCTGGCCACCAGTACCCGGCGGGCCCCGGCCCGGCGCAGCTCCGTTACCGCCTGCTCAGGCCTGGGGCCAGCGGCTGACGCGTACGCCGGGCGGACCGCGAACCAGCCGGCCCGGGCCTGCCACTGCGCGGCCAGGCGCGTGATCGTGGCGTTCGCCTCCGGGTCGCTCGACCCAGCCGCCGCGAGGACGACGCCGGTGCGCCTGCGGGCTTCCAGCGCGGACGGGTCCGCCTCGGCCAAACGCCGCTCGAGCGCGCGGAGCAGCAGCGGATGCGGTCCGAGCGGCTCACCGTACGTGACTCGTGCCCCGGTACCTATCCGAGCCAGCACCCGGGGGAGATCGGTCTTGCTGTGGTAGGCCGCGGTGAGCAGCAGCGGCAGCACGGTGACCTGCGCCTCCGGCCCGAACGTCCGCATGACTTGCGGCACGGACGGCGCGGCGTGGCCCAGGTAGGCCACGCGCAGGTCCGGCACGCTCAGCCCGCGTTCGCGGGCCCGGCATGCGACCAGCGGCATGAGCTCATCGATGGCCGCCGCCGCGCGCGGGTCCACACTCCCGTGCGCCACGATGACAAGCGTCCGTTGCGGGAGGGTTCGTCCCCCGCGACGGCTGGCAGAATCAGGCATGGATGCCGCACTCGGTCTTGCCCGTCCCGGCCCAGCGCCCGCTGCGCGGGTCGGACCCGGGCTCGACCCGGATCGTGCAGGTCGCACAGCCGATCGAGGGGTAGCCGTCGTAGACCAACGGATTGACCAGCACACCGTTGGTGGTGATGTAGTCGTCGACCTGCTTCTGGGTCCAGCTGACGATCGGGTTGACCTTGACCATCTCGCGCCGGTCGTCCCACTCGACCACCTGGCTCTGGCGCCGGTCACTGGTCTCGTCGCGGCGCACCCCGGTGATCCACGCGTCATAGTTGGTCAGCGCCCGCTCTAGCGGCTCTACTTTGCGCAGGTAGCAGCACAGGTCCGGGTTGCGCCCGTAGAGCCGGGGGCCGAGCTCGGCATCCTGCTCCGCGACGGTGCGCGACGAGGTGACGTTGACCAGGCGGATCGGGTACACCGCCTCCACCGCGTCCCGGGTGCCGATCGTCTCGGGGAAGTGGTAGCCGGTGTCGAGGAAGACCACGTCGATGCCGGGCCGGACCGCGGAGGCCAGGTGGATGATCACCGCGTCGGTCATGGACGAGGTAATGCAGATCCGGTCCCCGAAGGTGTCGGTGGCCCAGCGGATAACCTCTTCGGCCGGCGCGTCGGCGAGTGCCTCAGCAGCCTGTTCGGCGAGGGTTCGCATGAGCTCAGGGTCCTCCAGGCTGGTCTGCGCCAGGCCGCGCGATACGACGGGACTCACAGCGTGACTCCTATTCCGGCAAAGCGTAGCTGGAAAGTCCTAGTGCAACTGCGGCAATGCCATTCACCGTCGGTTGCGCCCTGTGGTTCGAGGTCTTCCTCGCCACAGTAAGGGCAGTAAAACGGGACGGCCCGCGCGTTCATGTGAGCTCCTGTTCCGTCGCTCGCGCGGTCCAGGCAGCGAAACTCTCGTCCGGTTCGCGGCCTGCCTCGAACCGGCGCAGCACCCGCTCGACGTAGTCCGGCAGCTCCTCGGCCGTGGTCTTGAGCCCGCGCAGCTTGCGGCCGAAGCCGGAGCCGCTGCCGTCACCTCCGTTCAGGCTGCCGCCCAGGTGGATCTGGAAGCCCTCGACCTGGGTGCCATCCGGGCCGGTGACCAGCGATCCCTTCAGCCCGATGTCGGCCGTCTGGATCCGGGCGCAGGAGTTCGGACAGCCATTCACGTTGATCGTGACCGGCGTGGAGAATTCCGGCAGGCGCCGCTCGAGCTCGGCGATCAGGTCGGTGGCCCGGGCCTTGGTCTCCACGATCGCGAGCTTGCAGAACTCGATACCTGTGCACGCCATCGTGTGCCGGCGGAACGCGCTGGGCCGGGCGGGCAGGCCGGCCTGGTCCAGCTCGGCCACCAGCTCCTCGGTGCGCTCCGGCGGCACGTCGAGGATGACCATCTTCTGCTCGGTGGTGGTCCGCACCCGGCCGCTGCCGTAGGTGGCGGCCAGCTTGGCGATGACATCCAGCGCGTCGGCCGACAGGCGGCCCACCGTCGGCGCGAAGCCCACGTAGTAGTTGCCGTCCCGCTGCTGACGGACGCCCACATGGTCGCGGATCCCGTGCAGCGGCGCCGCCGGCGCGGGCCCGTCCGGTAGCGCGTGGCCGAGGTACTCCTTCTCCAGGACCTCACGGAACCGCTCCGGGCCCCAGTCCGCGACCAGGAACTTGATCCTGGCCCGGTGCCGCAGCCGACGGTAGCCGTAGTCCCGGAACAACCCGGCCACGCCGGCCCACACCTCGGGTACCTGGCCGGGTCGGACGAACGCACCCAGGCGGCGGCCGATCATCGGGTTGGTGGACAGGCCGCCGCCGACCCACAGGTCATATCCGGTCTCTCCGGCCTCATTGATCACCCCGACGAACGCCACGTCGTTGATCTCGTGGATCGCGCACTGCGCCGCGCAGCCGCTGATCGAGGACTTGAACTTGCGTGGCAGGTTGGAGAACGCGGAGTCGCCGATGTACTGCTCCGCGATCGCGGCAATCTCTGGCGTGGCGTCGATGATCTCGTTCGCGTCCAAACCGGCCAGCGGGCAGCCAAGCATCACGCGCGGTGTGTCTCCGCAGGCCTCCGTGGTGCTCAGGCCGACCGACTCCAGGGCGTCCCAGATCGCGGGCACGCTCTCGATCTCCACCCAGTGCAGCTGGATGTTCTGCCGGTCGGTGACGTCCGCGGTCCCGCGCGCGTACCGGCGAGAGACGTCCGCGATCGTGCTCAGCTGCCGGTTATCGAGCTGGCCGCCGTCGATCCGGATCCGCAGCATGAAGTAGCGGTCGTCAAGTTCCTCGGGCTCCAGCACCGCGGTCTTGCCGCCGTCGATGCCGGGGCGGCGCTGGGTGTACAGCCCGTACCAGCGGAACCGGCCGCGCAGATCGGCCGGGTCGATGGAGTCGAAGCCGTACTTGGAGTAGATGTCAAGGATCCGCTGGCGGACGTTGAGCCCGTCGTCGTTCCTCTTGTTCTCTTCGTTCTTATTCAGCGGCTCGCGGTAGCCGAGGGCCCACTGGCCCTCGCCTCGCTTGCGTCCCGCCTTGGCCGCGGTGGCGACGGACATCGATGCGGTTCCTTCATGCTTGGGGACGCGTGGGTCACGAGAACCTGGTCCCTGCTGGCCAGCCATGATGGGCCGACGCGTTCACAAAGGTAAACGGCAGGAAGCACCCGGTATCGCGGGCGCGCCCGGTCAGTTATCCGGGGCGGCGATCAACGGGTGTCGCGACAGATGGCACTACGGATGCGCAAGAAATCGACGTGTCGACGGACGACGAGCAACGGGTCCGTAACAGTCATTACAACAGGATCACATGTAACGGACCCGGCTGTCCAGGAGGCGTCCAGCATGTGGACGGTGTGGATGCTCGCAGCGGACGCCATACCGCTGGCAACCGGGCCGCTCGGCAGGCTATTCCCGGGGCGGCCGACGCCCGCTGGAGGTCAGCCCTGACGGATCCAGCTGAGCGCCGGCTCGGACCCGGAGGAAACCGATTCCGCCGGCGGCTGATGCTGGCAGTCGCACCAGGTGCCGCCAGGGCAGTCCTCGTGATGGCGCTTGCGACACGGTACGCAGATCATGGTCCGAACGGCCGACGGCTTTCGTGTTCCAGAGCGCTCGACGCTCAGGCGGCGTTGGCGCGGCGCATGCGGCGGCGGCGCTCAGCCGAGCGCTCGTCCTCGTTCAGCCCACCCCACGTGCCGTACTTCTCCGGCCTCGACACGGCGTAGTTCAAGCATTCAAGCCGTACCGGGCAAGCAGCGCAGATCTCCTTCGCCTTGCGCTCCCTGATGTCCCGCTCCGGCTGGCGCTCACCGTCCGGACCGAAAAAGAGCAACAGGTCTTCGCCACGGCACGCTGCAGCATCCTGCCAACCCCAGTTAGGGCGGGGAAGCACAGCAGACTGCCGACGTACCTGAGACATGGATCAATCACCTCAACCAAAGTGCGTTAACTCGTGCATTACAGTGGGTCGTCGGGCTCATGAACACGCCAACGCGAGCCAGACCCGTCCGGGAACCTCCGTTGCAGATACAACGCGTCTTAGTGACGTGGTGTTCCCGTACGCAGGCGAGGCGATCGCGTTAGCAAACGGTCACCATACCGAACGGCTGGCACCAGCGCTACGGTTCACCCGTCGTGCTAACCATCGCGCGGGCTGGTGTATGCCCGCCGATAATGATGCCATCCTCGATAGTCATCGTGCATGCAGGCTGGCGAAATTCACCGCCCGATTTCGGGCTTCTTTCTCTGGCGTCCTCCCGGTTGCGGCTAGCCTGCGTGGCAATGTTCGTGACGAACTGGACAAAGGGAAGTGAGCACGGGACCATGGGCAGCATGTCAGCGTCGGACGCAGCACCTCTGCCCCGGCTCGGTGAGGTTTTCTTCGACGTGCGGGGCAGCTCCCGCAGCATGCGCTTGAGCTGGTACTCCGATACCGGGATCTCGGTGTTCAGCATCTGGCAGGGAGGCACCTGCACCGGTACGTTCCGGCTGCCCCAGGAGGAACTGCCCCGGCTGATCGACGCTCTGCATCGCGGCATGTACCCCGATCCGCGGGATGCGCGTGGAACAGGCGGTTTCCCGCGCCAGCTTCCCGGTGCCCCGACCGATCCCAGGCTCACGGCCCTGCCCGGTTACGCGGACGTGCGTGATTTGAGCCGTGGACCTGATTTCACTGGGCCGGTCACGGGTGATTTCCGCGCCCTGCGCGCCGACGAGCCGGTGGGCCCGATGGTCCTCGGCAGTGCTGCTCCGCGGGCGCTGCCGCCGGGCGGCGGCTACAGCGATCAGTACTCCCAGCCGNNCAGCCAGGTCAGTACTCCCAGCCGGCTCAGTATTACGAGCCGTCTCAGTACCCCGAGCAGACTCAGTACCCGGAGTCGGCCCGCTACGCGGACCCGGCCCACTACCGGGACCAGGGGTACGCTCAGCAGGCCCAGTATCCGGACCAGGCGCAGTACCCCGACCAGGGTCGGTATCCGGACCAAGCCCAATACGCGGGTCAGGCAGCGTACGCCACGCAGCCGCAGTACGCCGACCAGGCCTACCCCGACCAGAGTTACCAGGAGCGAAGCGGAGCGCAGGGACCCTACGGAGCCCAGACGCCGCAGCCGGGCCAGCGGTACGAGGATCGCGGGTCCCCGGCTCCCGCCGAGCAGGGTTACCAAGGATACGGGTATGGCGAGCAGGCCAGCGTCGGCTCCGAACACGGCGACCGGGCGTACGCCTTGTCGCCCTATGGTGAGCCGACGCCCCCCGGGCTCGCGCCCCTCGGGTCCTCCTACTCCAGGCCGGAATACGACAGCGGGGCTTACCCCGCCCAGGGTTACGACGACCGCGGGTACCAGCAGCAGGGCTACCAGGAGCGGTCGTACTCCGAGCAGGGGAACCAGGGCTACGGGTATGCCGAGCACGGGAGCCAGCGCCAGCCCTTCGAGCCGCACGGAGGTTACCGGGGCCAGGAAGGCCAGCAGGGCTACTCCGAGCGCGAGTACGGCCAGCAGGACGTCAGCCAGGCCGCTCGCGACCAGTACGGATACCCGGGGCAGGACTACCGGGACCAAAGGTACGCCAGCCCGGGCGAGACCTACCCGGAACAGGGCTACAGCGGCTACGACTACGCCGGCGACCGGCGCGGCGTCGGGAACCCGGCGGGCTACGAGCAGAGCGGCTACGACCGTCCCGGCGCGGAACCAGGCGGGTACGACACCCGCGGCTATGACGCGAGCGCGGCGGCCGGTTACGACAACGCCGGCTACACCAACGCCGGTTACGACAACGCCGGCTACACCAACGCCGGTTACGACAACGCCGGTTACGACAATGCGGGCCCGGGCCACAACAACGCTGGCTACGACACTGCCGGCTACGGCAATGCGGGCTACGGCGGGCCCGGGTACGACGGCGCAGGCTACGGTGGCGGCACGGATGACGGTTCCGGGTACGGCGGGGCCGGTTACGAAGACGGCTCGGCTCGGTCAGGCGGGTACAGCCAGCTGCCGGGGGCCAGCGGTTCGAGGGACCGTGCGCAGTACGACGACCCGGACGTGACCCCGAGCCAGCCGATGTCCTCATTCCCCTACGAAGGCGGTCCGCCGCCGGAGCGGGAACATCGACGCCGTCGTCGGCGTTGACGACTCAGACCGGTGCGGCTGTGTCCCCGGGCCGCACCTACTGCCTTCGCGGAATACCGTTCGGCTGGAGCCGCGTTGTGCCTTTCGCCGAGAGGCGACCTCCGCACCGGTTGGCGTGACGAAGGGCCGGTACGCGGGCGGGCGATCTGCTCGTCAGCGTGCCGGTCCTTCGCGTTCAGACTGGCCGTTCAGACTGGCCGTGCAGACTGGGCGTTCAGGCGGGCCGTTCAGACTGGCCCCGGCGGTCCGGGCTGGGGCTGCTCCGGGCCGCCCGGGGTGCCCGATTTGCCGTCCGCGACGGCCGGAGCCGGGCTGCCGTTCCCCTCGTCTGACGGGATGGGGCCGATCACGGCGTTCAGCACCTGCGAGTTCGGGATGGCCATGACGCTGCCGCCGGTGTCCAGCCGGACGTAGGTGATCCCGATCTCGGTCACCGTGCCGTCCAGAGTGCCGCCCAGGGCGCCGGCCCGGAGCCGGATCGCCTCGCCCACGACGAACGGCCGGGCGAACAGCAGCACCAGGCCAGCGAATACGTTGCCGAGCGCCTGCTGGGCCGCGATGCCGACGAACACGCTGGTGAGCCCGCCGGCGACGATCAGCTGAGCGACCGGCACGGCGAACAGGTTCAGGGTGATCACCAAGGTCGTGAACGCGCCGAGGAGCAAGATGGCGTACCTGACCACGGCGGAATGGGAGGTACCGGCCTTCGGCTCGAGCAGCTCCCGCGACTTCCCGGCCAGGCCGTACGTGGCGATGGACCCGAAAATGGTGAACAGCACGGCCGTGCCGTACCTGACGAGCTGGTGGATCTGATGGCTCTCGGTCCACAGGGCATGCGGGTCGACGCGGGCCTCACGCGAGATGACCGCGGCGGCGATCGCGAGCACCAGGGCGATGATCGACTTCCACGGTCGCGTCTTGCGCTTGACCCGAGCCACCCTGGCCGACAGATCGATCTGTCTGTCCTGCACCCGCACCTCCTCCTGCCAGGCCATCCGGCCTAACGCTATCCGGCAGGAAGTGAGTGCCGCGGGCGACCCGGCACAACCGCAGGACTCGCCTGGCAGGAGAAATAAGTGCTGGGACCGAGCCCCACGGGTCCGGTCCCAGCACCTACGCGGTCAAGGTGCTTACCTGACCAGCGCCCGGCCCACGGGGAGCCTGAGCTTGCCGCCCATGCCGGCTGCCATGCCTGCACATGAGGTATACCAGGCGACGAGCGCGGTGATAATCCCCAGATATCCGCCGACCTTGATCGTCCCGGTGGGGAGGAGTGCCGAGCCAGCGTTGAAGTTCCCGATGCACAGGACGATGAGGGTCACGAACAGCAGCAAGAAGGTCGTGAACAACGCCGTGTTCGTCTGAGTGACCAGGACCGTCACGTACAGGGTGAAGATACCGAACCCGAGCAGAATCCAGCCCAGGTCGTGGTTGAGCGACGCGACCGTCGCCGCGGCCGTGGCCGGCTTGATGGCCGCGACGGCCGGGTTCACGACGAGCAGAACCCAGAAGCCGAGGCCGATCCAGAAGGCGCCGAACGTACCGAAGCCGGTCGCGCCGACGACGTTCCTGTTACGGAACTCCCACATGGCGGCGCATAGCTGGGCGAATCCGCCGTACGCGAAGGCGAAGCCGAGCCACGCGTCGCCGGTGGCATGAGTCATCCATCCGGCGTTCTTAGCGGACAGCAGGAACGTGGTAAGGGCAAAGGCGGCGAGCCCCAGCGGTGCGGGGTCGGCGATGCCTGAAGGGGGAAGAGAGGTGGCACTGGGCTGGACTGTGCGGTCTTCGCTGACGCTCAAAAGGATCCCTCCTAGTGAAGGAATAGCCCGTCTCCTCCGGCGTGCCCCGGCGGCAGCCGGAAAAGACGGATGTCCGGCGTTACCCTGCGTGCCTGGCCCGAAATATTTCACTTCGCGCCAGAACCTTCGTCAGGTCACATCTGACCCAGATTGACCAAGATGAAAGATCCGCCAATAGCGTAACGCCCAGGTGTGTTACGGTGCGAGACCCAAAGGCTCTCACTTTTCGTAACCATTCGGATACGGTCCTCTGAAGTTGTGGCAGCACACAGAGTTTCCCCGCGCTAGCGGCCTCGCAATCCTGGCGATGGGAGCCTAAGGGTTCAGACCTGCACCGGGTAGGATCAGAGGAAAGACACGGAAGGTGTGTCCGCCGATGACCGACCGGGCGATCCGCGCGTCTGACCAAGAGCGGGAGAGCGTCGTAGCTGTGCTGCGCGACGCGTTCACGGACGGACGGCTGACGTTCGACGAATTCGAGGAGCGGACGGCGGCCGCGTACGCCGCGAAGACCTGGACCGAGTTGCGGGTCCTTACTTCCGACCTGCCGGCCAGCCCGCTGCTCGGTACCGGCCTCTACCACCGCCCGCCGGGTGACGCGCAGGCCGTGCCGCCCGCGGTCCGGCCGCCCGAGGTCCGGCGCAACCGTCCGTTCGACCGGGTGCTGCCGGTCTTGTTCGTCTGGATCCTGATCTCGGCCGCAGCCGGCTCGCCGGACATCGCCGCCGCGCTCTCGTTCGTGTTCATCTGCGTGCTGGCCACCCGCATCGGATACGGAGGCCGCTCGTAGCGGCGAGTGACAGCTAACACGCTTGCGCACGTCGTTCAGTGTTAACCCGCATTTCGGTGCGAGGCGACGGCTACTATGGGTCAGCCGGCACGCAAGAAAGGGCTGTCGGCGTGCTGGATCACCGGGCCTGCGGGATCAGCAAAGGGGCCGGGAGCATCTTTCCGGCAGGCTCGAGGAGTCGGGAGGCGGTCGTTGACGAACGCGACCACCGGTAGCGAGCGGGTCGTTCCCGATCAGCAACCGCCTGTGGGGGCGCGGAGCCCGCTGCACGCGCGACTGATCAGCCTGGCCGTGGCGAACTGGCAGTTCGGCGTCGTCGTGCTGGCCGCCATCGCGGTGCGCATCGTCGTGGTCTTGGGCTATCCGCCCATCTTGTGGTTCAGCGACTCCTACAACTACCTGTACGACGCGGTGACGCACATCCCGGACCAGGTCCGGCCGAACGGCTACCCGTTCCTCCTCGATCTCCTGCTCCCGCTGCACAGCGACTACGCGATCGGGCTGCTCCAGGCGGCGATGGGGGTCGTGGCCGGCGTGGCCATCTACGCGCTGCTGCGCCGTCGCGGGCTGCCCTGGTGGGGCGCGACGCTGCCCGCGCTGCCGGTGCTGTTCGATGCCTACGAGCTGCACCTGGAACACATGGTCACCGCCGACCCGCTGTTCATCTTCCTGGTCACCGTCGCGGTGATCGTCCTGTGCTGGAGTGATCGGCCTTCGATCCTGGCCATGGCCGTCGCCGGGCTGCTGATCGGGTACGCGACCCTGGTGCGGTCGGTCGGTGAGCCACTGCTCGTCGTGGCCCTGGTCGGCATGCTGGCCCGGCGGGTCGGATGGCGGCGTCTGGTTACCCTCGCGGTGGCGGGTATCGTGCCGATCGGTCTGTACATGGTCTGGTTCCACCAGTCGACCGGCAAGTACGCGCTGAGCGAATCGTCGGCCTTCCTGTACAGCCGGGTCAGCACGTTCGCCCAATGCTCGAAGATGACGAACCTACCCGCCACCCTGGCCTACCTGTGTGACCCGACCAAGCTGAAGTACCGCCCGGTGGCGGGGGAGTACGTCTGGGCGGACAACGAACTGTATCCCTACCGGCGCGTCAACACGCCGCTGTACCTCGCCTTCGGCTCCGATACCTCGATACGGTTCACGCCCATCGTTAGCGCCCAGACGGGCGAGTTCGCCAAGCTCGCCATCGAAGACCAGCCGAGGGCCTACGCGCGCGTGGTGATCGACGACACGCTGCACACCTTCGGCTGGAACCGGCAGCCCGACCCGTTCGACTATTACGGGAACGGCCCGAACTTCCAGTTCGTCAGCGCCCACGCGATGAACCTGCAGATACCCTGGTACGCCACCCCGGATCACATACCTGGCAACCCAGATACGCAGTCGGGCGATGCCACCCAGCTGCCTAGTGACACCCCGACCTGGTGCAACGCGAGCTGTCAGAAGGGTGACCCGCAGGCGGTCCTCATCATGGCGGCCGAGCGAGACTTCGCCGGCCAGGGCCAGGGCCTCGGGTTCACCGCGGAGGTTCAGCCCTGGGCTCATCTGCTTGAGACCTACCAAAAGTACATCTACCTGCGCGGCACGCTGCTTGGCCTCATCGTGCTGATCGGCGCCGCGGGGGTGCTGTCCCGCTGGCGCCGCTGGGGCGGGGTGGGCCTGCTGCCCTGGCTGGTCGGGGTGGTGCTGATCGTGGTGCCGCCGATGACCTCCGGGTTCAGCTACCGGTACGTGCTCGCCGCGGCGCCGGTGGCCTGCCTGGCCGCCGGGCTGGCGTTCACCCGCAGACCAGGCGGCAAGTCAGTGCGCGCCCTGGCGGCCGATCTGCGGCGGAATCTTGGCCGCGGCGGCACTGTCGATCAGGAATAGCGTCCGCTGCCTGCCGCGCGCACCCGCGGCGGGAACCTGCACCGGCCCGGCGTCGGACAGGGCCATCGCGATCGCGTCGGCTTTCTCCGGGCCCGAGGCCAGGATCCAGACTTCCCGTGCCGCCTGGATGGACGGCAGCGTGAGAGACAACCGGGTGGGCGGCGGCTTGGGCGACCCCCGCACCGCTACCACCGGCCGCTCGTCATAGAGCGCGGGCATGCCGGGGAACAGTGACGCGACATGCGCCTCCGGGCCGATGCCGAGCATGAGGATGTCGAACTCCGGGACCTGGCCGTGGTCTTCGGGCTTGGCCGCGGCCTCCAGCCAGGAGGCGTACCTGGCCGCCGCGGCCTCCGGATCGTCGCCGTCCGGCCCGTCCGGTCCGGGCATCGGGTACACCCGGGCCGGATCGATGTCCACGTGGTCCAGCAGCGCCGCGCGAGCTCCGGTATCGTTCCGCTCCGGGTCGCCGGTCGGCGCAAACCGCTCGTCGCCCCACCAGATGTCCAGGTGCCGCCAGTCGATCGCGTCCCGGGCCGGGGCGGCGGCCAGCTCGGCCAGCACCGCGGTGCCGATGCCGCCCCCGGTCAGCACCACCGAGGCGGTCCCTGCCGCGGCCACCGAATCGACCAGCCTGGTGACCAGGCGCGCGGCGACCGCCTTGGCCAGCAGCTGCGCATCTCGGTGGACGATGATCTCGGGCACGCTCATGAAGCGCTCATGAAGCGCTTCATGACGAACCCCTGGCCAGCGCGCGGAGTGTCTCGGCGTAGACCTCGTCCGGCTCGAGCCTGCGCAACTCCTCGGCGACCAGGTCGTCGGTGTCACGACGGTGCAGCGCCACCCGGCGTTCTGGCCGGCCGGGCCAGGACAGGGTGGCCGTCCGGCCGTCGGGCCTGGAGATCGTGACCTGCCCGTCCTGCGTGGTGAAGCTGACCTCGGTGACCCCTGGACCCGCTGACTCGCCGCGCCGCACCTCGATGCCCAGCCGTGTGCCGAGCCAGGCGGCGATCAGGTCCGCGGTCGGGTTGGTCGGCTCGGCCAGCACCTCGCCGCTGAGGATCTCGGGATAGGGCTGGTCCAAGGTCGCGGCGAGCAGGGAACGCCAGGGCGTCGACCGGGTCCAGCTCAGGTCGGTGTCGCCCGGCTGATAGGACTTGGCCAGGGTCAGCAGCATGTCCCTGGGTGCGTCGGCCGCCGCCGCGTCCGTCACCCGGCGCTGGGCCACCGCCCCGAGCCGATCGCTACCTGGCGAGCGCGGCGCCTCGTCCGGCCACCAGGTCACCACCGGCACGTCCGGCGCGAGCAGCGGCGCGACCACCGAGTCCGCATGCTCGCCGAGCGGGCCGTACATGCGCAGCAGGATGGTCTCGCCCGGCCCGGTCTCGCCCACCCGGATCTCGGCGTCCAGCCGGGAATCGGACTTTGGCTTGCGGGTGATGACGGCGAGGATCCGGCTCGGATGCTCCCGGCCCGCGTGGCTGGCCGCGCGGACGGCGTCGTACTGGTCGGCCTCGTCGGTGACGATGATCAGCGTCAGTACCATGCCCGAGGCCGGGCCGCCCATGCGGCGCCGCGCCTGGGTGAGCGCCTCGTGGATAGCGGCCGTCGTAGTGTCGGTCAGGTCGATGGTCATCTCGGCTTCCCTCCTCCAGCGTCCGCCCGACGGGCACTCACAGGCGCCGCCATGCGCGCCCGTCCTGTGCCATCAGTTCCTCGGCCGACGCCGGGCCCGCCGAACCCGCCGGATACTGCTCCGGCTTGCTGTAAGTGGCCCAGAAATCCTCTACCGGGTCGAGGATCCGCCAGCCCAGCTCGACTTCCTGCTGCCGGGGGAACAGCGGCGGGTCGCCGATGAGGACGTCGAGCAGCAGCCGCTCGTAGGCCTCGGGACTGGATTCGGTAAAGGACTCGCCGTAGGCAAAGTCCATGTTGACGTCCCGGACCTCCATGGCCGTGCCCGGCACCTTCGAGCCGAACCTGACCGTGATCCCCTCGTCGGGCTGGATCCTGATCACCAGCGCGTTCTGCCCGAGTTCCTCGGTGTCGGTGGCCGAGAAGGGCAGGTGCGGCGCGCGCTGGAAAATGAGCGCGATCTCCGTCATGCGGCGCGGCAGCCGTTTGCCGGCGCGCAGGTAGAACGGCACTCCGGCCCAGCGCCTGGTATCGACGCCGAGCCGCAGCGCGGCGTACGTCTCAGTCCGCGAATCCGGCGGGATGCCGTCCTCCTCCAGGAAGCCGCCCACCTGGCGCCCGCCCTGCCAGCCCGCGGCGTACTGCCCGCGCGCGGTGCCCGTGGCCAGGTCGGCGGGCAGCCGGACCGCGGACAGCACCTTCTCCTTCTCCATCCGCAGCGAGTCGGCGTCGAACGCGACCGGCTCCTCCATCGCGGTCAGCGCCAGGAGCTGAAGCAGGTGGTTCTGCATCACATCGCGGGCGGCTCCGATGCCGTCGTAGTACCCGGCCCGGCCGCCGATCCCGATGTCCTCGGCCATGGTGATCTGGACGTGATCGACGTAGCCGCGGTTCCAGATCGGCTCGTACATCTCGTTGGCGAACCGCAGCGCCAGGATGTTCTGCACCGTCTCCTTGCCGAGGTAGTGATCGATGCGGAACACCGCCTCGGGCGGGAAGACCCCGTCCAGGGTCGCGTTCAGCTCCCGCGCGCTGGCCAGGTCATGGCCGAACGGCTTCTCGATCACCACCCGCCGCCAGCCGCGGCCGTGCGAGTCCGACAGGCCGCTGCGTTTGAGCTGCTGGACCACGGTGGGAAACTGGCTCGGCGGAATCGACAGGTAGAACGCGTAGTTCCCGCCCGTGCCCCGCTCCGCATCGAGCTTGTGGACGCACTCGGCCAGCTCGTCGAACGCCGCGTCGTCGCTGAACGAACCGGACACGAACCTGACGCCCTCGCTGAGCTGCTCCCACACCGCATCACGGAACGGCGTGCGCGCGTACTCCTTCACCGCCTGGTAGGTGACCTGGGCGAAATCCTCGTCCGCCCAGTCCCGGCGGGCGAAGCCGACGAACGAGAAACCAGGCGGCAGCAGGCCCCGGTTGGCCAGGTCGTAGACGGCCGGCATCAGCTTCTTGCGCGCGAGGTCCCCGGTCACCCCGAACATGACCAGCACGCAGGGCCCGGCCACCCGGGGGATGCGCCGGTCACGCGGATCGCGCAGCGGGTTCCGCGGCTGGGCCGCCGCGTCAACCTCCGCGATGACGCCCGGGCTAGCCGGGGCCAGCCCTTCGGGTTCTGCGGTCACCCCAGTCCCATCTTCGAGCCGATCGTGTCGAGCAGCTCGGTCCACGACGTCTCGAACTTTTGCACGCCTTGGTCCTCGAGGACCTGCACGACGTCGTCGTACCCGATGCCGAGCTGCTCTAGGTCGGCGAAGACCTGCCGGGACGCGTCGTAGGTGCCGTGCACGGTGTCGCCGAGCAGCTTGCCGTGGTCCTCCGTGGCTCGGATCGTCCCCTCGGGCATGGTGTTCACCGTGTCGGCCACCACGAGGTCGACGACGTACATGGTGTCGCCGAACGCGGGGTCCTTGACCGAGGTGGACGCCCACAGCGGCCGCTGGACCTGCGCGCCCTTGGCCCGCAGCGCCTGCCAGCGTTCGGTGGCGATCCGCTGCTCGAACAGCTCGTAGGCCAGCCGTGCGTTCGCTATGGCCGCCTTGCCGCGCAGCGCGGCGGCCTCGGGAGTACCGATCTTGTCCAGCCGGTCGTCGACCTCCGTGTCGACCCNNGCTGACGAAGAACGACGCCACCGAGCGGATCTGGGACAGGTCGTGCCCGGCCGCGGCGGCCTGCTCCAGGCCGGTCATGTACGCGTCGATGACCTCGCCGTACCGCGCCAGCGCGAAGATCAGCGTGACGTTGACGCTGATCCCCTCCGAGATGCACTGCGTGATCGCGGGCAGCCCCTCGGGGGTCGCGGGGATCTTGATCAGCAGGTTTGGCCGGTCCACCATCCACCACAGCGCCCGGGCCTCGGCGATGGACTTGGCCGTCTCCTTGGCGAGCCGGGGGTCCACTTCGAGCGAGACCCGGCCGTCCAGACCGCCGGTCCGCTCGTAGACCGGCCGGAACACGTCGCAGGCCCAGCGGATGTCGTACGTGGTGATCATCCGGGCCGCTTCGTCCACGCCCACGCCGCGGGTCTTCAGGTCGGCGATCTGGTCGTCGTAGGCGTCCCCGGAGGACAGCGACTTGGCGAAGATCGTTGGATTAGAGGTCACGCCGACCACGTGCAGGTCGTCGATCAGCGTCTGCAAGTTGCCGGTGCGCAGCCGGTCACGGCTGATGTCATCCAGCCACACCGACACCCCGGCCTCGGATAGCTGCCCGAGAACGTCAACTGACACCGTTGCTTTCCCTTCCCTGCGTGCCGCGGGCGGGCTTAGTCCCTGACCCGGGCCAGACTGTCGCGTGCGGCAGCGGCTACCCGCTCCGCTGTGATGCCAAACTCCTGATAGATCTTCTGGTAGGCGGCCGAAGCGCCAAAGTGGTCTACTCCAATTGAAGCGCCCGCGTCCCCTACGAACAACCGCCACGGTTCGGTAATGCCCGCCTCGACCGACACCCGCGCGCGGATGGTCGGCGGCAGTACCTCGCGCCGGTAGGAATCGTCCTGCGCGTTGAACCATTCCACGCACGGCATGGACACCACCCGGGCCGAGATGCCCTCGGCGGCCAGCTGGTCGCGGGCCTCGAGCGCGATCGAGACCTCGCTGCCCGTGCCGATCAAGATGACATCGCTGCCGTCCGCCAGCACGTACGCGCCACGGGCGACGCCCTCGGCGCTGGCCAGCCCACCGGATGACCGGTCGAACACCGGCAGGGCCTGCCGGGTCAGGCACATCGCGGCCGGCCGGGCTCGCTCCAGGACGGTCCGCCAGGCGACGACGGTCTCGTTCGCGTCCCCGGGCCGGATTACCTCCAGATGCGGGATGGCCCGCAGCGCCCACAGGTGCTCGATCGGCTGGTGGGTGGGCCCGTCCTCACCCAGCCCGATGGAGTCGTGCGTCCACACGTAGGTGACCGGCAGCTCCATCAGGCACGCGAGCCGGACCGAGCCCCGCATGTAGTCGCTGAACACGAGGAACGTTCCGCCGTAGGGCCGGGTGCCGCCGTGCAGCGCGATGCCGTTCAGGATCGCGCCCATCCCGTGCTCGCGGATCCCGAAGTGCAGCGTCCGGCCGTACGGGTTGCCCCGCCACATGGCGGTCTGGTGGTCGACCGGGATGAACGAGGGCTGGCCGTCCATCGTGGTCAGGTTGCTCTCGGCCAGGTCTGCCGAGCCCCCCCACAGCTCGGGCAGCACCGGGGCCAGGGCGCTCAGGACGGTACCGGAGGCCTTGCGGGTGGCCATGCCCTTGGCGTCGGCCGGGAACGAGGGAAGCGCGTCGGTCCAGCCGTCCGGCAGGACCCGGGCGGACAGCCGGTCGAACAGCGCCCGGCGATCCGCGTTGGCCTCGCTCCACGCGGCGAACGACTGCTCCCACTCGGCGTGCAGGCTCTTGCCCCGCTCCGCGACCTGGCGCGCATGGGCGAGCGCCTCGTCCTCGACCGGGAAGTTAACCGCGGGATCGAAGCCGAGGACTTCCTTGGTCGCCGCCACTTCGTCCGCGCCGAGCGCGGAGCCGTGCGCAGCGCCGGTGTTCTGCTTGTGCGGGGCCGGCCAGCCGATGATCGTGGTGAGCGCGATGAAGGACGGCGCCTCGGTGTGCTCCTTGGCCGCCAGCAGCGCCTGATAGAGCGCCTGGACGTCCTCGTGGTATCCGTTCGGGGTACGCCAGCTCAGGCGCTGCACGTGCCAGCCGTAGGCCTCGTAACGGGCGGCGACGTCCTCGGACTTGGCAATCTGCGTGTCGTCTTCGATGGAGATGTAGTTGTCGTCGTAGACCACGATGAGGTTGCCGAGCCGCTGATGCCCAGCCAGCGAGGCCACCTCGTGGCTGATGCCTTCCTCCATGTCGCCGTCGGAGACGAAGGCGTAGATGTAGTGGTCGAACGGGCTGCGGCCCGGCTCGGCCTCGGGGTCATACAGGCCGCGTTCGCGGCGCGCGGCCATGGCCATGCCGACCGCGTTGCCGATGCCCTGGCCCAGCGGCCCGGTGGTGGTCTCCACGCCCGGCGTCAGGCCGTGCTCGGGGTGGCCGGGCGTGATGCTGCCCCAGGTCCGGTAGGCCTCCAGGTCCTCCAGGGTCACCCCGTACCCGGACAGGTAAAGCTGGATGTACAAGGTGAGGCTGGAGTGCCCGCACGACAGCACGAAGCGGTCCCGGCCCGGCCAGTGCGGATCCGCCGGGTCGTGCCGGAGCAGGCGCTGATAGAGCAGATAGGCCACCGGGGCCAGGCTCATCGCCGTGCCCGGGTGCCCGTTGCCTACTTTCTGGACCGAATCCATCGCGAGGACTCGGATGAGGTCGACGGCGCGTTCGTCAGTCGCCGTCCAGTCAAGCTGGGACTGGTTGCTCACGGTAGGAGCCTATCGGTCCAGCGGCTCCGGCTGTCGGTAGGGTGCGGCCGCCGCGGGCTCGGGAGACGGCCGCACCAGCGGACCGCGGTTGCGCATGAACAAGAACAGCCGCAGCACGGCGATCCAGACCAGTACCGAGCCGGTCACGTGGACCCAGACCAGCCCGGCCGGCAGGTGGTTGAAGTACTGGACGTAGCCGATCACGCCCTGCAGGCCCAGCGACGCGATCATGATCCAGCTGGCCCGCACCGCGCGGGGCGGCGCGCCGGTCATCCGCAGCCCGACCACCAGCGCGACGGCCAGGCCGGCCAGCAGCCAGCCGATGTCGGCGTGTAGCTGGGTGACCCCTTCCAGCGGCAGGTGGTACCGGGGCGTGTCCGCGTGGCCGGCCAGCGGGCCGGTACCGGTCACCACCGTGCCCGCCGCGAGCATCACGCCGGTCACCGCCACCAGGGCCGCCGACAGCAGGTACAGGTCCCGCCGGACGACCGTCCTCGGAGGTTCGTCGCCCTCGGTACACCTAACGTGCAGCACCACGGCCGCGGCCACGATCGAGGCGGACACCAGGAAGTGGATCGAGACCGCGGCCGGGTTGAGCTTGGTCAGCACGACGATCCCGCCGATCACCGCCTGGGCGATCACCCCGGCCGGCTGGATCGCCGCCAGCCGGACCAGATCACGCCGCCTCCTGCCCTGCGGCCGGAAACGCCAGGCCGCGATGAAGACGATGACGGTGATGATCACCAGCGGGAAGTTGAGCAGCCGGTTGGCGAACTCGATCCAGGTGTTGAGCAGCGTCTGCCCGGCGTTCTTGCTGGCCACGATGTCCGCCGTGCTGCACCGGGGCCAGTCCGGACAGCCAAGGCCCGACGAGCTGAGCCGGACCGCCGCGCCGGTGGACATGATCGCGGTGTCGGCGATGACCCCGGCCAGCGCGATCCGCCGCATCGACCGCGCCGTCGGCGCCAGCACCGGGCGCGCGAACCTGGACGTCTCGAGGCGGGAGATCGAAGTGCGCAGGAGGTCGGCGGACACGCCCCTTATGCTAAAGCTCCGCTGGCCGCGCCGGCGCACGCGATCATCACACACCCGATCGCGAGCCATTCCACCGCGCTCAGGTGCTGGCCAAGCAGGGCCAGCCCGATCAGCGCTGCCACCGCGGGCTCCAGGCTCATCCACACACCGAATAGCCGCATCGGCATCCGCCGCAGCGCCTCGAGCTCCAGCCGGTAGGGAATCACCGAGGACAGGACGCCGATCGCCGCCCCGGTGCCCAGCACGGCGGGCCGGAACATCGCGTCGCCTCCCGCCGCAACCGCGGGCGGCGTGATCAGGATCCCCGCGACCACCATCGCGATGGCCAGCCCCGCCGAACCGGGGAAGCGCCGGCCGGTCGCCGAGCTGAGCACGATGTAGGCCGCCCAGCAAGCCCCGGCCACCCCGGCGAACAGCACCCCGATCAGGTCCAGGTGCCCGTGCCCGCCCTCGGTCAGCAGCGCCACCCCGATGGCCGCGAGCACCACCCAGCCAACGTCCCGCAGGTGCCGCGACCCGGCTACCGCTACCGCCAGCGGCCCGAGGAACTCGATGGTGACCGCGACCCCCAGCGGAATCCGAGCGAACGACTGATAGATCGAAAAATTCATAATCAAGAGCGCGATGCCGAACGACCCGGCGATCCCCGCGTCGGCCCAGGCTCTTCGCTTGGCCAGATCACGGAGCGCCCGGGTGAGCCCCCGCCCGGAGATGATCGCCATGGCCACGGCGGACGTCCACAATCGCAGCCCGGTCACCGCCGCGGGAGGAATCTCGTGGAACAACTTGTCCGCGATGCCCGCCCCGGCCTGCACCGAGATGATCCCAAACAGCACCATCGCCGCGGGCAG
>PLDT01000261.1:0-30765 GCA_003136255.1 Actinomycetota bacterium
ATCTGTCGACTACGACATACCTCTGAACGGCCAGGGCATCGCGCTGCTGCCTTCGGTGTTCGTGGGCCAGCTCCCGAGCCTGCACCAGGTTCCGGGCGACCCGACGGCGATGCCGTGGCTGGTCCTGCCGCCGACTGGCAATCGGATGGAGCAGCGCCAGCTGTGGGGTGACCCGCGGCCCCGCGGCGCGGCGCTGGCCGCGCTGGTGGGCCGGAACCGGGCCGCGGCGCTGCGCACCATCGCCGGGGGATGCTCGACCACCGAGCTCGCTGACCGGGTGGGCATCTCGCTCGCGGCGGCCAGCCAGCACGCGTCGGTGCTGCGGGAGGCGGGGCTCATCACCACGCACCGGCAGGGCAGCGCGGTACTGCACGTCCTCACGCCGCTCGGTGTCGAACTGCTGCGGGCCGGATAGCCATCGGGCCTGGCCCCCGTACGGGCCGGTCCGGTGGGCTGGCCATGGTCGGCCGGACCATGGCCAGCTCGGGACCACCGGCTGTGGTTTCCAGCCCCAGGATCACCAGCGGAGCGCACCGGTCGCAAACCCTTTCAGCTGTGGCTTAAACCCGGCCGCCGCTGGGCGATGGCGCTGCTAGTTCCGGTTCCGGGACAGTCGCGGGCATCCGCGGCACGATCAGGCGGGTCAGCGCGGCCGCGCCCAGCGTGACCAGGCCGGCCACGATGGCCAGGCCGGCCAGATGGACCGTCTGGGCCAGGAAGGGCCCGGCCACGGCGCCGATCAGGCTGACCGCGGCCTCACCGGTCAGGAAGACGGCGCTGATCCGGCCGAGGACCGCGTTGGGGATGACCCGCTGCAGGGCGGTCTGCGGGATGACCTCGGACATCGAGCCGAACGTGCCGATGGCGACCGCGGCGGGCACCGCGGTGGCGAGCGAGGTCGAGGTGAACAGGCCGAACTGGCCGATGGCGGTGGCGGTCAGGCAGGCGGTCAGCAGGATGCGCGGCTGGACCCGGTCCAGCAGCGCCCGCAGGAGCGGGGCCGCGAGCAGGAAGCCCACGCCGAGGGCGGACAGCAGGAATCCGGTGTGCTCGCTGCCGCCCAGCCGCCGGACCCCGAGCGGGATGAGCATGGCGCTGAGCGACGCGTTCGCGGCCAGGAAGATGACCGTGACCAGCAGCAGCGCCCGCGCCATCGGCTGGCCGCGCAACACCCGCCCGCCCTCGGCCAGGTCGCGGAACGCCCCGCCGATCGTAGTCTTCTGGTGCGCCGTGGTCTTCCGGTCCGCTCGCTTCCCGGCTGGCCGACTGGTCAGGGCGCTGGCAGCGGCGGATACCAGGTAGCTGAGGGCATCGACGCAGATCAGCCATCTGACGCCGAAGGCGGTCAGGAGGATGCCGCCGAGCGGGCCGCCGATCAGCCGCACGGCACCGTCGGCCAGGGCGTTGAGCGAGTTGGCACTGCTCAGCAGCGTCCCGGTGCCCACAATGGCCGGCGTGCGAGCTTGCCAGGCCGGGACGTACAGCACGCCGCCGCTGCTCTCGGCGATCAGGGCGGCATAGAGTACCCAGTACCGGCTGGGTGAGGTGCCGAGGAGCATCACGGCCACGGCGCCCGCGCGGAACAGGCTGGTCGCGATCATCAGGCGGCGCCGGTCCCACCGGTCGCTGGCCACGCCAGCCACCGGGCCGAGGACCAGGAACGGCAGGTACTGCGCGGCGAGCGTGAGCCCAGTGTCGCGCAGCGAGCCGGTAACCAGGAGGACATGGGCAGGTATGGCCAGGACCAGCAGCCACGTGCCGAGGGCACTGATCACGCCGCCGCCCCACACCAGCCGGAAATCCCGTATTCGCAGGGCCTGGAACATGATCGCCGCCGTCCGGTCTGAGCGTTTAGTATTCTGTCAGAATAGTTTTCCTAGTTAGTGTTCTGTCAAGACGGGAGGGGCGTGGCGGATTCAGCGATCGGTCGCCAGTTGCGGGCCCGGCGGACCGCGACCGGCCGGACCGTGGCCTCCGTGGCCGCCGACGCGGGGCTGTCGGTTCCCTATATCGCCAACCTGGAGAACGGCCGGGGCAACCCGACGACCGCCGCCCTGCGCAGGCTGGCCGAGGCCCTGGACCTGCGGCTGGTAGTCACGCTCGCCCCGGACGAGGCGACCGGGCAGCCGGGCGCGCCCATGCCCGCCGCGCCGGCGATGCCCGCCTCGCTGGTCCGGCTGGGCCGGACCACCCGGTTCCGGCGTTCGGTCACGGCCATGGCCACGGCCCTCGGCCGGGACGCCGATGACCTGTCGGCGGAACTGGTGGCCGCGCTAGCCATGCTCGCGCAGGCGATGGGCCGGGAACTCGCCGAGGCAGACTGGTGGCGCCTGCTAGACGCCCTGCTGCTGATCGCCGCACACCCGTCAGGGTCCTGAGCGAGCTTTGCTCAGCGGCCGGGCGCTGCGGCGGGCATCGTCAGGGGATTTGCCACTGCTGGTTGGCGCCGCCGTTGCAGGTATAGATGTCCAGCTGGCGGCCGGGGACTGGTGCTGAACCGGGGGTCGTCGAGGCATTTGCCGGATATCGGGTTGACCAGTGTCCCGGCGACGGTGGCCTGCCATTGCTGGTTGGCGCCGCCGGTGCAGGTCCAGAGTTCGACGGGGGCGTGGTTGGTTTTCTCGTCGCGGTAGATGTCCAGGCACTTGCCGTTGACTTGCAGGGTGCCTGAGGTGGTGACGGTCCAGTCCTGGCCGGGGCTGCCGTCGCAGGTGGCCAGGGTGATGGGGGTGTCGTTGGCGGCAGAGTCGTAACGGTCGGTGACGCAGAGGGCGGGGCGGTATCCCGACACGATCGGCCCCGAGACCGGCCCGGCCGTGCTGATCACCGACACCGTGTCACTGTTGTTGTTGGTCACGTAGATGGTCCCGGCGGCGGGGTCCGCCGCTACCTGGCCCGGGCCGTCGCCGACGGGGATGGTGGCGGTCACGGTGTAGCCGCCTGCCGCCGAGGCGGGCACCGCGCCGGCCGCCAGTGACAGCGCGGCCGCCGCGACCACGGCGGCGGCGGCACGCCAGCGGGCTGAGGGCCTGCCGCGATGTCCGGCATCGGCGTGACGGTCTCGTCGTACGTGCAGGACGTGCCCCCTGGCTGCGTCCCCGTGCGGTGGTCCCGGGGGTCAGCCGGCCGAGAGGCCCCGGCACCCCGGCCACGCAATATCGCTAAGAGTAACCGACGATTACAATTTGTATACGGCGAGGCCAGGAGGCCTTGCTGACCCGCGCGCCGCTGGTTCCGGTGCGGAGGGTCAACACGCCGCGGGCTGAGGAGTTGATCGAGGGGCGGGCTGCCGGGCTTCAGCGCGGGCTGGGTGCGGCGGTGCTCTGGGTCGGCTGGGTGGCTGCGACGGGTGGCGGGGGGCTGGTCAGGGCGTGGTGGATGTCGGTGGCTCGCCGGGCCCAGGTGTGCTCGGCGGCGAAAGCCTGGCAGCGGGCGGCCAGGTGCGGGGTCCTGGGCTGGGTGAGCAGGTGGTCGACTTGGTCGGCGAACGATGCTGGGCCGGTGATGTGGATCAGGTCGGTGCCTAGTGCGCGTAGGGCGGGCAGGTCGGTGGCGGCGACCGGCCGTCCGGCGGCCAGGTATTCCAGGGCTTTGAGGGGGAAGCTGCCGCGGTTGAACGGGCTGGGGGTGTAGGGCACCAGGCCGACGTCCATCAGCCGCAGGTAGCCCGGGAGGGCGGCGGCGGGCTGCTGGCCGGCCCAGTGCACGTTGGGCCGGTCCGCCAGAGCGGCGAAGCGCCGCTGGTCGCAGCCGGGGTCTTTAGGGCCGACCAGGAGCAGGGAGCGGCCGCGGGCGGCGATCGCCTCCAGCAGCGCCAGGTCGGTGCGGGCGTTGAGCCGCCCGATGAACCCGGCCACTGGCGGGGGCAGGCGGACGCCGGGGGGCAGCGGGGCGCGGTCGGTTCCGGCGTAGGCGGCGGCGTCGGTGCCGAAGGGGATGAGCAGCGGGTTGCGGCCGCGGCTGCGCCACATGGCGGCCACCACGGGGTTGGCCGCGATCAGCAGGTCAGCGGCAGCGGCGACCTGGCGTTCGCGGCGGGCCAGCATGGCGGCGTTCAGCCCGAACAAGGCGGCGCCCGCGACGAAGTCGTCTTTGGCCCAGTAGGCGCGCACCCGTTCCCCGCAGGCCCCGGACACCGGGAACTGCGGCCAGCTCGACAGCACCGCGCTGACCTGCCCGCCCAGCCGGGCGGCGGCCCAGCGCAGGTCACGCCGGATCAGCGCGGCCGTCGCGGCGGCCACCGCGGGACGGGCGGGGAAAGGCGGCGCCACGGGGACGAGCCGGGCCAGGCCCGGGCCCTCCTGCCGCAACCGCACGCCCGCGCGCCGCGGGCCCCGCACCGCTGGGTGTCGGAATGAGGGCGGGTCCACGTAGAGCACCGGGGCCAGCTTCGACAGGTGCTGGACCAGGTGCCAGTCACTCATCCGGATACCGTCATAGGCGGCCACCGCGCACACCACGATCAGCCCGTCCCAGCCCCGCCCGGCACGGAGCGCTGGCCCGACTGGCATCCGGTGGCCTCCAGGTTGTGATTCCCGCCGCCGCGCACACGCGACTACTTTAGGTGGTAGGTAAGTTACTACGCGGAGTTAATGCTGGCGGGCAGACGCGAGCTGGCGCTTCACCAGAGGCTGCAGGCCGAGCGGCGCTGCGGTATGGTCGGGGGATTTTCCATTGCTGGTTGGCGCTGCCGTCGCAGGTGTAGATCTCTAGCTGGGTGCTGGAGGTGGTGAGCTTGGGGTCATCGAGGCATTTGCGGGAGACCGGGTTGACCAGCGGCCCGGCGCCGGTGGCCTGCCATTGCTGGTTGGCGCCGCCGGTGCAGGTCCAGAGCTCGACGGGGGCATGGTTGGTCTTCTCGTCACGGTAGATGTCCAGGCATTTGCCGTTGACCTGCAAGGTCCCTGAGGTGGTGACGGTCCAGTCCTGGCCGGGGCTGCCGTCGCAGGTGGCGAGGGTGATGGGAGTGTCGTTGGCGGTCGAATCGCCGCGAGTCAGCCGGCAGAGAAGCCTGGCCGTCCCGGCCACGCGATATCGCTAAGAGTAACCGATGATTACGATTTGTATATAACGGGTGCCCGGTTTGCGTGGGCGACAAGCCCGACGCGCGTAGCAGAGGAGGGGTGCTACGTCTTGCGTAGCTACGTGTGGCGTAGTAGAAAGAGTTTATGGCACCGAGCGGGCTCCGCAAGGCAAACGATCCGCCGCTGCTCATCCTGGTCAGCCTGGCTGACGGGCCGAAGCACGGGCACGCGCTGGCCAAGGACATCGAGGACTTCGCCGGGGTAAAGCTAGGCCCGGGCGCGCTGTACGGGGCGATCACCCGGCTGGTGGAGCGCGGGCTGATCGAGCCGCTGGGCAGTGACGACCGGCGCCGACCGTACCAGATCACGCCGCCGGGCTCGGCCGCGCTCGCCGGTGCGCTGGCGGACATGCGGCGAGTGACCAGGGCGGGGCTGGCCCGGCTCGGGCTGGACCCGGCATGAAGCCGACCCGCCTGCTCCGTTGGTATCCCCGGACGTGGCGGGAACGATACGGCGAGGAACTGCTGGCGCTGATCCAGGACACCCTGGACGAGGGACGGCCGACCTGGCGGCTGCGGCTCGGCGTGATCTGGGGCGGCCTGGGCGAACGAGTCCACCAGGCGGTGCGCGCTGGAAAGGCGGCGGCCAAGGGCGCGTCCAGCGGATGGCTGACCGCCGTGATAGCTGGGTCGACCCTCGCCAACCTGCCCTGGAACCTCAAAGCACCGCTGCCCCCAGCGAGGGCGTGGCAGAAGACGGCGGCCTTCGATGCGCTGGTCGGTGCCTTCGCCGTCACGGGTGTCGTCGTGCTGGCCAGCGGGCTAGTGGCCGCCCCGGCGTTCATCGCCTTCCTGCGGGAGGGAGGGTGGCCGAAGATCCGGCGCCGGGTCGCGTGGGCGGCGGGAGCCACGGTGGCTGCCGGAGCCGGGCTGGCCGGGCTCTTCCTCGGACAGCGCTCCATGAGCTCAGCCGAGTTGAGCCACTCGGGGACCTACGGCGCCGGCGTGGTCGCGACCACGGTGGCGATCGTGGCCGCGTCCGGGTTGTGGGCCTCCGCCGCCACCGCCACGGCGAAGCACCTCAAGCTCGCCACCCGAGCCCGGGCCGCGCAGCCGCTGCTGGGCGCGGTGACCCTGACCGCGGCGCTCGCGATCGTGCCCGCGAACCTCATCTGGCTCGCGGCCACCGAGTCCTCGCTGCCGTGGCTCGTGGTAGGCGTGGCTAATCTGGTCGTGCTGGGCTTCGTTTCGCCGAGGATGATCGGGCGGGCCGTGCGCCTGGGCCGACGCCTGCGGGCCGCCAGCGGAAGGATGACAGTCAACCCGTCCGCTCAGCGGACACATGGCCGACACCGGTTCTGACGAGCTGGGGGCGGCCCAGTCGGCGCTGGTCGCGCCGGCGGTCTACGGCAGCAGTGGCAGGTACTCCCCATCAGCACGCGGACACAACGGCTGTGTCCACGGAGCGTTCGGGCTGGTCGATCTTGGGGTGACCCACTATTGACAGCCGCTGGAAGCAGGCGCAAGGCTTCCGATCAGGCCGCTGGCGACTAGGTCACGGACACTCGTCCACCAGCGGCCCTGCGACTGCCCTTTCAGCGCCGATAGTGGAGGTTCCTATGACGACGGCAGCGGACCTGATAGCGGGACGGCCGCTGGTTTTCCGCAACGCGACGGTGCTCACCATGGACGACGGGCACAGGGTGCTGGCCAACGCGGACGTGCTCGTCACCGGGGAGCTGATCGCGGCGGTCGGCACGAACCTGGCCGTGCCCGACGGCGCCGCGGAGATCGACGCGACCGGCGGCATCGTCATGCCCGGCATGATCGACACCCACCGGCACATGTGGCAGACGGCCATGCGGGCCTACGGGGCCGACTGGACCCTCACTCAGTACTTCGTCTGGTACTACCTGAACTGGGGCAAAAAGTTCCGGCCGCAGGACGTCTACGCCGGGAACCTGCTGTCGGCCATCGAGTCGATCGACGCTGGCGTGACGACCACGGTGGACTGGTCGCACGGGCTGCAGACGACCGACCACGCCGACGCCGCCACCGACGCCCTGGAGGAGGCGCGCGGGCGGTTCGTGCTGGCCTACGGGAACATCCAGCAGGGCTCGTGGGAGTGGAGCACCACGCCGGAGTTCCGGGACTTCTACGTCCGACGCTTCGACGGCAAGGGCGACATGGCGGGGTTCGCGATCGCCTTCGACATCCCCGGCGACGACCCGGCGTTCCCGGAGAAGGCCACGTTCGAGGTGGCCCGGGAGATGGGCGTGCCGGTGACCACGCACGCCGGGGTATTCGGCATCACCCTCGACGCGGGCGTCCGCCACATGTACGAGAACGGCTTCTGCACCCCGGATACGGTCTACGTGCACTCCGCGTCCTTGTCCCCCGACTCCTACCACATCATCGCCGCCACCGGCGGCTCGGTGTCGGTCTCGACCGAGAGCGAGTGCAGCGCGGGCCAGGGCTACCCGCCCACCTGGAAGCTCCGCAAGTACGGCATCCCGGTATCGCTGTCCCAGGACACCAGCGTCTGGTGGAGCGGCGACATCTTCTCCGCCATGCGGGCCACACTCAGCGCGGACCGGGTCATGGATCACTTCGAGAATCACAACGAGGGCAAGGCCGTGACCAACCACCACCTGCGGGCCGAGCAGGTCGTCGACTGGGCCACCCGCGGCGGGGCGAAGGCCATCGGCCTGGACTCGGTCGTCGGCAGCGTCGAGGAGGGCAAGAAGGCCGACCTGGTGCTGATCAAGAACGACGACTCACCGGTCAGCTTCCCGATCCTGAACCCCTACGGCCACGTGGTCTTCCAGGCCCAGCGCGGCGACGTGCACACCGTGGTGGTCAACGGGCAGGTGGTCAAGTTCGACCACAAGCTGGTCGGCGTGGACCTGGCCAAGGCGCGGCGGGCGATCGACGAGACCACCGAGTACCTGCGCAGTGAACTCGGCGAGCAGGCCTGGGCCGAGGGCATGAACCCGGAGGTCCCCGAGCACGAGACCCTGGCCAACCCGTACACCTACACCGGCGCGGCCGCGTGGAAGGAAGACGAGTAACAGCCTGTCAGGATCACGCGGTTTCGGCTTGCAGGACCTCGGCGGCCGGGCGGCGGGTGCCGAGTAGGGCCGGGATGCTGGCCAGGGCGGCCACCGCCGCCAGGGTGAGGAGTACGGCGGCGGCCAGCCACCAGACGGGCGGAATGGTCATCATCCCGTGGTCGGCGGCCTTGAACAGCCCGATGCCCAGCGGGATGCCCAGCAGGGTACCCGGCACCGCGGGCAGCACCTGGGCCCACGCCACCCCGGCGCTGACCTGACGCGGGGACGCGCCGAGCGCGCGGGCCAGGGCCGCGGACCGCCGGAAGTCCAGCACCGTGGCCCAGGCGGTGCAAACCGCGTTGAGCACGGCCAGGGCGACCAGCACGATCGTGAGCACGAGCAGCATCTGCGTGTCCCGGGTGACCACCGGGTCACCGACTTGGCCTGCGGCCGGTCCGAGGTCGTGGTCGACGGTGGCGCGGAAGGTGAGCAGGGCGACGATCCCGGCGGAAGTGACCGCGATGCTGGCCGCGCCGAGCACGGCGCGGCGCAGCCGGCCGGCGGCCATCCGGATCCCCAGCAGCAGCGGCACCGGCAGCCGGGCGGACAGCGCGATCAAGGCGGCGCGGCGGCGCGGCGGCCGCGGCGTGTCGGCCAGCGCGCTGACCGTACTGCTGCGCGCGGCCTTGATAGCGGGCACGAGCGTCGAGGCCAGCGCGACCGCCAGCGCCAGGGCGACGGTCAAGCCGATCGTGGCGAGAGTGATCGAGGGCGGGCCCGCGGTGCCGATCAGCCCGGCACCGGGGTTGGTGATCAACGGGGCGGCCGCCCAGCCGATGACCAGCCCGGCCGTCGCCGCCACCAGGGCGAGCGCCAGGTTCTCGGCCACCAGCACGGCGGCCACCAAGCCCGGCGTGCTGCCTACCGCCTTGAGCAGGCCGACCCGCCGGGTGCGCTCGGCCATCCGGCCCCCGGCCAGGACCGCGACGCTGGCCACCGCCAGCAGCACGGCGAGCAGCGAACCGGCCTTGAGCACGGACTGTTCGTCTTGCACCAGCTCGCCCGCCGCGGAACTGATGGCCTGCCAGGAGTTGACGCTATCGATGCCCGCGCTTGTCGGGGCGCCAACGCCGCCGGGCGCAAAGATCTGGTTGACCAGTGCCGGTGCCGTAGCCGGGTTCTTGAGCTTCAGGTTCAGGACGTAGCTCAGGGGTGCCTGCGGCGAGGCCATGGCGCGGGCGTCCGCCTCGGTGACCCAGGCCAGGCCGACGTTGAGGGTCGAGACGTTGCTGCTGGACGGGGCGGTCTGGGGCCCGGTGAACATGCAGTTCGTGAGAGAGCAGTTCGGGTACGGCGCGGCCGCGGCGGTGACCGCGATCCCGGCAACGGTGAACGGCCGACCGTCAAGGGTGACCTGATCGCCGACCCCGACGCTGAGCGCCTCGGCGAAGGTCCGCTCGATCACTACCCCGCCGGGACGCACCCAGCTGCCGGACGTCAGCTTCGGCTGGTCGACCGCGGCCGGCGTCTGCTCGCGCCCCTCCGCTTGCACCGGGACGGTCAGGCCGTGGGTCTGCAAGACCACCGAGGCGACCGGGTAGGGCCCGGAGTACGCGGTGACGCCGCTGAGGTGGGTCAGGGCGCTGGTGTCGGCCCGAAGCTGTGCGGCGCTGACCGGGGGCGGCCCCTGGGTGGGATTGAGGTTCACGCCGAACGTGGGACCGAGGTTCACGCCGTACCCGACCACCAGGTCGGGCCCGTTGGTCGCGGCCCGGGTCTGCTGGTAGGGGTGATTGGTGACGCCGCTCAGGGCCAGGCCCAGGACGAGCGTGGTGGTGGCGGCGGTAATGGCGAGCAGCAGCAGGACGGCCTGGGCCTGGTGGCGGCGGATGTCGCGGGCGGCCAGTCGGGCGACGAGCACGATCTTGCCCATGGCTCAGCCCTCCAGCCCGGCGAGGGAACCCAAGCGGCCGCTGGTGCCGCCCTGCAGCATGGTCTGATCGGTGAACGCCCCGTCGCGCATGGAGATCATCCGGTCGGCGGTGGCCGCGACCCGGGGGTCGTGGGTGACGATGACCAGCGTCTGCCCGGCGGTGTGCAACTGGTCGAACAACCGCAGAACCTCCACGGTCGCGGCGCTGTCCAGGTTCCCGGTCGGCTCGTCGGCCAGCACCACCAGCGGGTCGGCGACCAGGGCGCGGGCGACGGCGACCCGCTGCCGCTGGCCGCCGGACAGCTGGGTGGGCAGGAACTTGGCCCGGTCGGCCAGCCCGACCTGCTCCAGCAGGTCCAGGGCCCGCTTGCGGGCCGCGCGCGGGGAGCGGCTGGCCAGCAGCGCGGGCAACTCCACGTTCTCCACCGCGGTCAGCTCGTCCATCAGTTGGAAGGCCTGGAACACGAACCCGATCGCGTCGCGGCGCAGCCGGGCCAGCGCCCGTTCGGACATCTGGGTCAGGTCCTGGCCGTCCAGCCAGATCTCCCCGCCCGAGGCCCGGTCCAGCCCGCCGAGCAGGTACAGCAGGGTGGACTTGCCGCAGCCGGACGGCCCCATGATCGCGACCGTCTCGCCCTGGGCGACCTCTAGGTCTACCCCGTCAACCGCGCGGACCAGGCCGGCCTCGCGGCCGTACTCCTTGCGCAGCCCTCGGGTGCGCAGGACGTAGGCGCCAGCGTCGATGGTGTTCATGACTCATGCTTCTCCTTCTGGTGAGTCCAGTTCTGTTCGCATGCTTCTAGCCAGTGCAGGTCGGCCTGCAGGCGCAGGACGATGCCCTCCAGGAGCAGCGCGGCCGGGGAGCGGTCCGGCTCGGCCATGGCCGCGCGCTGCGCGTCGCGGAGCCGGCGCAGCAGTTCGCGACGCTGGGTGTCGATGATCGTGACCGGGTCGGCCAGGCCGGCCGCCGCGGCCGCGATCAGCTTGAGGTGGAACTCGGCCAGGTCGGGCTTGGGCCAGCTCACCTCGGCCAGCCATTCGGTGACGCGCTGCTGCCCGGCGGCCGTCAGCCCGTAGACCTTACGGTCCGGCCGGTCGGGCAGGCCGGGCTCCTGCTCGGCGGTGACCAGGCCGGCCTTTTCCAGCCGGGTCAGGGTGACGTAGATCTGCCCGTCGTTCATGCCCTCGCCGACCGGGCCCAGGGCCTCCCGCAGCCGGGCCCGGAGCTGGTATCCGTGAGCTGGCTCTTTGGCCAGCATCGCCAGCACTGCACCCTGTTGCATGCACGCCTCCCTAACGGTTATCCCCTAATAGATAACCGTTATCCTCCGGGATGTCAAGCCCGGCCGAGGCCGCTGACCCGGGGTTAAGGTGCGTCGCCGCGGTAGACCTGGAACGGGGCGAAGCTCTGGCTGACCGGCATGAGCTCGATGACGTTGACGTTCACGTGCGGGGGCTGGCTGGTCGCCCACTCGATCGCGGCGGCGATGTCGTCGGCGGTCAGCGGCTGGGTTCCGGCGTAGACGGCGCCGGCCCGCCCGCGGTCGCCGCCGAAGCGCACCTGCGAGAACTCGGTGCCGCCGGACAGCCCGGGTTCGACGCTGGTCACCCTGATTCCGGTGCCGTGCAGGTCGGAGCGCAGGTTAAGGCTGAACTGGTGCACGAACGCCTTGGTCGCGCCGTAGACGTTGCCGCCCGGGTAGGGGTAGGTGCCAGCGATCGAGCCGAGGTTGACCACGTGCCCGCGGCCGCGCGCGACCATCTGCGGCAAGAACGCGCGGGTCACGTAGACCAGGCCGGTGCAGTTGGTCTCGATCATCTGCTCCCACTGGTCGACGTCGGCCTCCTGGGCGGGCTCCAGCCCGAGGGCCAGGCCCGCGTTGTTGACCAGGATGTCGACCTCGGCGAAGTCCGGCGGGAGTTCGGCCGGGAGTCGCTCGACGCTGGCGCGGTCGCGCACGTCGAGGGTCACCGGGAGGACGATCTCGGGGCCGAGTTCTTTGGCCAGCTCGGTGAGGCGCTCGGTCCGCCGCGCCGCGGCGATGACCCGGTCCCCGAGGGCCGCGAACCGGCGGGCGGCCGCGGTCCCGAAGCCGGAGCTCGCGCCGGTAATGAGTACAGTTCGCACGGCATTGACCCTAGCGAATTGGCTGAGGCGGCAGCGTAGAGCGGGCCGAATTTGGCCGCGAGAAGCACGCATGAGGCCCGGGACGAGGATCACGGGCCGTTCGGCATAAATGATTTTGATTTTTCGTTGGCCAGCTGTGACCCTTATTGACCTCCTGCCTGCCACGCCTGAGCCGGACGCGGTCTTCGACGCCTTCGCGGGATGGTCGAAGCAGCGCGGCCTGGCGTTGTACCCGCATCAGGAGGAAGCGCTCATCGAGGTCGTGTCGGGCGCGAACGTCATCTTGTCCACTCCCACCGGGTCGGGGAAATCGCTGGTGGCGGCCGGTGCCCACTTCGCCGCGCTGGCGGACGGCCGGCGGACGTTCTACACCGCGCCGATCAAGGCGCTGGTGTCGGAGAAGTTCTTCGACCTGTGCGCGGCGTTCGGCCCGGCCGAGGTCGGCATGATGACCGGGGACGCCAGCGTGAACGCGGAGGCGCCGATCATCTGCTGTACGGCCGAGGTGCTGGCCAGCATCGCGCTGCGCGACGGCGCCGCCGCCGACGTGGGCCAGGTCGTGATGGATGAGTTCCACTTCTACGCCGACCCCGAGCGCGGCTGGGCCTGGCAGGTCCCGCTGATCGAGCTACCGCACGCTCAGTTCCTGCTGATGTCGGCCACCCTCGGCGACGTCTCGCGGTTCCAGGAGGACCTGACCCGGCGTACCGGGCGGCCCACCGCGGTGATCGCGTCGACCGAGCGGCCGGTGCCGCTGGTCTTTTCCTTCTCGATCGAGCCGTTGCACGAGACCCTCGGCGAGCTGCTGTCCACCGGGCAGGCNNGACTTCCGGTTCTCGGCGGGCTTCGGCAAGACCCTGTCCCGGCTGGTCCGGCACGGCATCGGCGTGCACCACGCCGGGATGCTCCCCCGGTACCGGCGGCTGGTGGAAACCCTGACCCAGGCCGGGCTGCTGAAGGTCATCTGCGGGACCGACACCCTGGGCGTGGGCATCAACGTGCCGATCCGCACCGTGCTGTTCACCGCCTTGTCCAAGTACGACGGGACCCGGACCCGGCTGCTGCAGGCCCGGGAGTTCCACCAGATCGCCGGGCGCGCCGGGCGGGCGGGCTTTGACGTTTCTGGTCGGGTGGTGGTGCAGGCTCCNNGAAGCCGCCAGAGGGGTTCGTGTCGTGGGGGAAGCCGACCTTCGAGAGGCTGGTGGCGGCCGACCCTGAGCCGCTGACGTCGAGCTTCAAGGTCACCCACGCCATGGTGCTGAACGTCATCGCCCGGCCGGGCGACGCGTTCGCCGCAATGCGGCACCTGCTGACCGACAACCACGAGGACCGAACGGCCCGGCGGCGGCATATCCACCAGGCCATCGCGATCTACCGGGCCCTGCTGGCCGGCGGCCTGGTAGAACGGCTTTCCGTCCCCGACGCGGAAGGCCGCCTGGTGCGGCTGACCGTGGACCTGCAGTACGACTTCGCGCTGAACCAGCCGCTGTCGCCGTTCGCGCTGGCCACTATTTCACTGCTGGACGTGACGTCGCCGTCGTATGCGCTGGACGTGCTGTCGGTGATCGAGTCGACCCTGGACAACCCGCGGCAGGTGCTGTCCGCCCAGCAGTTCCGGGCGCGCGGCGAGGCGGTGGCCCAGATGAAGGCCGACGGCGTGGAGTACGAGGAACGGATGGAACTGCTGGACGGCGTGACGTACCCCAAGCCGCTGACCGACGTGCTGGAGGCCGCGTACGACATCTACCGCCGCGGCCATCCCTGGGTTCTGGATTACGCGCTGTCACCCAAGTCGGTGGTCCGGGACATGTACGAGCGGGCGCTGACGTTCACCGAGTACGTCGGGTTCTACGGGCTATCCCGCTCCGAGGGGCTGGTGCTGCGCTACCTGGCCGACGCGTACAAGGCGCTGCGCCAGACCGTGCCGGACGAGGCCAAGACCGAAGAGCTAGCCGATCTGATCGAGTGGCTGGGCGAGATCGTGCGCCAGGTCGACTCCAGCCTGCTGGATGAGTGGGAGCGGCTGCGCAACCCGTCGGACTCGGACTCGGACTCGGCCTCGGCCTCGGCTGGCGACCGGCCGACCCTGGTCACGTCGAACGTCCGGGCGTTCCGGGTCCTGGTCCGCAACGCGCTGTTCCACCGGGTCAAGCTGGCCGCGCTCGGTGACTACGATGCGCTCGGAGCGCTGGATGCGGACAGCGGCTGGGACGCTTCCGCGTGGGCCGAAGTGCTGGAGGACTACTTCGAGGTCTACGACGAGATCGGCACCGGGTCGGAGGCGCGCGGCCCCGGATTGCTGATCATCGAGCAGAATCCCGGCAGCTGGGCGGTCCGGCAGATCCTCGACGACCCGGCGGGCGACCACGACTGGGGCATCAGCGCCGTGGTCGACCTGACCGCCTCCGACGAGGCGGGTTCGGCCGTGCTGCGCATCACCGACGTGGGCCAGCTCGGAAGCTTAGCCCGCACTCCGCGTCCGGGTAGGACACGAGGAGGCCACACGCGGTGGCCGATGATGGGCGGGGCGGGTGAGCGTAATGCGCGTGCTGGTGATCGAGGACCACGAGGATCTGGCTGGCGTCCTGGTCCGCGGCCTGCGCCGGGACGGGATGGCGGTGGACGTCGCTCTGGATGGGGGCGAGGGCTGGTTCAAGCTGGGGGCGTCCGACTATGACGTCGTGGTGCTGGACCGGGACCTGCCGGTGCTGCATGGTGATGAGCTGTGCCGCAGGTTGCGCGCGCAGGGGGCGGGGACCCGGGTGCTGATGCTGACCGCGGCGGGCGGGCCGCGCCGGGCCGCGGAGGGGCTGGGGCTGGGCGCGGATGACTATCTGGCCAAGCCGTTCGATTTTGTGGAGCTCATCGCCCGGGTGCGGGCGCTGGCCCGCCGGCCGGCGGCGGTGCGGCCGCCGGTGCTGGAGGCGGCCGGGATTCGCCTGGATCCGGCCACCCGGTCGGTGAGCCGCTTCGGCCGTCCGCTGGAACTGGCGCGCAAGGAGTTCGGCGTGCTGGAGGTGCTGCTGGCCGCCGGGGGGCGGGTGGTCAGCGCTGAGGAGGTGCTGGAAAAGGTGTGGGACGAGAACGCTGACCTGTTCACCACCGCGGTACGCACCACGGTCAAGAAGCTGCGCCGCAAGCTGGGCGAGCCGGACCCGATCCAGACCCTGATCGGCTCGGGCTACCGGATCGTGCGGTGAGGCTTCCGTTCCGCCCGACCGTCCGGGCCCGGCTCGCGTTGCTGCTCGCGGCGCTGGTCGTGCTGACCGGGGTGGTGTTGCTGACGGCCAGCTTCCTGCTCGTCACCGTGAACGTCGACAACACGGTGTTCAACCCGGGCACGCCTGGGGACCTGCAGATCCGTACGACGGAGCATGGACCGGGCCTCGCGCGTCTGCTCGCGGAGTACAACGTGATGCTGGCCGTCCTCGTGGCGATCGCCTGCGGGCTGGCCTGGCTGGTGGCAGGGCGGATGCTGCGGCCGCTGCGCCAGATCACTGACACCGCGCACCGGATCACCGGCGATGACCTGCACCAGCGGCTGGCGCTGGACGGCCCGGCCGATGAGCTCACCGAGCTGGCCGACACCTTCGACGCGATGCTGGACCGGCTGGAGGCCGCGTTCACCGGCCAGCAGCTGTTCGCCGCCAACGCGGCGCACGAGCTGCGCACCCCGCTGGCCGTGATGCGTGCCGAGCTCGACCTGCTGCTCACCGGCCCGGAGCCGTCACCAGCGGAGGTTCGCGACACCGCGACCAGGCTGCGGCGTACCGTGCTCAGCTCCGAGCGACTGCTGGAGCGGCTGCTGATCCTCACCCGGGGGATGCTCGCACCCGAGGACCGGGAGCCGGTGCCGCTGGATCAGATCACCTGGCACGCACTGGCCGCGGCGGCCGACACGGCACGCGCACAGGGCCTGACCATCCGCCCTGGATTGGAGCTGGCGCGGGCTTACGGCGACCCGTCGCTGCTCGGCGAGGTAGCCGGCAACCTGATCGACAACGCGGTCAAGTACAACTGCCCGGACGGCTGGATCGCCGTCGACACCCACACCGACGCAGACCTGGTGGTCCTGGAGATCTCCAACAGCGGTCAGCGGATCGCCGACGCGGACCTAGCGGGGCTGCTGGAGCCGTTCCGCCGGGCCGGCCAGCAGCGAACCGGGACAAGTTCCGGCCTCGGCCTGTCGATCGTGCGGGCCATCGTCGCCGCCCACGGCGGCGAGCTCGGCTTGCGGGCACTGGCCGACGGCGGGCTCGCGGTCAGGGTGAGCCTGCCCGCCGCCCTGGCAGGACACGAAGACGCCACACCTGGCCAGCCAGGATAACCGTGCAGCACCTGCCGGGCAGGGGCTGACTACGGGATTGAAAGGGGAACGGGGGAACGGCTGCTTGCGCCGTGCCCCTGACTGCCAATGGATGCCTTGGTGCAGCTATCGGACGTTACGAAACAGTACGACGACGACCAGAGCCCTGCCGTGGCCCATGTCACCATAGATGTCGGGCATGGTGAGTCCGTCGCGGTGATGGGGCCGTCCGGAAGCGGGAAGTTGACGCTGCTGAACCTGATCGCCGGGCTGGACCGGCCGACCAGCGGGACGGTCCGGGTCGGCGACGTGCAGGTGGGCGAGCTTAGCGAGACCGGCCTCGCGCGGTTCCGGCGGCGGCAGGTCGGGATGATCTTCCAGTTCTTCAACCTGCTCGATGACATGACGGTGGCGGACAACGTGCTGCTACCCGCTCAGCTGGCCGCGGTGCCGTCATCGAAGGCGCAGGCCCGGCTGGATGAGCTGCTGACCGCGCTGCGGATCGAGAAACACCGCAACGCCTACCCGGCCCGGCTGTCGGGCGGGGAGCGGCAGCGAGTGGCGATCGCGCGGGCGCTGGTGAACCGGCCGCCGCTGCTGCTCGCCGACGAGCCGACGGGGGCGCTGGACTCGGCGACCGGGGAGGAGATCGGCGAGTTGCTGCTCGACCTGAATTCCTCGGGGCAGACGCTGATCGTGGTCACGCACGATCCCGCGCTGGCCGCCCGGTACGCGAAACGGGTCATTCAGATCGTCGACGGCCAGATCGCGACCGCAGTGGCTCCGGCATGAGGGCGGTGCGGACCGCCCTGCACGGCGGCCTGGCCGGGCGGCGCGTGCAGGCGCTGGCTATCGGGCTGGTCCTGCTGGCATCGGCTGCGGCCTCCACGCTGGCGGCCGGGCTGCTGGCCGCCTCGAACGCCCCGTTCGACCATGCGTTCGCGGCGCAGCGCGGCGCGGATGCAGCGCTGGCCGTGAACGCGGCGAAGGCGCCGGCCGGGGAACTGGCCGCGACCGCGCGGCTGGCAGGCGTGACGGCGTCCGCCGGGCCGTTCGCCGAGGCGACAGTCACCGCGTCGGCCGCGATCCCCGACACCCCGGGGGTGGTATTCCAGGCGTTCACCGTGGCCGGGCGCTCATCGCCGGGCGGGCCGGTGGACGACATCGTGCTGACCGCCGGTCACTGGCCGACAGGCGCCGGGCAGATCGTTGTCTCCCGCGATCTGGCCGATACGGGAAGCGGGGCCAGCATGAGCCCCGGCGTGGTGATCACGCTCACCGGCGTGCCGGGCACCCCGAAGCTCACCGTCGTCGGCGTGGGGGTCTCGGTGACCAACACGGCGGACGGCTGGGTGCTCCCCGCCCAGATGGCCGCGCTAGGGCCGCCGACCGAGCAGATGCTCTACCGGTTCGCCAGCGCCGACTCCGGCGCGGCGGTGAACGCCGGCGTCGCGGCCCTGCGCCGCGCGCTGCCGGCCGGGTCGGTACTCGGCGCGGAGTCCTGGCTCGCGGTCAAGGCGCAGGAGAACGAGAGCATCGTGCCGTGGGTGCCGTTCCTGGTCACGTTCGGCGTGATCGGGCTGGTGATGTCGGTGCTGATCGAGGTCAACGTGGTCAGCGGCGCGGTGACCGCGGGCACCCGCAGGATCGGCGTGCTGAAGGCCGTCGGATTCACCCCCGCGCAAGTCGTCTCGGTCTACGTGCTGCAGGTGGCCGTTCCCGGCGTGGCCGGCGTCGCGGGTGGCGCGGTGATCGCGAACCTGCTGGCCGCGCCCGTGCTTGGACAGACCTCGCAGGTATTCGAGGTCGCTCCCCAGTCCATCCCGCTGTGGGTGGACCTGGCCGTACCGCTGGCCATGCTCGCGCTGGCCGGGATCGCCGCGCTGGTGCCCGCCTCCCGTGCCGGGCGGCTGAGCGCCACGACGGCGATCGCCACCGGGCGGGCGCCACGACCATCGCACGGCTATGCCGCGCACCGGCTGCTCGGCCGGGCGCGCCTGCTGCCGCGCCCGGTGACGATCGGCCTGGCCGGGCCGTTCGCGCGGCCGGGGCGGACGCTGGTGACGCTCGCGGCGATCTTGTTCGGGGCGCTCGCGGTGACGTTCGGAACCGGCCTGGGGACCTCCCTCAACCGGGTGGGGACCGACCTGACGCTGGCGGACACCGAGCACGTGCAGATCGGCCTGGCCGAGCAGTCCGGGCAACAGCCGTCCCCGGGGCAGCCGTCGGCGGCCGCGCAGCAGGCCGACATGGCCGCGGTGATCCGCGCCCAGCCCGGCACCCTGCACTACGTCACTGAATCCGATGACCGGCTCGGAGTCACCGGCATGGCGGGCACGGCCGCGGTGACCGCGTTCGGCGGGAACGCGAACTGGATCGGCTACGCCCTGATCTCCGGGCACTGGTACGGCGCCGGCGGCGCCGTCGTGAACACCTCCTTCCTCCACGCGACCGGCAGCCGGATAGGAGACACGTTCACGCTCACCGATGACGGACGCGCCGTCACGCTGAAAATCGCCGGCGAGGTCTTCCTTCCGGGCAACGACCCCCAGGTGCTGACGAACCTGTCCGCGGTGACGGCGCTCGACCCGTCCGGCACCAGCCCGCAGATGTTCTACGTCGGCCTGCGGCCGGGCGTGAACATCCAAAGCTACGAGAACACGGTCTTCGCGAAGCTGGGGCCGGGCGATTACCACCAGCTCAGCTCCGGTAGCGGCGTCCTGCTCCAGATCATCAGCGGGCTCGTCCTCATCCTCACCCTGCTGCTAGTGGTCGTCGCGGCCCTCGGCGTGCTGAACACCGTCGCCGCGATGACCCGGGAACGCGTGCACGACCTCGGCGTGTTCAAGGCGGTGGGCATGACGCCACGGCAGACGATCGCGATGGTGGTGACCACGGTCGCCGCGACCGGCCTGATCGCCGGCCTGATCGCGGTCCCCGCCGGGATCGCCCTGCATCAGGCCATCTTGCCGATCATGGGCAACGGCGCGCAGACCGACTTTCCTCCCGGGATCTACAACGTCTACAACCCGGCGGAGCTGGTGCTGCTGGCACTGACCGGCTTGATCATCGCGGTGGTCAGCGCGTTCGCCCCGGCCGGCTGGGCGGCGCGGACCCGCACGGCGCTCGCGCTGCGCGCGGAGTAACGCATGAGCGGGCGGCTGGGTCGAGCGAGCGCTGGTCTGCTCGTGTTCGGGTTCATCTGCGGGCTGGGGGTGCTGGCCGCGCTCGTGCCGGTTGGTCACGGGTTTACGCCGAAGGGCGGTGGATGGTTCAGGCCGGCCGTCGTCGGCGGCGCATTCACGTTGCATCCGCTGCTTTTCGCCGTACCGTCGGCGGCCTGCTTTGTCCTCGGGCTGCTCGACTGGCGTCACCCGTGGCGAGTCGAGCAGCTGGACCTGCTGGCGCTGGCTGGCTTCTTTCCCGTGGCGATGCTGCTCAGCGACGATGTCTCCGTAGTCGGCCTGTGGCTGGCCGCCGTCTGTCTCGGCTGGCTGTTCTGCCGGATGCTCGGAGTGGTCTTCGGAGCATGGCGGATGCCGGAACTACGCCCTTCGATAAGCGCCCGGTGGCTGGGCCCGGCCATAGTGGTACTGCTGGCCGTCCGGGTCGGAAGTCTCGCCGGGAGCAACATTTCCGATGTCGGGCAGGCCAGCTCGCTCGGCGCCTGGCGCGTTCTGCACGGACTGCACCTGTACGGGGCGGTGTCCTGGCCGGGCCCGGGCGGCCTCCGGGTCTACCGCCCGGACTCCTACGGGCCGTTCGCCTACTACGCGTACATCCCATTCGTGGCGGTGTTCCCGCCGGCGCCAGCGGTCGTCGCGACGCTGCTGCCCGCGTTGTGCTTCGACGCGCTGACGCTCGCCGGACTACACAAGCTCGGCCGGCGGCTCGGCGGGCGGCCACTCGCGCAAGCGTTCGTGGTTGCATACCTGCTCTACCCGTTTCCGGACCTGTCCCTGATGGCGGAGACCAACGATGCGCTGATCGCCGCGCTCTGCGTATGGACCATCGTCCTGGCCGCGGAGCGTCCAGTCGCTCGCGGACTGCTCATAGCAGCGGCCGTTCTGACCAAATTNNACCTCCGGCCCGGCTCAATTCCTCGACTCGACGTTTGGCTACCAGCTGATACAGCGCGGCGGCGGCATACAGTTCAGCATCTGGACCTACCTGCCGCAGGTGGCGATCGTGGCCAGGGTCATACTCGCCGTCGCGCTCGTGCTGCTCGCGCTCTCCCCCATGTGGCGTCCTGAAGTACAGGACGTGCGCCAGTGCGCCGCGCTCGCCGCCGCGCTCCTCATCGGCGCGCAGCTACTCCTGGGTTACTGGTTCTACAGCTACCTGACCTGGTGCTACCCGCTTCTGGTCATCGCGATCATCCAAGCTCGATCGGACCACGAAGCGGCCGACACGTCAGCGATGACTGGCGGGGCCGACATTGTGAACCGGTATAGCGTGCCGACCGTATTAGTTCGTGGGCAGTGCCGAACACCCGATGGCCTGGGGGGCGCGATGGCGACGGCCGACGACGGGGAGCCGCTGCTGGTGCGGTTGCTCGGGCCCGTACGGGCCTGGCGGGGCAACCATGAGCTGGAGCTGGGCGGACCGCAGCGCCAGGCGGTAATGGCGATGCTGGCGATGCGGGCGAATCAGGCGGTTTCCCGCAGCGAGTTCATCGATGGTATCTGGGGCGATGATCCGCCGCCGAGCGCGGTGAACGCGCTCCATGTGCACGTCGCCGGGCTACGCAAGGCGCTCGAGCCGCACCGGGCGAAGCGGGCCGCCGGGAAGATCCTGCTGGCTACCGGGTCAGGCTATTCGCTGCGGCTGCGGCCCGGCCAGCTGGATGCGGAGGTGTTTGGCCGGCACCTTGACGGGGCCCGCGCGTCGCGCGCGGCGGGCCAGCTGGGCGATGCGGTGCGGTCATTCGATACTGCGCTCCGGTTGTGCCATCCGGTCCTGCTGCCGGAGCTCCCCGGTCCGTGGGCCGAGATCGAGCGGGTCCGCCTCGGCGAGGTGCGGCTGACGGCGTTCGAGGAGCGGGCCGAGATCGTGCTCATGCTGGGCCGCCCCGCGGAAGCGGCGGCCCAGCTGGCCGGCCTGGTGCGGGAGCATCCTCTCCGGGAAGGGCTCCGCGGCCAGCTGATGCTGGCACTGTACCGGTGCGGGCGGCAGGCGGATGCCCTGGCCGTGTTCGGGGAAGGCCGTAACGTCCTGGTCGAGGAGCTCGGCATCGAGCCCGGTCCCGGGTTGCGGCGGCTGCACGAGCAGATCCTGGCCGCGGACACAACCCTCGATCAGCCCGCCCGCACCGGCTCTCTCGCGGTGACTCAGCCGGAGCCAGCGGGACTGGCCGGCCCAGAACAGGGGTGGGCGGCGCCTGCGCAGCTGCCGGGGGACGTGGACACGTTTACCGGGCGGGCCGATGAGCTGGCCGCGCTTGACCGGCTCGCCACCACGGTCGGCCCTGCGGTGCCCTCGGGCCTGGTGATCTCCGTGTCGGGGACCGCCGGCGTCGGAAAGACCGCGCTCGCGGTGCGCTGGGCGCGCAGCGTCCGTCACGCGTTCCCCGACGGTCAGTTGTATGTCAACCTGCATGGTTACGACCAAGGCCAGCCGGTGCCCGCGGGGGATGTCCTGGCCGGGTTCCTGCGCGCGATCGGCACGCCCGGGGAGGACATCCCTCGTGAGGAGGACGAGCGGGCCGCCGCCTACCGGACCCTGCTCGACGGCCGGCGAATGCTGGTGGTGCTCGACAACGCCAGCACGGTCGAACAGGTCCGGCCGCTCCTGCCCGGCAGCCCGTCCAGCCTGGTGCTGGTGACCAGCCGGGATTCCCTCGCCGGGCTGGTCGTCCGGCACGGCGCCCGGCGCCTGGACCTGGACACCCTCCCGACGCAGGACGCAGTCGCGCTGCTACGGGCGCTGATTGGCGACCGGGCCGAAGCCGAGCCGGAGGTTACGTGGACGCTGGCCAGGCAATGCGCGCTCCTGCCGCTGGCTCTGCGGGTAGCTGCTGAGCTCGCCTCCGCCAGCCCGGCGATGACGCTGGCGGAACTGACCGACGAGCTGGCCGACGAGCAACGGCGGCTGGACCTGCTCGACGCCGGCGGCGACTCGGGCAGTGCCGTCCGCAGCGTGCTGTCCTGGTCATACCGCCATCTGCCGGCCGAGACGGCGCGGGCATTCCGGCTGCTGGGCCTGCCCCCGGGACCCGATTGTGACCTCCACGCCGCCGCCGCGCTCACCGCGAGCACCCACGCCGAGGCCCGCCGCACGCTCGAGTTGCTGGTCCGTAAGCACCTGGTCCACAGAACCCAGCCGGGCCGCTACGGCATGCACGACCTGCTGCGCGCCTATGCGGCCGGTCTCACGGCCGCTCACGATGCCGAGGGCGAGCGGCATGCCGCGCTGAGCCGCATGTTCGATTACTACGCCGCCGCGGCAGCAGCGGCCATGGACACCCTCGTTCCCGCCGAGCAGCACCTACGTCCCCGCACCGGTAGTCCGGAGATAGCCGTTCCGCCGATGAGCGGCCCGGCGGCCGCCCGCGGCTGGCTCGACAGCGAACGGGCGGTTCTGGTCGCCGTGACCACTTACACCACGGCTCATGGCTGGCCGGGACATGCCACCCGGCTGGCCGGCACCTTGTACCGCTACCTGGAGAGCGGCGGCCATTACCCCGACGCGGTCGTCATCCACAGCGCGGCCCACCGCGCCGCTCGCCACACCGGCGATCGCGCCGCCGAGGCCACCACGCTGACCAACCTGGGCATCATCGACTGGCGGCAGGGCCGGTACCGGCAGGCCGCCGGTCACCATAAGCAGGCGCTGGCGATTTCCCGGGAGACCGGCGACCGGCAGGGTGAGGCCGTGGCGCTCAACAACCTGGGCATCGTCTATGAACGGCAGGGCCGCTTCGAACAGGCCGCTTATCACTACCGGCTGGCCGCGGCGCTGTCCGCCGAACTGGAGGACCGGTCCGGCGAAGCCCGGTCCCTGACCAACCTCGGTGGCATCGACTGCCGGCAAGGCTGCTACGACAAGGCCGGCACGCACCTGCAGCGGGCGCTGGTCCTGTTCCGCGAGATCGACGATCGCTCGGGTGAGGCCGCCACGCTGATCGGACTCGGCACGGTCGACGGACACCTAGGCCGCCATGAGCGCGCAGCCGACCACTACCGTTACGCGCTGGCCCTGGCCAGGAGCGTCGGTGACCGGACCGGCGAAGTCGAGGTGCTCAACGGCGCTGGCGACGTCTTGCTGACCGCCGGCCGGCCCGGCGAGGCCTATGCCCAGCACTCCGCCGCGCTCGCGCTAGCCGGCCGGATCGGGGCCAGGTACGAGCAGGCTCGTGCGCACGACGGGCTCGCCCGGGCCCACCACGGCACCGGCGATCCTGGTCAGGCCAGGCGGCACTGGAACCACGCGCTGGCGCTGTTCACCGCCCTCGGTGCTCCCGAAGCGGGCGACGTCAGCTCCCAGCTGACTGCACTTGGCTCTGCTCCCGCACTGGCAGCGGGCTGATAGCGACGTACGGCGCGGGCTCGCAGGCGCGGTGCCCGGAACGGCCAGAAGGCACGGGAANNGGCACGGGAACGGCCAGAAGGCATTAAGAGGCTGATAAGTGCCATTGCCGCATCCTCAGTAGGTCAGCACGACACCGAGGCCCGGGGAGGGCACATGCACTACCTGTACGCAAGGTCCCAGCGCATCCGGGAGGGGGGTGGTGGCTCCATGTCCCGAGGCAGGCTCCGACGGGTCGCCGTCGCGGCGTTCGCTGGTGCGTCAGTAATGATCATGATCGGTTCCGCGTCGGCGGCGCTGGCCGCGACCGGATGGACGGTGGAGACGATCCCGCAGACCGGGAACAACACCGTCCTGCTCGGGGCGTCGGCTCGCACGAGCACCGACGCGTGGGCGGTCGGCCAGCAGAACGCCGGGGCCGGCCAGGCACCGCCGCCGCCGGTCAGCTACCACTGGAATGGCACCGCATGGTCGCTCGTCCCGACGCCCACCCTGGGCGTGAGCTCCGCGCTGCGCGGGGTCAGCGCGAGCACCGCGAACGACGCCTGGGCGGTGGGCTTCAGCCTGCTCGGGCGGCGCGACTACGGCACGCTGATCGAGCACTGGAACGGAACGGCGTGGTCGGTGAATTCCTCGCTGGTCGTCACCGGATCTTTCGCGGAGCTGACCGGCGTGGCGGATCTGAGTCCGTCCAACGCCTGGGCCGTCGGCCAGGGCGGCGCCGGCGGGCTACTCGAGCACTGGAACGGCACCGCATGGAGCAGCGTGGCTCTTCCCGACCCGAACTTCACCCCGGGCGTCGACGAGTCGATTTCGGCGAGCTCGGCGTCGGACATCTGGGTGGTGGGCAGCACGGTGAACACCGCCACCGGGACCACCGCGGGTGAGGGGCTGCACTTCAACGGAACGGCCTGGTCGGTCGTGCCGATGCCACTGGGAGCCGGCGCAGTGACCGACATCTCCGCGACGGACGCCTGGGCGGTGGGCGGCGCCTCAATCGAGAAATGGAACGGCACCAGCTGGAGCGTCGTGCCCAGCCCGGCACCAGGTGCTGACCTGGGACTCACCGGGGTGGCCGCCCGCGGGCCCGACGACGTCTACGCGGTCGGGGACGACATTCCCAGCATCAACGGCGGAACGGTGCAGGGCATAATCCTGCGCTGGAACGGCAGCGCCTGGTCGCAAGACAGCGACCCGACCGACGGGAGCTACAGCCCGCTGTTCGGCGCGGCCGCCGTATCCGGCGCCGCCAACGAGTGGGCGGTCGGCACGCTATCGAACACGTCGCTGATCCTCAGCCACGGCTGACTGCCGCTGAGCCATCCATGAGGGGAGGATCTGGCTTGTGGCTCCGGTCCCGCCGGGGTCACAAGCCAGATCGAGAGGCAATCACTGGCCTAGCGCTGGTCGCGTGAAACTCCTCGGCCAGGCTCGAATGGTTCTTGAGGGTCGGCGTGGGTACCGATGGGGCTGGTGTGGATAGTGGCCGCGGTCAGGCGGCGTACCTGGTCGAGCAGGTGAGTCTCGGCATGATGAGCGATGTCATGGGCCTGGGTGACGGTGAGGTCGGGGTCGACGGTGGCGTCGACTTCGGCGCGCAGCGTATGACCGATCCAGCGGATGCGCAGTTCGCGGACGGTTTTGATGCCAGGAACACTAGTGACGGCGGCGGTGGCCTGGTCGACCAGGGCCGGGTCGACGGCGTCCATGAGCCGCGCACCTACCTGACGGACGGCCGAGCGCAGGACGCCGAGGATGGCCACGGTGATGACCAGGCCGACGATGGGGTCGGCCGCCCGCCAGCCGAGGGCCACGCCGCCCGCACCGAGCAGCACGGCCAGGCTGGTGAACCCGTCGGTGCGAGCATGAAGGCCGTCGGCCACCAGTGCCGCGCTGCCGATGCGCCGGCCGACCTGGATGCGGTAGCGGGCCACGATCTCGTTGCCCGCGAACCCGACGACCGCCGCGACGGCGACGATCCACAGGTGGGTCACGCCGCGGGGGTGGATCAGCCGGTCGATGGCCTCCCCGGCGGCGAGCACGCTGGACAGGGTGATCATGGCGATGACGAACAGCCCGCCGAGGTCTTCGGCGCGGCCATAGCCGTAGGTGTACCGCTTGGTGGCCGGGCGGCGGGCCAGCCGGAAGGCGATGAGCAGCGGCACCGCCGTGAGGGCGTCGGCCACGTTGTGGAGCGTGTCCCCGAGCAGGGCAACCGACCCCGACAGCAGCACGACCGCGGCCTGGATGGCGGCGGTGACGGCCAGGATGAGCAGGCTCAACAGCAGCGCCCGGCGCCCGTCGGCGTCGGCCTCGAGGGTCTCGTCGACCTGGTCGGCGCTGTCGTGGGAATGGGCGCCGAGGATCTCAGACGCGCCGTGACGGATCCGCGACCAGCCCGACGAGCCGTGCTCGTGCCCGTGGTCGTGGTCGTGTCCGTGGTTGTGGTCCCGGGCGTGCTCATGTCCGGCGTGGGTGGTCATGGGGGCCAGGTTCCTCGCCGGGCCGACCGCCGCTAGCGGCGCGGGTGAAGGCTAGAGCGGCTGAACCTGCTCGGCCTGCGGGCCCTTGGGTCCCTGGACGGTCGAGTACTCAACCCGCTGGTTCTCCTGAAGGTTGCGGTAACCGTCAGCCTGGATGGCGGAGTGGTGCACGAAGACGTCGCTGGTGCCGTCGTCTGGGGCGATGAAACCGTAGCCCTTGTCGGCGTTGAACCACTTCACGGTGCCCTGAGCCATGTGTCCTCTTCTCGTTTGACAATCTTCCGGACGCGCGTGCTGCGCTACCCGGGTTGGCGCGACCGCCTGCCGGTGAAGGCTTGGCCAGGGGATGCCCGTGACGCCCGCGGTCAGAATTCGCAGGCGCTTTGACACGTACACGAACTTCGACTCCAACGAGCCCATTAAACACCATCGCGAGCCAACGGGAGCGTCAGTAGCTGGGCGGAGTGTTCCGGATGACGATGAGGGTGATGATCTTGCCGTCGCGGACGGTGAAGTAGTTGGTCAGGATGATCTCGTCCGGAAGGTTCGTCCGGTCGAAGTCGCCGTCGTAGCGTCCGCGGACGATGGTCTGGCCGTGGTGGTCGATGACCTCGGTGACCTCGATCCTCACCCGGTCGCCGACCATCTCCTTGGCCACCCAGCGGCGGATGGCCTCGACGCCGCGGAACTCCCGGTGCGCGTCGTTGACCAGGGCGTCGTCGGCGAAGGTGGCCACGATGGCGTCCTCGTCGTATGCGTTGACGGCGGCAAGGTGCTCGGCCACCACGCCGGCCAGGGCGGTGCTGTCAGCGGCGGTGCTGTCANNGTCAGGGGCAGGGATCCCGGTCATGTCGGCTCCTTTGCGATTGCTTTCTTGGGTGATGACTCCAGCCTCGGTGCTCCCTTCCCCGGAGGGTCAAGAGTGAGCCCGGCGCTTGTCTATCCGGTAAGGGGAGGGTTCACAATGGCCTGATGGCAGCAGGGCTTACCGTGGGCGACTTCTCCCGCGCCACTCACCTCAGCATCAAAACGCTGCGCCACTACCACCAGGTGGGGCTACTCGAACCGACCGCGGTGAACCCGGATACCGGCTACCGGTACTACTCGGCCGGGCAGATCCCGACCGCGCAGGTCATCCGCCGCCTGCGTGACCTGGAGATGCCGGTCGCCGACGTCAAGGCGGTGCTGGCCGCGCAGGATGCGCCCGCCCGCAATTCCCTCATCACCGCGCACCTGGGCCGGCTGGAAGCCGAGCTCGCCCAGACCCGGGCCGCGGTCGAGTCGCTGCGCAACCTGCTGCAGCCGCCGGACCGGGCGACGGCGATCGAGCACCGCAGCGTGCCCGCCACGGCGGCGGCGGCGATCGGGGCGATGGTCGAACGCGGCGATGTGCTGGCCTGGTGGCAGGGCGCCCTCGGCGAACTGCGCGCGACCGTCCGCGCCCAGGGCCTGCACGCCACCGGGCCCAGCGGCGGGGTGTACGCCAGCGCGCTGTTCCAGCACGACCGCGGCGAGGCCACCGTGTTCATCCCGGTCCAGGGCCCCGTGCGGCCCATCGGCCGGGTCACGGCGCTGGTGGTCCCGGCGGCCGAACTCGCTATTATCAGCCACCACGGCTCGCTGGCCGACGCGGACCTCAGCTACGCCAAGCTCGGCTCGTACGCCACCACGCACGAGATCAGCATCGACGGACCGCTCCGCGAGTACTACCTGCGCGGCACCGGGGACACGGCGGACGAGGCGGAATGGAGGACCGAGATTGGCTGGCCCATCTTCCGCGCCGACGGCCCGGCCTGACCCGCCGCTGAGCGCCCGGGTGCGCCGGGTTACGCGCCGCTTCGCCGAGGTGGTCTGCCCGCCCGGGATGCGGGCCCATCACCGGACGGAGCGCGTCCTGGCCGAGTTCGAGCTCATGCTCGCCGCGCTCGCCCCCGCGGCCAGGAAGGCCCTGACCGCAGCGGTCGTGGTCCTCGACCACGGCGCCCGGCTGTACCCGCGGGCCCGGGGGCGGCGGTTCAGCCGGCTGGACGACCAGGCCGCCGAGGCGTACATCCGGGCGCTGCTGGCCCGCGGCGGCGTCGCGGCGCAGCTGGTCCAGCGGCTGCGGGGCCTGGTCGTGATGTGTTACTACGAGCTGCCCCCGGTGCAGCGTGAGATCGGCTACGACCCGGCTCCGTACATCGCGGCCGTATCCCGCCGGCGCCTGGAGTCCTACGGCCCGGAGATCCGCGCGGGCGAAGCGGCCGTTACCGCGAGGCAGGAACCATGATCATGGCCAGAAAGGGGCTCCATCTGGCCAATACTGGCCGCGATCATGAAAGTCCGCCTTGGGGGAGGCGGGCGTGAGGGTGCCGCGGGGGCTGACCACCGGAGGCGACGTCACCGGGGACCTGAGCTTGGACTGCGATGTGGTGATCGTGGGGTCCGGGGCCGGCGGGGCGACGATGGCGGCGGAGCTGGCCGAGGCGGGCGTGGACGTGGTGGTGATCGAGGAGGGCGGCTACCACCCGACCGAGTCCTTCACCGCCGACAGCATGCGCGCACTGCGGACCTTGTACCGGGACGGGGGCGGCGGGATGGCGGTGGGCCGGCCGTCGGTGGTGTTCGCCGAGGGCCGGTGCGTGGGCGGGTCCACGGTGGTCAACGGGGGAATGTCCTGGCGGACCCCGCCGCGGGTACTGGAACGCTGGTCGGCGGCGGGGGTACTGGGCCTCGGCGAGCCGGAGATGGAGCCCTGGTTCGCCAAGGCCGAGGCGCGGCACTCGGTCGGGCTGCAGGACCCGGAGACGATCGGGCGGGATTCGGAGCTGATGCGGGCCGGTGCGCTGGCCCAGGGCTGGACCGTCACCCCGAACCGGCGCGGCCAGTTGCACTGCGCGGGCACGAACAGCTGCACCAGCGGCTGCCCGACCGGCGCCAAGCGCTCGATGCTGGTGACCAGCGTGCCGCGCGCGCTGGCGCTGGGCGCCCGGCTGTACGCCGACTGCCGGGTGGACCGAGTGAGCAGAACCGGGCGGACGGTCACCGGGCTGACCGGGCATTTCGTCCGGCCCGGGGGGCGCCGGGGGCCGAGGCTGACCGTGCGGGCGGCCGCGGTGATCGTGGCGGCCGGGGCAATCCAGACGCCCGCGCTGCTGACCCGGTCCGGGCTGCGGCCGACCCGCGGGCAGCTCGGCCGCAACCTGTCCCTGCACCCGAACACCACGGTGGTCGCGTTCTTCGACGCCGAGGTCAACGGGTGGCACGGCGTGCACCAGGCCTTCCAGGTCCGCGAGTTCATGGCCGAGGGGCTCGTGCTCACCGCGCAGAACCTGCCGCCGCCCATGCTCGCCGCGATCGTGCCGTCCTACGGCCGGGAGCTCGGGGCGCTGATGGCGGACTACAACCGCATCGTGACCGCGGGGCCGCTGGTCGAGGACTCCGGCACCGGGCGGGTACGCACCATCTCCGGCCTGGGGACGCAGGTCTTCTACCGGCTCACCGACGCCGACGCGGCCCGCCTGGTCCGCGGGGTCGAGCTAACCGGGCAGGCGCTGTTCGCGGCGGGAGCGCGGCGGATGCTGCTCCCCTTTGACGGCGCGCCCGAGGTCCGCAGCCCCGGCGAGCTGCGGAACCTGCTGGCCCGCCCGGTACCCAAGACCTCGATGCAGGTGTACTCGATCCACCTGATGGGCACCGCGCGGATGAGCGAGGACCCGCGTCGCGGCGTCACCGACAGCTTCGGCGCGGTGCACGGCGTGCCCGGGCTGTTCGTCGCCGACGCCAGCTTGTTCCCCGGACCGCTGGGTATCAACCCGATGGAGACGGTCGTCGCGCTGGCCATGCGCAACGCGCGGCACCTGCTCGAACAACGGCTGCTCGAACGGCGGGGGCCGGCGCGGGCTTTACCGCCAGATGGCGACCGGGGTGCCCGGCACGTAGACGTAGCCGCCGCTGCCCTTCGCCTGGTTCGGATCGCTGGACAGCTTGGAGTAGTCGATGCCGAACTGGTACATCACGCCGACCGGGACCTTGTGGTACGTCGGGTTGGTGCCCTGGATGATGCCGGCGTCGGTGAACGACCCGTCCTGGAAGAAGAACTGCTTGGGGTTGACCACGAACCCGTCGGCGCCGCCGATGATGACCCAGCTGATGACCGCGCCCCCGGTCTGGTCGCCCTGGGTGTCGATCTCGGCGATGCGCGAGCCTTCGGGGGTGGTGTACCAGGACAGCTGGCTCGGATCAATGCTGTCGGTGGACTTGAGCTCGGCCTCGGGCGCGATGATGTCCTTGACCGCGTCCAGGCGGGCGGTGCTCTCGTCGAGCAGGCAGG
>PLDT01000121.1:0-10601 GCA_003136255.1 Actinomycetota bacterium
GGCCTGGACCGCAGCGCCGGCCTCGGCAGCGACAGCGCAGGCCTGGACCACAGCACCGGCCTGGACCGTAGCGCCGGCCTCGGGAGCGGTCGGTGAACGGCCGCCGGGCCCTGGCTGGCGCCGCGACCGTGGTCGGGATCGGCGCCGCGCTCGTCGCCGGCTACGCCGCGGCGGGCGCCACCGGCCTGGTTGACGTGGCTGCTCTGGCCACCCTCGGCGTCCTGATCGTGGCGCGCGGAACGGTCCGGGGGGATAAACCACGGCCCGTTCGGCGTGGAAAGCAACGGCGGGATCCGGGGCGGCGGCCCGCGGTCCAGGCGGCCGACTTCCCCGCCTACACCTCGATCGCGTCGGANNGCCCGGCTGACCGCGGCCCTGGGCCAGGAGGACCCGGTAGATATCACCGGTCCCGCAGACGCCGACGGGCCCGGCCCGGACCTGGCCACGCTGGACCGCATCATCACCCGACTGGAGGGCCCGTGACTAAGACGGTAACGGGGGCGGTCGCGGACACCGCGCGGCTGTGCGAGCGGGTCCTGGCCGAGGTGGACCAGGTCATCGTCGGCAAGCGCCAAGCCGTCACCACGGTCCTGCTCGGGGTGCTGGCCTCCGGTCACATCCTGATCGAGGACCTGCCCGGGCTGGGCAAGACGCTGCTGGCCCGCACGTTCGCCACCGTGCTCGGGCTGGAGTTCACCCGGGTCCAGTTCACCCCGGACATGCTGCCCGCCGACCTGACCGGCGCGATGGTGCTCGACCTGGCCACGGGGGAGCCGTCCTTCCGGCCCGGCCCGGTGTTCACCGGCCTGCTGCTGGCCGACGAGATCAACCGCACCCCGCCGAAGACCCAGGCGGCACTGCTGGAGGCCATGGCCGAGGGCCAGGTCAGCCTGGACGGGGTCACCCACCCGCTGCCCAGCCCGTTCGTGGTGCTGGCCACCGACAACCCGATCGAGTACGAGGGTACCTACCCGCTGCCCGAGGCTCAGCTCGACCGGTTCATCGCCCGGGTCAGCCTGGGCTACCTGGATGCCGAAGGCGAGGCCGAGATGGTCCGCCGCCGGCTGGCCCGCGGCTCGGCGCCCCCGGTCCCGGCGCAGGTCACCGACGCCGGCCGGCTGCTGGCCATGCGGGAGTCGCTGGAGGCGGTGCAGCTGCACCCGGACCTGCTCAGGTACGTGGTGGCCCTGATCACCGCCACCCGGTCCCACCCGCAGGTCACCGTGGGCGCCTCGCCACGCGGCACGCTGGCCGTGATCCAGCTCGCCCGCGGTCACGCCGTGCTGGACGGCCGCGAGTTCGTCACCCCCGAGGACATCAAGGCCGTGGCGGTCCCGGCCCTCGCGCACCGGCTGGTCCTGCGCCCGGAAATGTGGGTTCGCCAGGTCACTGGCCAGGATGTGGCGGCCGAGGTGCTGGCCACCGTGCCCGTCCCCCGAGGCCCCGCATGANNGCCGAACGGCCCGTGGTTCCTCCCCCCGGTCACCCCTAGCTGCACCCCAGACCGAACCCCGCTGGTACCCCGCCGCCCGCGCCCGGGTCCTGGCCACCGCTGCGCTCTTGGCCCTGGTCGCCGCGGTCCTCACCGGCCACGCCGCGCTGGTCCTGCTAGGCGCGCCCGCCCTAGGCGCGCTGGCCCTGCTCCCACGCCGCCGCCCCGCCGAACCCACCGTGGCCGTCACCCGCTCCGGCTCACGCTGCTTCGAGGGCGAGGAGGTAACGGTCACCGCCACCATCGACGCCGCGTCGCCGCTGGACGAGATCGTCATGGAGCTGGAGATCGCGCCGCAGGCCAGCCTGGCCGGGGCGAGCCCGCGCACGCAGACGTTCCTGCGGGCCGGGCGGGCCAGCGCCCGGTGGGTGATCCGCCCGGACCGGTGGGGCCGGTACTCGCCGGGCACCGTCCGCCTCACCGGGCGGGCCGGCGCCCTGCATACTTCACGGCGGATCGAGCTGGACCCGCTGGAGGTGTTCCCCCGGCCCAACCGGATGCGACCGCGATGGGTGCCCGCCGAACTGCTGCGCCGGATCGGCGAGCACACCGGCCGGGCCGTCGGCGAAGGCGTCGAGTTCGCGGGTATCCGGCCCTACCAGCCCGGCGACCCGCTGCGCGACGTCAACCGGGCGGTCAGCATCCGCCGCGGCCAGCTGCACGTCAACCAGCGGTCCGCGGCCCGAGCCGCGGACCTGGTGGTGATGATCGACGCGTTCGGCGACTCCGGCCCGATCTCCGAGCGCACCCTGGACCTGGCCGTACACGGGGCAGCGGCCCTGGTCACCGCGTACCTGCGGGTCAGCGACCGGGTCGGGCTGGTGGTACTCGGCGGGCTGCTCCGCTGGCTCGGCCCGGCGGCCGGCGACCGGCAGTTCTACCGCGTCGCCGAGATGATGCTCGCGGCCCGCTACGAAAGCTTCGTCACGCCCGACGTCGGGCGGATCCCGCGCACCGCGCTGCCGCCGGGCACGCTGGTCGTGGTGTTCTCGCCGCTGCTGGATCCCCGCGGGTTCGGCGCCATCGCCGACCTGCGTCAGCGCGGGTTCCCGCTGATCGTGGTCGACACGCTGCGCGATGAGCCGCCGCCGGGAACCCGGACCGACGCCCGGCTCGCCCTGCGGCTGTGGCGCCTGGACCGGACCGCGACCCGCACCCGCCTGCAGGCCCTCGGGATCCCGGTCCTGCACTGGGACAGCGATACCGAACTGGACACCGTGCTGGCCCCGCTCCGCCAGCCGCCCCCCGGTGCCCGCCGCCTCGCCGGGAGCCGTCCGTGAGCCCCGAGCCGTCCCCGAGCCGCGTCCCGGTTATGAGCGGCGCGGCCGTGGCCCTCGGGCTGCTGACCGTGGCCTGGCCGCTGGCGTGGGCGCCGGGCTGGGCCTACGCCGTCGCGGTCCTGGGCGCCGTGGCGGTGCTCGCCGCGGCCCTGGCCGACTGGCGGCAGGGACCGGTGATCGCGGTGGCGGCCGCGATCGCGGCGTGTGCCTTCTCCCGGGCCGGGATCGCCGGCCTGACCGCCGAGGGACTGTTCATCCTCGGCTACCTGCTCGCCGCCGACGCCCCGGCGGGCCTGGCCCGGCCCGGCTCGTGGCTGCGCCAGCAGGCGTTCGGCGGTGTGGCGGGCCTCATCGCCAGCGGCGCGGTGCTGGCCGCCCTGGCCTTGCACCAGGTGAGCTCGGCCGTCCTGACCGTGGCTGGCCTGGCCGCCGCGGCCGGCGCCTACCTCGTCGCGCTGCCCGTGGTACGGGCCTCGCGGCGCGGCTCAGACATCGATGTCCAGTGACACCTCGTCGATGGCCGTCACCGAGTCGGGCATGGTGATGCCCAGGCGTTCGGCCAGAGCGCGTGCCCGGGCCAGCAGGGGGTGCGCCTCGCCCATCGCGGCGTAGCCGTGCGACAGCAGGGTCCGGTCGAGCATCGGCTCGAGCAGGTCCGCGGCTTGCCGGGTGGCGCCGGTCGCGGCCTGGCGCACCGCCTCGTCGTAGCGGGCGGTGAGGATCACCGGGTGGCCCGGGTCGATCCCGCCCGCCCTGAGCTCGGTGATCAACCCGTGGCACTCAGCGGCGCGGCCGGGCTCGCCGAGCTGGTCCGCTGCGCGGCCGAGCAGGACGAGCGTCCAGCCTCGGGCCGGCCGTGGCAGGCTCGCCCGCGCTTCGGCCTCGGCCAGGCGGGCCAGGGTCGCCATCGCGCCGGCCGCGTCGCCGCGTCGCAGCGCGACCTCGCCCAGGGTCCGCTCGAAGTCGGCGACCAGCGGATCCAGGCCCACGTCGAGCGGCTGGGCGGCCAGCCGCTCACGGTCGGCCAGCAGGGCGGCCGTGGCCTCCTCGGTCCGGCCCAGCTCGCAGGCGGCCAGCGCCAGCAACCGGCGCGCGGTGTAGCCGAGGCGGAACGACACCTGGTCACAGAACCAGTCGGTCCTCGCCGCCTGGCCGGCCAGCAAGTCAAGCACCGTCTGCGGCTGCTCGAGCACCAGCGCGGTCCGGGCCAGCCAGAGGAGATCTTCCTGGACCCGGTAGGACGCGGCCAGGAACCGGCGGCGCCGCGTATCAGCGGCCTCCTCCAGGTGACGGCGCGCGGCGATTGGATGCCCGGCCGCCAATAGGGCCTGCCCGAGTACCAGCTGGGCCTCGGCGACGTCGGCGTGCGCCGGATCACCCAACCGGGCCTGCCGGTTCGCCAGTAGCTCGAGCGCCAGCCGTACGGCCTCGCCCACTCGGCCGTCGATCCGCGCGATGTCGGCCTGGGTGCGCGCGGTCACGGTCAGCCGCCGCCAGGCGGCGGCGTTGTCCGGTTGGCGTTCGGCCAGGCCGAGTCGGGTCCGGAACACGCCGGAGATGAGGCCGGCCGCGTCCGGTCCGTCCTCGATCTCCGCGGTTAGCCCGGCCAGGTTGGTGTCGGCTCGCGCGGCCCTGGACACGTCATGGCCGAGGTCCTGTTCGGCCACCCGGCGGGAAAGCTGCCACGCGTCCGTAGCGGCCGTCCGGTCGCCGTAGCGGAACGCGGCCAGCCCGAGGTGGCTCGCGGCGTCGCTGAGCCGCTGCAGGTCGTGCCCCTTGGCTCCGGAGTCCGCTACGCCGGCGGCTACCAGGTCCTGCCAGAGCGAGACGGTACGGCGCGCCTCCCTGACGCACCGCTTGTGGAGCGTGCCCGCCTCGAGCAGCACCCGGACCACGACCGAGTTGGCGTTCGCCTCGGCCCGCGGGTCGGTGCGCCGCCGGACCACCGCCGCGAGCGCGGTCTCGCTGCTCTCCAGGTCCCGCGGCAGCGTCCCGGCCAGCCGGGTCAGGTCCCGCTCGAACCACAGCGCGGCCAGCCCGCGCGCGACCAGGTCGACCGGGCCGTCTCGGTCGGCCAGGCAGGTCCGGAAGGCTATGTCGGACAGCCGNNCCCCACTCGCTAACCGGCCAGCGCGGCGGGGTGACGTCGTGGCCGGCGGCGAGCTGCCGCTTCTCGGCGGTGGAGATGTCGCCGATACCGTAGCCGACCTGGGTCATCAGCGGCTGCTCGGCCCGGTGAAACGCGACGACCACGGCCAGCGCCGCGGCCGCGGCCGACCGGGCCGCCGTCACCGACTGGATGGGCTGGGGATACGGCCTGTCCGTGCGGCCGGGGAAGTCCCGCCAGGCGTACGCGGCGGCCAGGGCGACGAGCACCCTGCGGTTGTGCACCTCGTTGTACAGCCATACCGCGGACCGGCCCCGCTCGCCCGGCAGCCGGACCGCGGCGGCCACGTCTCCGGCGCGGACCGCGTGATAAGGAGTTCGGCGCAGCACGGTGGCGGCCGCCTCGGCGATGGCCGCGAGCCGCTCATCCTGCGTCGCCAACGCTCGCTCCTCTCGCCCGGCTGGCCAGCGTCAAGATCATAATGATAGACGGTAAACCTGAGAATGAGTTTGCCGTATTTACTTACCTAAACCCCATATGATTCGTTGGTGTTGGTTTAGGTACTAGCTCCGGTTCGCGCGGACGCCGTAGACGCCGTACCGGAAGCGCGAGCTTCGGAGCCACGTCCATGCCCGATGGGTAGTGAGATGCCCGGCCCGGGGGATGACGCCCCCGGGCCGACGCATGTCGCGGCGTCCGCCGCGTATGCGTGGGCGATCGCCGCGGCGAACGCGGCGGTCGAGGTGCCCGCCGTCAACGCGGAGGCGGCCGCATGGGCCGTCCGGGGATGGGCCGATGTGGCGGTCGGCTGTCTCGCGCTGGACGACCCCGCGCCCGCTCGGCCGCCGCGGTCCGCACGGGACTTGTCCGGTCGGTCCCTCGGGTCCGCACTGGACTTGTCCGGCGCCTTCGGCGGTCTCGATGAGGTCGTCCGCGCCGTGCCCATCGTTTCCGGCGGGCAGCACGCGGCCCGGCTCCGCCGGCTGCGCAAGCTCGCCGGCCCGGTCCCGCCGTGGTATCCGGACGCTCGCCTGGTGCCCGGCCCGGTCCGGGGCGTCGGGCGGTTCATCTGGCAGGCGGCCGATCTGCTGACGCGCTTCGGCGAGGACCTCATGACGACCGGCGCCGGGCTCCCCTGGGCCGCCTCGTGCCCGCTGAGCAGCGCGCGCCAGCTGGCCTGGGGCGCGCGGTACCGGCCTTCGCCGAGCGACGCGCACGTCACCGTGCGCCTGCCGGTGAACCGGTTCCTGGCCCGGCGGACCTGGATGTGCCTGCCCGGACGGCCCGGACCCCGTCCCGCGGTGGCCGAGGTCCCGTCCACCGCTTCCCCGCTCGCGCAGCAGATCTGGCGCGGCATCCACGAAGGAGCGCACCTTGACCATCTGGGCGCGCTGACCGCGCTCGGCCCGGCGGCGCCAAGCCCGGCGGAGTTCGGCACCGGGCTGCTGATCGCTGAGTCGTACGCGATGGCGGTCGAGGTCCTGGCCGCTGTCGAGTGCATCCTGGCCGAGGAAGGCCACGCGGTGTGGCAACTCGGCGCCGGACTGATCGAGCGGGCCACCCGGCTGCCCGGCGGCTCGGATCCGGCCCCCGAGTTCGTCGACCTGCCCACCCTGGCCGAGGTGTACGTGCGGGGGCCGCTCGAGATCCTGACCGGCGGCGACGCGGCCCGGGCCCTCCCGGATCAGATCGTCGGCTCGCTGCGTGCCCGCTGGCGGTCCGCGTGTGCCGCCTATCCGCCCGCCACCGCGTTCGGTTCCGCCGCCGCGGAACTCCTCGGCCGCTCACCCCGGCCGCCCGGCTACTAGCCTCCCTAGATACGCTGCCACCCCTCGCCGCCCGGCTGGTAGCCGCGATGAGTACCCTCCCACCCTCGGCCGCCTAGCCTTCGCCCCCGATGTATACCGGATATTTATCTACGTAAATCCTGTATTGATAGACATCGTTAATCGAGCTACATTAACATCAGTCGCGTGTTCATGGGATCCGGGCTGCGCCTCGCCCGGGTGGGCCATGAGGGGTGGATGAGGGGAGGAGCCGCCAGGTCGATGCGGGAGCCATCGGGGCGAGCGCTGAGGCCGGCGGGAGGGTCATGCGGGATGGATACGATTTAGGGTCACGCGATGCGTGGTCGCATCGCCCGCACATGTGCGCTCGTCCCTGTAGGGAGACAGGTACTCGCAGCGCACCCGGCTGTGGTCGGCGCGTACGTCGCAAGCACGATCAGTTCAATTGCGCTGCTTATTAATGCGTATTCGCTAATCACGGCCATAGCCCGCCTGCGCGGGTGATTGTCGATCGTCGTCTTTAGCCCGTGGGGGGCCCACATGAATTCCCGGCTGCAACCAGCCATTCATCGCACGCCGATAGCTCGTCACGGCCGCTGGTGCCCGTGATGTTCAGGACCCAGGTGACGGCCGAGTATGACCCTGACGGAGCCGGCCGTCACCTGGCTAATCTACGAAGGGCGCTAGGCGCGGGGGAAAGCGCCGACCCGGCGGCGCCGGGCGGCGCGGATCTCGACGCGGCCATCGAGCGCGCTCGCGCGGCCCTGGCCGCACTGCTGCGGGCCAAGGCCGGCGACGGATCCGGCGAAGCATCTCCGCTCATCGCTGAGGCTCGCGCCCTGCTCTGCACCCTCCTGGATCGCCGCATCGACGTGGCCGCGGAGCGACTGGGCCACGACGATCCAGCCGTGGTCGCGGCCGTCCGCGCCGACCGAAGCGAGGCCATCGCGGTCAGCGGCGCGCTGCTCTACGAGCTGCCGCCCGGCGATCCGGCCTGGGCGGAGGTGGCGCTCACGGTCGGACGGCTGAGTTACGACCGCTACCGCGACTCGCGGCCGAAGGCCGAGCCCTCTGATCCCGACGACCTTGACGCCGCATGTGACCTGTTGTTGCGCGCGGCGCGCTACCAGGACGTCGATGAGCGCACCACGCTGTATATCGTGCTCGCGCTGCGCGACCGGCACCGCCTGCTGGCCTGCCCGGCCGACACGCGGGCGCTGACCATCTGGGGCGAGCGGCTGCTGGCCCTCGGCACTAGGTCGCGCTCCGCTTAGCCCGCAGCGCCTTCGCCTGCGGCGCCGGCTATGCGGCGCCGGGAGCCGGGACGCCGATGGGGCTGGGGTAGGGCAGGACCGCCGCGCAGGCCTGCGCGACTGGGGTGAGCGCCTCGGCGATGCCCGCCGTCGTCTCCGGGGCGAGCCGGGCCCACGGCCGGGCCGCGGCCCAGTCGGTGGCGATCTCCACCGCGTCGTGCGCGGCCTGGCCCGCGCTGGTTAGCTGGCCGTCGGCGCCGACCCATCCGCGGTTGGCTAGCCTCGCGAGTGCGTTGTCCCACGCCTCGTCGGTCCAGCCCCGGACCGGCTGCAGGTTCTCCCGCCGCAGGTCCATGCAGGACCGCAACGCCACCGCCTCGCAGCCGTCGATGTCGGCCGCGGCCAGGGCGGCGAAGTGCCCGTCGCCCCGGTGCTCGCGCAGCAAGGTGGCGGCCTGCCAGAGCCGGGCCAGGCCCGCGGATTCACCGTCGGGTACCGGCAGGGCGGCGTTGGCCGCGGCCAGCACCCGGCCCGAGAAGTCCAGCTCGGCGATCGCCAGCCAGAGCAGGTCGGCGGTCTGTGCTGCCTCGGCTTCCCGGCCGGCTAGCAGAACGCGCAGCGCGGCGACCGCCCCGGCCAGCCGGGCCGCCAGCGCGTCCTGCGGTGTGATCAGTTCCCAGACCGCCGGGACCGCCCGGCCTACGAAGGCGGGGGAGAAGTTGAAGAACGAGGCGGTCACCACCGCCGCCTCGGCCGGGCCGAGCGGTGCGGCCCGGCCGGCGAAATAGCCGCGCCAGTACCCTCGCAGCCCCGCCTCCTCGAAGGCCGCGCGGGCCTCCGGCGCGAAATAGGTCACCGCGTGGACGGGCTCGAACAAGGTCCACATGGCACGAGCCGTATGCGCCGCGTCAGCCACGACCGCTCCCTTCCCGGAGTTTGTTTTCGCAGGATAGCCTTCGGCCGCGTGCTTGCCGGGCAGCCGGGTAGGAGCTTTCCCATGCGGACTGACCAGGCCCAGGCCGACCAGCAGCCCGAGGCCGATCCACGCCCACGGCGGAACTGGCGCGGCTGGTGGCGGCAGTGGCGGCAATGGCTGCCGTTCGTGCTCAAGCCGCTGCGCCGCGGCATCGTCATCTTCGTCCTGCTGCTGGTCATCGAGTACCTGGTCGTGCCCGAGCTCGTCGGGGCCAGCAAGGACCTGCACCTGCTCGGCCAGGTGAACCCGGGCTGGCTGGTCGCGGGCCTGGTGCTGGAGGGCGCGAGCCTGTTCTGCTACGGCCTGCTGACCCGGGCCCTGCTGCCGCCGGGCTCGGTCAACCCCGGCCTGTCCCGGCTGTTCCGCATCGATCTGGCCGCCGCGGCGGTGGCGCACGTCATCCCGGCCGGGACGTTGGGCAGCGCCGGGATCGGCTACCGCCTGTTCACCGCCGAGGGCATCAAGGGCAACGACGCCGGGGTGATGATGGCGACCAAGGGCCTGGGCTCGACCGTGATGCTGAACGTCCTGCTGTGGCTGTCGCTGGTCATCTCCATCCCGCTGGCCGGCTTCCACCCGATCTACGTGACCGTGGCCATCCTCGGCGCCGTGGTACTGCTCGCGGTCGCGCTCCTGTTCTTCGGCATTACCCGTGGGACTCAGCGCGCGTCCCGCATCCTGCACGTGGTCGGCGACCGGATACCCGGCCTGACCGGGGAGGGCCTGGAACGGGCCTTCCGCGAGGTCGCGGCCTCACTATCCGCGCTGGCCCGCGACCGGCATGTCCTGGTCTGGTCGCTGACGTGGGCGGCGCTCAACTGGCTGCTGGATGCCGCGTCGCTGTGGTGCTTCGTGGCCGCCTTCGGCCGTTTCGTCAATCCGGTCGAGCTGTTCGCCGCCTACGGGATCGCCAACGTGGCCGGCGTCCTGCCCGTGTCGCCCGGCGGGCTGGGCATCATCGACTCGATCGCCCCGCTGCTGCTGGTCAGCTTCGGCGTCACCCGCAGCGTAGCCACGCTCGGCGTACTGGGCTGGCGGCTAGTCAACTTCTGGCTGCCCATCCCCGCGGGCGCCGCCGCCTACGTCTCGCTCAAGGTCCCCCGCGGGGCGGGCCTGAAGGCGATGCGCGCGGCGGTCTCCACCATGCTGGCCCGCCCCGGATCACACCAGGATCACCAGAAATCGGCCGAACGCCATCCGGACTCGCCCGAGGATCCCGGGGGACCGAGCCCACCGGTTGATAGTCCCGCCGGTTCATAGTTAGGCCCGGAACCGGCCTTCGGGGTTGGGGATAACTCCGGCCTGGGCCGTCATCCGGTACACTCCAAGCGAGTAAGGGATATAGTTAATCCGCTATATGATGGCCCCCAGGACGGTGCGATGACAACCCCGGCGCCCCCGCCCGTGGTCGCCGTCGCCGAGGTGTTCCGGGCCCTGGCCAGTCCCAAGCGCCTGCAGATCCTCGAATGGCTCCGCGACCCCGTGGCGAATTTCCCGCCCCAGCGCGACGGAGACCTCGTCGATGACGGCGTCTGCGTGATCTTCATCGCCGACAAGCTGGGCGTCACCCAGCCCACCGCCACCGCGCACCTGCAAGCGCTCGCGCGGGCCGGGCTGGTCACCTCCAAACGAGTCGGGCAGTGGACGTTCTACAAGCGTCACGAGGCCGCGATCCGCGCCTTCAAGCACCAGCTCCGCGACGAGCT
>PLDT01000653.1:0-454 GCA_003136255.1 Actinomycetota bacterium
AGATCGAGGAGCTCGACCTGGACCGGCCGCGGGACGGCGAGGTCCTGATCCGCTTCCTGTACGCGGGCCTGTGCCACTCCGACATCCACGTCGCGCACGGGGACCTCGAGGCACGCCTGCCGATGGTGCTCGGCCACGAGGGCGCCGGGATCATCGAGGAGGTGGGTCCGGGCGTGACGCGGGTGAAGCCCGGTGACCACGTCGTCTGCTCTTTCATCCCCAACTGCGGCATCTGCCGCTACTGCGCCACCGGACGCCAGTCGATCTGCGACTGGGGCGCGACGATCCTAGAGGGCTACCTGCCCGGCGAGCACTTCCCGTTCACCGGCCCTCGCGGCCAGTACGGCGCCATGTGCATCCTCGGCACCTTCAGCCAGTACGCCGTCATCCACCAGAACTCGGCGGTCAAGGTCGATGACGACCTGCCGCTGGACAAGGCCGTACTCGTCGGCTG
>PLDT01000653.1:497-6713 GCA_003136255.1 Actinomycetota bacterium
CAGATGACCAGGGGCCAGGGCGCCGACTCGGCCATCCTCACCGTCGGCCTCATGACCGCCGAGGTTGTGGGGGCGGGGTTCAACGCGGTCGGCAAGGACGGCATCGTCGTGCTGACCGGGCTGAACAAGCTGCTGGAGCCCAGCATCCAGCTACCCGGGACCATCTTGACGCTGTTCCGTAAGACGGTGAAGGGCAGCCTGTTCGGTGACTGCAACCCGACCACCGACATCCCCAAGATCCTTGGCCTGTACCAGGCCGGCGACCTCAAGCTCGACGAGATCATCACCAGGACCTACACGCTGGATCAGATCAACGAGGGCTATGAGGACCTGCTGGCCGGCAAGAACATCCGCGGCATCGTGGTCCACGAGCACTGACCACCTCGTGCCGATCCAGGTTGTCGGGCGCCGGCGCGAGCTGGAGCTGGTCCAAGCCGCGCTCGCTTCCGGCGCCCACATCCTGATCGAGGGACCGCCCGGCACGGGCAAGTCCACCCTGCTCCGGCAGGTCGCCGAGTCCCGGCATACCGAGTTCGTCCTGGTCGAGGGGAGCGCCGAGCTGACCCCGGCCCGCCTGATCGGATCCTTCGACCCGGCGCTGGTCCTGGAGCAGGGCTACCGGCCCGAGAACTTCTCCGACGGTCCGCTGGTCCGGGCCATGCGCGACGGCGGCCTGCTCTACGTCGAGGAGCTCAACCGGGTTCCGGAGGAAACGATCAACGTCCTGCTCACCGTGATGTCCGAAGGTGAGATCAACGTGCCACGGTTCGGGCGGATCGCCGCGGACCCGGGCTTCCGGCTCGTCGCGGCGATGAACCCGTACGACTCGGTGGGGACGTCGCGGCTGTCGATGGCGCTTTACGACCGGACGTGCCGGATCTCGGTCGGGTACCAGGACGCCGAGCAGGAGCGTCAGATCGTGCGGCTCTCGGCCGAGCACGCCAAGCCGGCTTTGGTCGCCGAGGCCGTGACGCTCACCCGTGCCACCCGCGAGCACCCCGACCTCCGCTCGGGCGCCTCGGTCCGCGGCGCCATCGACTACGCCCGGCTGGTTCCCGAGCTGGCCGACATCCGCGCCGTCCCGGCCGACGACTGGCAGGCCGGGCTGGACGCTGCCCTGACCACCTTGTCTGGCCGCGTCCGCCGGCACGAATCCTGTCGGCGGTCCGCCGACCAGGTTATCGAGGAGATCTTCCGGAGCGTGCGGGCCGCCGGCCCTGACTCGGCGGGAGGCGACGCCAGCCCGGGGGAATGACCGGCCCGCCGACCGCTCCGGCGGCCGGCGGGCCGCGCCGGCCGCCGCCCAAGTCGGGACGGCGTACGGGCCAGACCGTGGGGCGGCATGAGCTGGCCCGTCACTCCCGCTTCGCCGAGCTCAGCCCCGAGGTCGGGGTGCTCGACCAGGAAGCCGTGAGCCGGGCGCTGGCCGGGGACCCGAGCGCGTTCGAGTTGCTTGCGCTTATGACCACGGCCACCGACGAACGTCTGCGGGCCGCCGCGATCCGGCTCAGCTCGCAGATCGTGCTCGACCGGGCCCGGGCCGGGCGCCCCTCGATGCGCGGGATCTCCCGGCTGCGGCCCGCTCGCGGTGCCCTCGACGGTGACCTGGACATCGACGCCTCGATCGACGGCGTTTCGGCCGCGCGGGCCGAAGCCCGGCCGGTCGGGCACGACGACCTGACCACCGTGCACTGGGCTCGGCCGCGCACCGCCTTCGCGGTCGTGGTCGACCGGTCCGGCTCGATGAGCGGCGCGCGGCTGGCGGCCGCGGCGACCGTCGCCGCCGCCTGCGCGCTGCGTGCCCCGCAGGAGCACGCCGTCCTGTCTTTCGCCGCGACCGTCGAGGTCATCAAGCCTCTGGCCAGCGATACCGCGCCCGCGGTGGTGGCCGAGCGGCTGCTCGGGCTCCGTGGCCACGGCGTGACCAGGCTGGCGGGCGCGCTGAAGGCCGCGGGCGAGCAACTGGCCACGGCCCGGGCCCGCCGCCGGGTCGTCATCTTGCTGTCCGACTGCCGCGGTACCGATGAGGACGACACCATCGAGACCGCCTGCGGCCTGCCGGAGCTGATCATCCTGGCTCCGGCCGACGATCACGAGCAAGCGGCCCAGCTCGCTGGCCTGTGCGGCGCACGGTGGGGGCCCATCACCCACCCGCTGGATGCGGCGGTCGTCCTCGGCCAGCTCCTGGAAGCCCGGTCGGCCGCTCAGGACGTCCCCACCTGAACCGCTTTCTCTTACCGAGATGGCAGCCCGGCCGATCAGAACTTAGGGTTCTAGCATGGATCTTGCGTACCAGCCCGAGCTGAAGGTGAACCCCAGCGTTCTCATCGAGGCGCTGAGCCGCGGGCTCCCAGTCGAACGTCTCGTGGTCGACCCCGACGTACTCGCCGCCATCTCGCTCGACCACGCAGAGTGGGCACCGGCCGGGCAGGCCGCCGTCGGTGTCCGGGCCCGCTCGGAGGCCGAGGTCCAGCACGTGGTGCGCGTCTGCGCCGAACTCGGTGCCCCGGTCGTCCCGCGCGGGGCGGGCACCGGCTTGTCAGGTGGCGCCAACGCGGTCGGCGGCTGCGTCATCCTCGACCTGTCCGCGATGAACCAGATCCTCGAAATCGACCCGGACAACCTGGTGGCCGTCGTGCAGCCGGGCGTGATCAACAATGACCTCAAGGCCGCCGTGGCCGAGCGCGGCCTGTGGTACCCGCCGGACCCGGCCAGCGCCGAGTGGTCCACGATCGGCGGCAACGTCGCCACCAACGCGGGCGGCCTGTGCTGCCTGAAGTACGGCGTGACTCGCGACTACGTGCTGGGCCTGCGCGCCGTCGTAGGCGGCCCCGTCGCGTACGGCGAGGCGGTACGCCTCGGGCGGCGCACCACCAAGGGCGTCGCAGGCCTCGACCTGGTCGGGCTGTTCGTCGGATCCGAGGGCACGCTCGGCGTGGTGACCGAGGTGACGCTGCGGCTGCGGCCCGCCCGGGCCGGCACGCCGCGCACCGTGGTCGGCGCCTTCGCCGATCTGGTCACGTCCGGTCAGGCCGGAGCTCAGATCGCCCGGCGCGGGCTGACCCCCGCGGTCCTCGAGCTCCTCGACCGGGCCTGCCTGGAGGCAGTGGAGGAGTGGAAGCACATGGGCATCGGGGCGGACGCCGCGGCGCTGCTGCTGGCCCGTGTCGACACGCCGGGGGAGTCGGGTGCCGCCGAGGCGGCGGACATCGCCGCCGCCATGACCGACGCCGGAGCGATGTGGGTGGAGCAGTCGACCGACGACACGGAAGCCGAGGCGCTGTTCGAGGCCCGGCGGCTGGCCTACCCGGCGCTCGAACGGCTCGGCCCGGTACTCACCGAGGATGTCTGCGTCCCGCGCTCCCAGGTTCCCGCGATGCTGGAACAGGTCAACCAGATCGGCGCGCGGCACGGAGTGCGGATCGCGACGATCGCGCACGCCGGGGACGGGAACCTGCATCCGCTGCTGGTCACCCAGGCTGGTGACGAAGCCGCCCGGCTCGCGGCCCAGGCGGCGTTCGAGGAACTGCTCGACGCGGCGATCGCCCTCGGCGGCACGGTCACCGGCGAGCACGGCATCGGGATCCTCAAGCGCGATGGCATGCGTCGTGAGCTCGACCCGGGAGCGCTGGCGCTGCAGTCGGCCGTCCGCCACGCGCTGGATCCGCGCGAGATCTTCAACCCAGGCAAAGGTTAGTCGGCTGCTGACGGAGCGATCGGAGGAGAAACACGATGGCCGACGCCGATGACGTGCGGCGTCTCGCGCTGGCCCTGCCCAACGTGGAGGAGATCGACAGTGACGGCTTCGACTTCCGGGTCGGCGGCAAGGGCTTCGTCTGGTCCTACCCCGAACGCCGCCATGGCCAGCGCCGGGTCATCCGGACCGACATCGCGGTGCTGTTCGTCGGCGACGAGGCCGAGAAGCAGGCTCTGCTCCTAGGGGAGCCCGAGGTCTTCTTCACCGTGTCCGGGTACGACGGCTGGCCGCTGGTGATGCTGCGCCTGGCGGAGGTGGATGTCGAACGCCTGACCGAGCTCGTGACCGACGCGTGGCGGATGCGCGTCCCGCACGGCCTGCCTGATGAGCGCGAGACGGATCCTGGCCCGAGGCGTCACTAGCCGCCGTCGGCCGGCGCTACCGGCGCGGTGAGCTCCAGCTGGATGCCGTCGGGGTCTTCGAAAGACAGGACGTCGATACCGAACGACGGCAGGCGCGTGATCACGCCATGAGTCACGCCGCGCTCATCGAACAGCGTGGCCGCCTGCTCGAGATCCTCCCGGCTGGCCACGCCCAAGCTGAGATGGTCAAGACCGACCCGGTCCGGGTCGAAATGGTCTCCGGCGGGCGCCATCGGCCGCAGCCCCATAATCAGGTTGCCGCGGACCATCACCACGCCGCCGAACAAGATGGCGAACACCTGGTCCGCCGCCGGGTCGTCGGGCGGGGGCGACTCCGCCGCCACCTGAAAGCCGAGCAGGCTCGTATAGAACTCCCGGCTGCGCCGGACGTCAGTCACCGTAAGCCGCAGGTGATGGATGTCACCGGCTGGAATCTGCCCTGGCATTGTGCTCTCCTCCCACGCGGGACACTGTCCGCACCCTCATACCATCCCAGCCTCCGTGTCGGCCGCGCGCCCCCTGAATCCCGTTGACGCGATCTGGCGCGCTTGGCCATGCTCAGGTCTGGGAACGGTGCCCAGATGAGCATCCCGGCGCATATCGTGCGGCTGCGGGCGGCCGTCGGACACGACCTGCTGCTGCTCCCGGCGGTCTCGGTGCTCCCCGTTGACCAGGCCGGGCGGCTGCTACTCGTCCGGCACGCTGGTCACGACGACGGATGGGCCGTGCTCGGCGGTGCCGTTGAGCCCGGCGAGTCCCCGGCCCAGGCGGCGGTCCGCGAGACCCGTGAAGAGATCGGCGTCGACGTCCGGCTGAGGCGCCTGCTGGACGTCCTCGGCGGCCCCGACTACCAGGTCAGCTATCCGAACGGGGACCGTACCGCCTACGTCACCGCGGTGTACGAGGCCGCGATCATCGATGGTTCCCCGGCCGTCAGCGACGACGAGCTCACCGACATCGCCTGGTTCGCCCCCGAACAACTTCCCCGGCTGGAGCTCAGCCGATTCTCCCGCGCTCTGCTCTCAGCGACCGGGTATCTCTGAGCCGGGCCAGCAACCCGAGCCCGGGCTGGCCACCGGCGATGGGTTCGGAGACAAACCTGGTGATTGTCTCCGCCGCCGCGCGCTTACGCGACTGGTCCTTCATCGCTCGTTCTTTCAGTCGGTGCCGGAGCCGGTCATTGGCGGGTCGGATCGTCTGGCATCAGCCCTTTCCCTGGTGGCGGTTGGTGTTGGTCCGTCTCGTCCGGTATCGGCGAGCTGCCCTAGCCGTTCATAGACCCTGGTGCGGCCCTTGCCCCGGCTTAGCTGCCCTCACGGGTGCTGGCCAGGACGCGGTTGATCCAACTGATGAGCTCGCCGATGATCTGGTCCCGGTTGGTCTCGTTCAGCACCTCGTGGCGGGCGCCGGGATAGGTACGGACCGTCACGTCGGTCAGGCCCGCGGCCGCGTACCGGTCGGTCAGCGGGGTGAGCAGCCCTAGGCCGCCGTTGACCGGGTCGGCCTCGCCGACGGCGATGTAGAGCGGCAGGCCCGGTGTGATGGCCGCGACCTGGGCCGGGTCGGCGACCCGGCGGGCGCCGAGGAACATCAGCTTGGCGGACGCGGGATCGATCCCGAAGCCGCAGTACGGATCGGCGACGTAGGCGTCGACGATCGTCTCGTCGCGGGATAGCCAGTCGTAGTCGGTACGGGCGGGCTGGAACGCCGCGTTGAAGATGGCCAGGTCCAGTGGCTGGTCTAGGTCCAGGGCCGGCTCCAGCACGTCGATCGCCGCGGTGCCGGTCAGCACGGCGCCGTCGACATCGGCGCTGTGATCGAGCAGGTACTGCTGCACGGCGAACGACCCCATGCTGTGTCCGAGCAGGATCAGCGGCAGGCCGGGGTGTTCTGCTCGGATGTGGGCGGAGAGCAGGCCGACGTCGTCGACCAAAGCCGGCCAGCTGCCCGGGCCCATGTCACCGAGTGCCTCGGGGTCGCCGCTGCCCCCGTGCCCGCGGTGATCCTGGGCGTAGACGGCGAAACCGGCGTCGTTCAGGGCCCGGGCCACGTAGTCGTAGCGCCGCGCGTGCTCGCCCATCCCGTGGGTGAGCTGGA